>NZ_JAPQKZ010000010.1:0-160742 GCF_027257075.1 Bacteroides sp. LFL-34 | reverse complement strand
AAAGGACCGAATAGGGACTTAGACTTGACTTCTATTGCCGCTGATGGTTTTCCTTTTGCTTTCCTTTCAATATCAATTCAAAGATAAATATTTTGATGCTGCAAATCTAAGGTTGCCGCTAGGGCGATCCCCGAGCGAAGAGTTTTTGTTATTTAATGAAAGTTTACAGCCCGAAGTCTTGCACTTATAAGAGAAGATACATAATTTTGCAAAATATCTAAAATGACAACTTATACAGGAATTACAAAGGGACAAGTAAACTTATTTAGGTTTTAAAAAATATTGAGTAAACGAACTTAGGTATAACAAGCGAAGTTGTCAACTAAATCCAGTACAGTACAGTTTCAAGTAATGAAACGAAGTGTTTCACACCGAGAAACAAAATGTTTCGCTACTTGAAACTAAGTGTTTACCTATATGAACAAGCCATTATCTGCATAGATTCTGCAAATAACTACATACTTTCGATGGATTTACTATATCCTTATAAACTTCAGGTTTAACCTATCAACCAAATCAAGACGAGACAGGGTGAGAGTAACTGTTTACCCTCACCCTACTCTCACTCTTACCCTCACACCTGTAACTATGATGAATAAGCGGTTTGAGTCAATGGGTGAGAGTGCGAGGGTAAAAAGCATCTCCAAACTTTTTCTGAATCTTTAAGGTGCAGAAATTCTCTGAAGTAATCAGCAGACCGATAAACTTAATCCATTCTGCCTGCCTAAGGGGAGGATACATAAATAGGAATGATTTCGGAGAAAATGCAATAAAAAAAGAAAGAATATCTCCAAAGATACTTATCTTTGCCCCGCAATGTCAATCTTCAGACACCGAAAATTATTTATTCATTTAAAAGATACACGAATAAAGATGAAATCTCCTATTTCAATCCTCACATGGCTATGTCTTCTCTTCCTGGCTAGTTGTATATCCAACAAGAAGACTTCTCTCGAGGCTTTCAAACAGGATGTCTATACACCTGAATACGCAACCGGATTCAAGATTCTGGGTGCGGACAATACCGCCAGCACACTTATTCAGGTTTCCAACCCATGGCAGGGAGCCAAGGACGTGAAAATGTCTTATTTCATTTCCCGCAACGGTGAACAAGCGCCTGCCGGATTTACCGGTCCTACGATTCCTGCCGGAGCAAAACGTATCGTATGTATGGCTTCTTCCTACATCGCCATGTTCGACGCTCTAGGTCAAGTGGACAAAATTGTCGGAGTATCGGGCATCGACTATGTATCCAATCCATATATTCTCGCACATAAAAATTCTATCAAGGACATGGGCCCCGAAATGAATTATGAGTTATTATTGGGACTGAAACCGGATGTTGTCCTGTTATACGGTATCGGAGATGCGCAAACTGCCGTAACAGACAAACTGAAAGAACTGTATATACCTTATATGTATGTAGGAGAATATTTGGAGGAATCGCCGCTTGGTAAAGCCGAATGGCTGGTAGCTCTTGCCGAATTAACAGACAGCAGGGAAAAAGGCATCGAAATATTCCGTGAAATCCCTAAACGTTATCAAGTTTTGAAAGCGCTCACCGAATCGGTAGAACAACGTCCTACCGTTATGCTCAATACCCCGTGGAACGACAGTTGGGTGATGCCTTCCACACAAAGTTACATGGCACAATTGGTAACTGATGCGGGTGCGGATTACATCTACCAAGAAAACAAGTCTAACAGTTCCACTCCCATCGGACTGGAAACAGCTTACAAACTGATACAAAAGGCCGACTACTGGATTAATGTAGGCATGGCTTCTACGTTGGATGAACTAAAGACGGTCAATCCTAAATTTGTAGACGCCAAAGCTGTACGCGAAAAAACTGTTTACAACAATAATTTACGAACAACACCGACAGGAGGTAATGACTACTGGGAATCTGCAGTGGTACGTCCCGACGTCGTATTGCGTGACCTGATTCATATCTTTCACCCCGAACTCGTATCCGATTCACTTTACTATTACAGACATCTGGAATGAAACAGCCTGATAAACGCACTCCCTTTTTATTCATTACACTGGGTATAGTTGCCATACTGTTATTACTGATAGACATGGCAACGGGAGATACATATATTCCTATCACCAAGGTATGGGCTGTACTCACCGGAGGCGAATGTGACGAAATGACACGGAATATTCTCCTTTCTATCCGTTTCATACGGGTAGTGGTAGCGGCTTTAATAGGAATAGCACTCTCCGTTAGCGGTTTACAGATGCAAATAGTATTCCAGAATCCATTAGCAGACCCTTACCTGTTGGGAGTAAGTTCCGGTGCAGGACTGGGCGTAGCTCTGTTCATACTAGGTGCTCCATTACTTGGATGGGCGGAGTTTCCAATTCTTCAGTCGCTGGGTATCGTTGGCTCGGGCTGGGTAGGAACTGCCGTAATCTTATTGGGAGTAGCCATTATCAGCCGGAAAGTAAAAAACATTCTCGGTGTATTGATTATGGGAGTTATGATAGGCTACGTAGCAGGCGCTATCATTCAGATACTCCAATACCTAAGTTCTGCCGAACAACTGAAAATGTTCACACTCTGGTCAATGGGATCTCTTAGCCACATCACAGTCACCCAACTGGGAATTATGATACCGATGTTATGTATCGGTTTACTAATTTCCGTAGCCTGTATCAAATCGCTGAACCTGTTACTGCTCGGTGAAAATTATGCACGAACGATGGGAATGAACATTAAACGTTCACGCACGTTCATCTTCGTTTCTACCGCACTGCTGACAGGAACGGTCACCGCTTTCTGTGGTCCGGTAGGATTTATCGGCCTGGCAGTACCGCATGTCACACGACTGCTATTCAACAATGCCGACCACCGGATACTGGTCCCCGGCACCATGCTGACAGGGCTTATCAGCATGCTTCTCTGCGACATCATCGCCAAGAAGTTCCTACTTCCGGTTAACTGCATCACCGCCTTACTAGGTGTTCCGGTTATTTTATGGGTAATTGCTAAAAACTTGCGTAGATTCAAATGATAGAACTTAAAGAACTGACATTAGGATATGGACAGCGCACGCTGTTGGAAACGGTAAATGCCCGAATCACAGGCGGACAACTCGTTGCCCTGTTAGGACGTAACGGAACGGGAAAGAGCACCCTGCTCCGTGCTATGATGGGGCTGGAAAAGCCTCAATCAGGAGAGATTACTCTGCAAGGAAAAAACATAGCATCATTGAAACCGGAAAAATTAGCCCGGAATATAAGCTTTGTCACCACCGATAAAGTACGTATCGCTAATCTCCGCTGTAAAGATGTAGTAGCCTTAGGGCGTGCTCCCTATACCAACTGGATCGGCCAACTGCAACCGGAAGACCAAAAGCGGGTGGATGACGCTATGCAGCTAGTCGGTATGTCCGGTTATGCAGAAAAGACAATGGATAAAATGTCCGATGGCGAATGTCAGCGAATCATGATTGCCCGTGCTCTTGCACAGGATACTCCCGTCATCCTGCTTGATGAACCGACCGCCTTCCTGGACTTACCTAACCGCTACGAGCTCTGTTTGCTTTTAAAGAAACTGGCACAGGAAGAAAAAAAATGTGTCTTATTCTCCACTCATGACCTCGACATCGCCTTATCGCTTTGCGACTCCATCATGCTCATAGATAATCCGCAGATGTACACGCTGCCTACTCCGGAAATGGTGGCTAGCGGACATATAGAAAGACTTTTCCGAAATGAATCCGTCACGTTTGATGTGCAGGAGATGAGAGTACGCATCAAATAAACAAACAGATATCCGACAAGAATCAGACTGTGTATAAAATAAATAGGTAGCATTCATTTGGGTTCCTATATAAATTCGCTATCTTTGCCCCGAATTGGTTTCAGATAGCCATATCAACTATCTGAATTAAAAGGGAATCGGGTGTAAATCCCGGACAGTCCCGCTGCTGTGAAACTCCATTCAACTTCTTGATATTTACTTTTACCACTGACCAGGTATCGATAGTCAAGGTCGGGAAGGCATCAGGAAGGGAGTCAGTCAGAAGACCTGCCATTCATACCTTTATAGTTGTTTTTACTCGTGGGATAGGAAAACGGCAGACTGTAAAAAAAGAATCGAGTAGTCATGACATCGGAAATGATTGAAGGAGGATAAATTCTCTCTAGCTAAAATATCAAAAGGACGGCATTAGACCGTCATGCTCAATGTGTGCGTATCCCCGCAGAAGTGATTTCTCCGGGGTTACTTTTAGCTAAACTAAATATCATCATATAATAATCACAATGGAAGTTCTAAGAAATTTATTTGAAGGTTACCCCAATCTTTGGGGCGGCGGAGTGGCACACTCCGTACTGATTCTGTCACTAACCATAGCGTTTGGAATCATCCTTGCAAAAATCAAAGTGCGGGGAGTATCTCTGGGAGTTACCTGGATACTCTTTGTCGGAATCGTATTCGGCCATTTCAACATGAATCTGGACGAACACCTGCTCCACTTTCTAAAAGAATTCGGATTGATTCTGTTTGTTTACTCAATTGGTTTGCAGGTAGGACCCGGCTTTTTTTCAGCATTCAAAAAGGGGGGCTTTACCCTGAATATGCTAGCTATGCTCGTAGTAGTATTAGGAGTAACCATTACTATTATCCTGCACTTCACCACCGGAACTCCGATTACCACAATGGTAGGTATTTTGTCCGGAGCCGTCACCAATACTCCGGGACTGGGAGCCGCACAACAGGCCAACAGTGATTTGAATGGCATAGATGCTCCCGAAATTGCTTTAGGATATGCAGTCAGCTATCCGCTGGGTGTAGTAGGTATCATCCTTTCCCTGCTTGCTTTGAAATATCTCCTTCGCATCAATACTGCTCAAGAAGAAAAAGAAGCAGAAGTCGGTCTGGGACATCTCCAGGAACTTACCGTACGCCCTATCTCCATTGAAGTGAGAAACGAATCGGTAGACGGCATCAGGATTAAAGAACTCCGCCCGTTACTGAACCGTAAGTTTGTCATTTCCCGCATCAAACACCGCGAGGGTGGAGAAACCGAATTGGTCAATTCCGAAACAATTCTACATGTAGGGGATATCATATTAGTGATCTCTACCCCGATTGACGTGGAAGCAATCACTATATTCTTCGGAAAGGAAATCAAAATGGAATGGGAACAACTGAACAAAGAGCTCATTTCACGCCGTATCCTGATTACTAAACCGGAATTGAACGGGAAAACGCTTTCACAACTCAAAATCAGAAATAACTTCGGAGCAAACATCACCCGCGTCAATCGTTCGGGAGTAGACTTGGTAGCCTCTCCACAATTACAGTTACAAATGGGAGACCGTGTCACCATTGTAGGTTCCGAACTGGCTGTTGCCCATGCAGAGAAAGTACTTGGCAACTCCATGAAACGCTTAAATCATCCGAACCTGATTCCTATCTTTATAGGTATCGCTTTAGGATGTATTCTGGGAAGTCTTCCTTTCGCATTTCCCGGAATTCCGCAACCTGTGAAACTAGGATTGGCAGGCGGTCCGCTCATCGTTTCTATCCTGATTAGCCGTTTCGGTCCGAAATACAAGCTGATTACTTATACCACCATGAGTGCCAACCTGATGCTTCGTGAAATCGGTATTTCCATCTTCCTCGCTTGCGTAGGTTTAGGAGCAGGCGAAGGCTTTGTAGACACAGTCATTCATGGCGGAGGATATATATGGGTAGGCTACGGAGTAATCATAACCATCCTGCCACTTCTGATTACGGGATTGATAGGACGGTATTATTGCAAGCTGAATTATTTCACGCTTATCGGAGTTCTGGCTGGTTCTACCACCAATCCGCCGGCATTGGCTTACTCCAATGACCTGACCTCCTGTGATGCGCCTGCCGTCGGCTACGCTACGGTGTATCCGCTCACCATGTTTCTGCGAGTATTGACGGCACAAATATTGATTCTGTCGTTGGGATAACATATTAATATATCCTTTTCCATCCAATTGATTACTAACAAATGGAGAGAATAGGATCAGATGCCGGAATATTTGTTATTGGTCAATGGGATATTTTTTTAGAATAAAACAAACTAATTAATAAAAACTTTCTAACTTTGTGCCGTTAAGGTTTCCTTGAACAACTTTTGCGTTGTAAAGGAATGAAAAGGGAATGCCGTGTAAACCGGCAACAGTACCTGCTGCTGTAAATCTCCGCTCCTTGTAATCAAAGAGCAAAATTGCAACACAAAAGTCACTGGATAGTTTATCTGGGAAGGCGTTGCAAAATGGGATGAGTCAGAAGACCTGCCTTGATGCTCTGATTTACACCTGCGGGATTTCGGGTAGTAGTCAAATAGAAAATAAGCAATTATCTTTTATTTGGTATAATAGCTATATGTCCGTTTGTGTAGATTGAATTCAGATCTGAACAAACGGATTTTTTATACCTATAAAATAAAAGACATGCTTTCTATTCAAGTCCATTCATACAATAAGCATTATATCCATTTACGGTGGATATTATGTTTGATTCTATCTCTATTTACCACATTACCGGCCATTTCCCAGTCCAGGGTTCGGCATCAGACTTCTCTGTCTGATACACTTCTCAAACTCAAAGAAGTTACTATCTACAGCAACCGGATGCAAAAAAAGATGTCTCCTGTACAGATTCTGTCCGGCAAAGAACTTGAGAAGCTCAATGTTTACTCCGTTGCTGATGCTTTGCGCTACTTTTCCGGAGTACAGATAAAAGATTACGGAGGTATTGGAGGACTAAAAACCGTCAATATACGAAGTATGGGCAGTCATCATGTCGGAGTATTTTACGATGGTATTGAATTAGGAAATGCGCAAAATGGAGTCGTCGATCTAGGCCGTTTTTCATTAGATAATATGGAAGTCATTTCACTATATAATGGTCAAAAAAGTGCCATCTTCCAACCTGCCAAAGATTATAGTTCCGCAAGTGCCATATATATGCAGACACGAAAACCCCTATTCAAAGGGGAAAAGAAAAACAATCTGAACATCGGGGTGAAAGGCGGTTCATTCTCTACCATCAATCCGTCACTACTTTGGGAACATCGTTTCAACGAACGAATAAGCAGTTCCATCAGTACGGAGTATATGTATACATCAGGACGATATAAATTCACATACGCCAAGAAAGATGGTTACGACACAACAGCTGTTCGTCAAAATGGAGACGTAAGAATGTTACGTTTGGAGAATGCATTCTTCGGAAAAGTCCCCAAAGGAGAATGGAAAGCCAAAGCATACCTATACAATTCGGAACGGGGATACCCCGGAGCTGCGGTAAGAGAAGAACCGGGTAAGTTTCGCCATCAGGACCGGCAGTGGGATACCAATCTGTTTGTGCAAGGCTCTTTTCAAAACTATTTTAAGCCTTGGTACAGTCTGCTAGCCAACGGAAAATATGCTTATGACTATCTCCACTATTTATCCGATCCCAGACTGGATGTCACCACCATGTACGTAGACAATCACTACCGACAGCAAGAAATCTATGCTTCGGCCGCCCATTTATTCACCATCTATCCCTGGTGGAGAATGTCATTATCCAACGATTTTCAATGGAATGCATTACGGGCCGATCTCATAGATTTTGTCTATCCAACCCGTAATACAATCCTGACTTCTGCTGCCACGTCCTTTGACTTCAACCGCCTCATGTTGCAGGCGAGCCTGTTATATACTCATGTCGATGACAATACACGTACCAAAGGAGCCAATGCAGGCACCAAAAACAAATACACTCCGTCTGTCATAGCCACCTGGCAACCATTGACCAAGCTCCCTCTGAATGTACGGGCCTTTTATAAGAAAGTCTTTCGCATGCCAACTCTCAATGATTTGTATTATACTTTTATAGGCAATAAGGACTTAAAACCAGAATATACCACCCAATACGATGTGGGTATCACTTTCTCTCACACCTGGAATAACCATTGGCTGAAAAGCCTGGACTTACAAATAGATGGTTACTATAATGAAGTAGATGATAAAATCATTGCCATGCCTACCTCCAACCAGTTCCGTTGGACTATGATTAATCTCGGACATGTGGAAATTCGGGGATTAGACGCAGCCATACGAGGAGAATGGGGCTTCGGAAAGGTGGAACTTAGCACTCTCTTCAATTACACCTATCAAAAGGCACAGGATTTTACCGATCCTACCAGTGAATGGTATGGAGGCCAGATTCCTTATATACCTTGGCATGGAGGTTCCATCATCCTCAATGGAAGTTACCAAACATGGTCCTGTAACTATAGTTTCATTTATACAGGTGAACGTTATGAAGCAGTCGCCAATATCCCGGAGAACTACGCACAGCCCTGGTATACCCACGATTTTTCCCTATCCAAAACTTTTCAATGGGGGAAAACGGGAATACGTGTAACGGCAGAAATTAATAATATCTTCAATCAGCAATATGAAGTAGTGCAATGCTATCCTATGCCCGGTACAAGTTTTAAAATCAAATTAAACGTCATGTTATGAGAATATCTGTTCTATCCATCATTATCTGTTTTGTTCTTCTATCGACTTCTTGTCGCGAAGATGAACGCATTATTCCGTCAACTCCCAACCAAGTTACTCCCGGAGTAAGCGGTACCTCTGTCAAAGGTTTCTTTCTACTCAATGAAGGAAATATGGGAAGCAACAAGGCTACCCTTGATTACTTTGATTACGAAACCGGTATCTATCATAAGAATATCTATGCGGAACGGAACCCGGGAGTCGTACAAGAATTGGGGGATGTGGGAAATGATATCCAAATCTATGGAAATAAGTTATATGCCATCATCAACTGTTCTCATTTCGTAGAAGTGATGAATGTAGAAACAGCAAAACACATCACGCAAATTTCCATACCTAATTGCCGTTATATCGTCTTTAAAGATAAATATGCATACGTCAGTTCGTATGCAGGCCCTGTCAAAATAGATCCCAACGCCAGACTGGGGTATGTAGCACGTGTTGACACTACCACACTGACTGTCAAAGATACCTGTGTGGTCGGCTACCAGCCGGAAGAAATGGTGATTGTGGGCAACAAACTCTATGTAGCCAACTCCGGCGGGTATCGCGTACCTAATTATGACCGCACGGTATCCGTCATCGACTTGAACACATTCAAAGTTATCAAAACCATTGATGTGGGAATCAATTTGCATAGAATGGAATTAGACCAATACGGAAATATTTATGTCTCATCCCGGGGAGATTATTATGACACTTACTCCGAAACATTTGTAATAGATTCCAATACCGATAAAGTAATCGAAGAATTACCGCTTCTTCCCAATACAGAAATGGCTATTTGCAGAGATTCACTGTATGTATACAGTACAGAATGGAGTTATTACACCAACAGTTGGACAGTCTCTTACGCCATCTATAATACAAAAACAAAGAAAACTGATACCCGCAATTTTATTACAGATGGTACGGAAAAATCTATCAAGATACCTTATGGAATAGCAATCAATCCGGAAACAGGTGAATTCTTCGTCACCGATGCCAAAGACTATGTGACTCCCGGCACATTATACTGTTTCTCCCGGGATGGAAAAAAGAAATGGTCAGTCATCACGGGGGACATTCCGGCACATATTGCCTTTACAGATAAGAAACTAAAAGAGATTCAATAATTCACAATTCTATTAATAATTAAAAACAAAAGCAATGAAGAAAATTCTATTTTTACTGCTCACTGTCGTTACAGTATGCAGTTGCTACAATGACGATGATCTCTGGGATAAAGTCAATGATCTCGACGGACGAGTAGAAACACTAGAAACAACAGTCAAGAAAATGAACTCTGAAATTACAACTTTACAGAGTTTGGTAGACGCATTAAATCAAGGGAAAGTAATCACCAACACGGAACAGACATCTGATGGCTACACATTAACTTTCAGTGATGGAAGCACCGTATCTATCAAAAATGGAAAGAATGGTACAGATGCTCCTGTGATTGGAGTGAAAGCTGACGAAGACGGAATATATTACTGGACCATTACTACCAACGGTACTACAGAATGGCTGCCGGATGCAACTAACAAGTTAAAAGTGACAGGTACAACTCCAGTTATGGGAGTTGACAGTGACGGATACTGGACCGTTGATACAGGCGAAGGAGCCAAACGTATTAACGGAACAGACGGAAAACCTGTGAAAGCGGAAGGACAAGACGGAGACTCTTTCTTCAAATCTGTTACAGTTAATGACAATCATGTACTAGTTACTCTTGCAGATGGAACGTCGTTCACATTGCCCAAAGGGGAAACATATACATTTGACATTGCCAATAGGGATTATACCTTGTTCTCGTCTAATGAAACAAGGACGTATCTTCTTACAACTGCCAATATAGACGACGCAACATTAATTGCTATTCCGCAAGGATGGACAGCGGTTCTTAATGATAAAGACTTAAGAATCACAGCTCCGGCAGTTTCAGGTGATGATGTCAAAGATGGTGAACTTAAAATACTTGTCACTCCGTCCAAAGCTTTCGGTAAAGTAATAAAAATGCAATTAAGAGCAGTGCGTGAAGCACACTTCTTGACATTCGAGGATGTTGATTATAAAGGTGATGCTAACATGGTAGGAGAAAGAAACTGGTCATCATTAATTGACAGCCAACAATATGGTGGCCCACTACTTTATCCTAAGAATAACCAACTCTATAACTGGAGTGATGCAAACAACACTTTTCTTGCTTCCGAACTTCCTAACGGATGGGGTGATTACCAATACTGGGGTGGCGGACACGCAATTTCCAATTATCTGGATATGGATCTTACTCATGGAGACTTCCAGCACCAACTAGCCGTTTATTATCAGGATGCAAAAACTGGTTTTGGAGGACATAATGGTTCCAAAAACTTCTGCGTACATTACGGCTATGCAGACAATTCCGGATATGCCAACGGTCCATTACCCTATATTTACTTTGGAGACGGAGTTGCTCGTGTAGTTGACCATATGTATGTGACTATGACGACCTACCTAGCCAACTGTGTGGCCAACGGTAACGGTTTGACCGCACCCGCAGGCAAAGATGATTGGGTGAAACTGGTTGCTATCGGTTATGATGAAGATGGAAAAGAAGTAGCTACACGTCCGGAATTTTATTTGGTTGGAGCCGAGGGTAATATACTTGAATGGACAAAATGGGATTTATCCGCATTAGGCAAAGTGGTCAAAATAGACTTTAATGTCACTGGAAGTAATGATAACGGATATGGTTTCAGCCAACCTGCCTATTTTGCTTATGATGATGTAGCAGTGAGATTCTAATGAAACATATTATACTTTTTTTATTTGTTCTGTTAGCATTAATATCATGCGTGAAAGAAGAGGAGGACTCTCCTCTTCTTTCCGCTCCTGTCATTACCTTGAAAGAAGAATCCCCCATCTATAAAACAAAAATTGGTCGGGAGATAACCATCGCTCCTGTTTATGAAAATACCGATTCGGAAACGACCTTTAACTGGACAATAGATGGAAAGAGTATCTGTACCACTTCCACCCTGACATTTTCAGCCGATGAAGCAGGCAGGTATTTCATTCTGATTTCTGCCACCAATGCCGGAGGGACAACAGAAAAGGAGATACGTATCGATGTCTTTCAACTTGATGTACCGACTATCTCTATTGCGGATGCCGACAAAGGTTTCAAAGTGCTTCAAGGCTCTGAACTAACCATTACACCTATAGTAGATTCTTTTCTGGAAACCAGTTACTCCTGGCAAATAAACGGTGAAGATATTTCGAACGAATTAACCTGTACTCTCCCCACAATCGAGCTTGGCGAATATCAAGTTCGTTTTGCTACTCACAATGAAGATGGCGATGACGAAGTAACTTTCAAAGTAGAAGTTTGTTCACCGGATCAAGTAGATTTCAACTGGACATTCCTGCAAACGGAATATAACATGTCAGCCGGCAGAACTATCCGTATCAAACCGGTTGACGTGAATAATGCACTGGATGCAGTCTATACATGGACCGTGGACAATGAACAAGTGCAATCCGGAGAAAATGATACTTATCTGTTTACATCCGAGCAGCAGGGAGAACACACGGTAAAGGTCGAAATGAAGAACTCATATATACTCGCTACGCAAACATTAAAAGTCAATGTTTGCCCTCCCGCAGGAACATACCAGCGGAAGATTAGCGCCACAAGTTCTGCGTCAATGAACAAAGTATATGAATATTTACCGGCTCCCGGTCAATTCATCAATGAGAATCATAACACAACAACTATGGCAGAAGCCTGCACCTATGCAGAAGAACGAATCAATCAGACGGCTTATGTTTCCCTAGGCGGATTCGGTGGATACATCATCGTTGGATTCGATCATAGTATCGTGAATGATGGAGATTACAACATTGCTATTACAGGAAACGCTTTTGATGGTTCGTCAGAACCGGGAATTGTATGGGTAATGCAGGACGAAAATGGTGATGGGTTACCTAATGACACTTGGTATGAATTGCGCGGATCCGAATATGGGAAAGCCGAAACCTGGCAGGACTATGCCGTCACCTATCATAAACCAACTGGTATTCAGCTTCCCACCCCATGGACAGACAATCATGGTCAAAGTGGGTCTATTGATTATCTGGGTGCTTTTCACCGGCAAGATTATTATTATCCCGCCTGGGTAAAGGAAAAACAATATACTTTGCGAGGTACTCGCCTGAAAGAGCGTAATTACGATCAATCCGGTAATGGTACTTATTGGGTAAATGATAGTTATGAATGGGGATATGCTGATAATTTCAGCGCCATTGATCGTCTGACAGATGATGACAACTATAATGCCGGACCGTCTGACAATCATTTCAAGATATCCCATGCTGTAACTTTCGACGGTAAGGATGCAAACCTGAAGTACGTTGATTTTATCAAAGTACAAGTGGGTGTTAATAGTAAAAGCGGTTGGTTGGGTGAAATATCCACTGAAGTTTTTGGAATAAAGGATTTCAACATGCTCAAATAATTGATAGAATATACATAAGAGATTCTTTTCCCTATTAAATATAGAGATAAAAATTACCATTTGGTAATTTTTATCTCCTCCCATAACCCTACCTTTGTCGCCATTTTCAACGACAAAGGTAGAAAGTTATGAAAGATAGTATTGATTTCGGCAGTATGAACATCTCCACGTTGTTCCGTAAGTTACTAATTCCTACGGTACTTGGGATGGTATTCTCGGCTCTGTTCGTTATTACGGACGGGATATTTGTAGGAAAAGGAATTGGCAGTGACGCGCTGGCGGCAGTAAATATCACTGCACCGCTTTTTATGATCGCAGCGGGTATCGGACTGATGTTCGGAGTGGGAGCTTCGGTGGTGGCTTCCATTCATTTATCTCAGGGAAAACGCAAAGTAGCAAGTATTAATATCACTCAGGCAATTGCTTTTTCCACATTGCTCATACTTATCCTGTCTGCTCTGTGCCTTTATTTTATAGAGCCATTAGCCAGATTATTAGGTAGTTCGGACCGATTGTTGCCGTTAGCTGTAGAATATATGGCATGGTACATTCCTTTTCTCGTATTCTACGAAGTCTTAAATATAGGTATGTTCTGCATCCGTCTGGACGGTTCACCCACCTATGCCATGATGTGTAATGCGGTTGCAGCCATACTCAATATCATACTGGATTATATATTCATCTTCGAACTTGGTTGGGGAATAATGGGAGCAGCTTTTGCCACCAGTCTGGGAACTGTCGTGGGAGGGTTGATGACACTGATTTACTTACTCCGTTTCTCTCGTACCCTCCATCTATGCCGGATAAAGTTAAGTATCAAAAGTCTGTTACTGACTCTTCGCAACATCGGTTATATGATTAAACTGGGAAGTTCTGCTTTTATCAGTGAAGCCTCCATTGCCTGTATGATGTTTCTGGGGAACTACGTTTTCATCCGCCATCTCGGTGAAGACGGAGTGGCAGCATTCAGTATTGCCTGTTACTTCTTCCCTATCATCTTCATGGTCTATAATGCCATTGCACAATCCGCACAGCCGATTATCAGCTATAACTTCGGAGCCGGACAACCCGAGCGTGTACGAAAGACACTGCATCTCGCCATTCGGACCGCTTTAATCTGCGGTATCAGCTTTTTCATTCTTACCGCACTATGCTGTCAGGACATTGTTTCGTTATTCATTGACCGCAGCTACGCTGCATTTGATATAGCAGTAAACGGGCTTCCTTATTTCGAAGTAGGATTCATTTTCTTTGCCGTCAACATGATTGGCATTGGTTATTATCAGAGTGTCGAAAGAGGTCAGCGGGCAACAATTATCACTCTTCTCCGGGGAGTCGTATTTATGTTGATCGGATTCTTTGCGCTCCCTCCGGTATTGGGTATACCGGGTATCTGGCTAGCCGTACCATTGGCAGAGTTATTAACCACTTTCTATATTTTCGGAATTTATTTGAAAGATCGTTTCATTGTCTGCCGACGATAAGTATCTTTGCAATATGAGAACATTCATTGAAAAACTTTGCGATAGATACAAGGTATCAGAAACCGATGTACAGTCTCTACTGAACTGTATGGAAGAGGTACATTTCAAAAAGAGAGATTTAATAGTACGCGAGGGGACAAAGAACTGTAATCTTTATTTTATCAAGACAGGAATATTGCGAGCCTATTATCATAAAGACGGAGTGGATACTACCATCTGGTTTGCTTCAGACGGAGAAGCTGCTTTCTCCGTCTGGGGCTATGTAGATAATGCCTACTCATTAATAAATATTGAGGTCATGTGTGACAGTGTGGCCTATTGTATTTCCCGAACAGCTCTGAATCAGCTATTCGCCTCATCCATCGGACTCGCTAATTTGGGGCTCCGCCTCATGGATCATCAGTTTCTTCAACAGGAGAACTGGCTTATCAGCTCGGGAAGCCCACGGGCTAAAGAACGCTATCTCAACCTTATCAAAGAGACTCCGGAATTATTGCAATATGTACCTTTAAAACATATTGCGTCTTACTTGTGGATAACTCCGCAGTCGCTAAGTAGGATTCGGGCGAAGATAGCATCTTCTTCTCTTTAATAGACGCCTCTAAAAGAAGTGGTTCTGTCAACATGATTAGTTATAACAGAACCACTACTCGGCATTATTCCAATCACTTAATAGAGAAATAACAACTGTTTTATTTCAATTATAAATCTGAGTCCGGAGCCAAATATTTAAGTTTTCCCCACGATTTATTGGGTTCATTGCCTAACCATAGCTCAAGCTTTCCTCCTTTCGTAAAGTCTGCATGATTAAATTGTGCATAATTCCATTCCATACCGTTCAATTGCGCACGTTGGATATAACAATTTTCAGCAGAATTATTGTGGGTAGTTATAGTAAATGTACTTCCTTCATAATAATCCCCATTCAGTTTGATTGTGATCTTATCAAAAATAGGTGAAGTAATATCGTAGTATGGAGTATCAGATTCCGTACCTGTTACACTAAATAGTCCAAGTGCCATCAATGCACTGACCCCTCCCATTTGACCTTCATCTTCATCATGACCACCGTACCCTTTATCTGGAGTAATTCCTCCATACGCACGTTCTTTTACCTGACGTACCCAATATTGTGTCAACCAAGGTTTTCCACCATAAGCAAAGATGTGTGCATTAGAACATCCGGGCTGATTAGCATAACTTACGTATCCTCCACTGTAAGCATAAACAAAATCTAAATCTCTTGCCTGCTCAAATGCGAAATTTAATTTCTCGCAAAACTTATCTGCTCCTCCCATCATCTTTACCAGCTTAGGCAGTTCATGAGACAAAGACCATGTGGCCTGCCAGGAATTCGCTTCCACCCAACCGTTTCCACTCAATGCATCCTGATGCAGCCATTCACCATTTCTCTTTTTCGGAAATACCAAGCCCAGTTCCGCATTGAATAAAGGAGTCCATGCTCGTGAGCGTTTTTCAAACATACGTGCATCCGAGTGTTTTCCCAACCTTGCAGCCATCCGGCTTGCTCCCCAATCTTGAAATGCCCATTCCAGAGTTTTACTTGCATTGTCCGGACAATAACCATGACTGATATAAAACTTTAAATCATCAGCACTCTCATAGCTCATCATTCCGCCAGGCATATGATTACGTTTTATGACATCAAATGTATGCAAAGGATCGGCTTTTTTCATAATTCCTTTCATATATGTACTTACCAGCAAGCTGGTAGCCGGACAACCGCTCATAATAAATGAATATCCACCCGAACATGCCCCACGAGGCAACAGCTTACCATTATCAGCATACTGAACTAAACAAGCAGATAAATCATCCATGACTTCGGGCCATGCCAGACCCCATAATACGTTTAAATTCCAGTGTGTCAACCAAAGCCCGTCAAAGCCATACATATTAAACTTAGGTTTTCCATCCGCCGTAAGTGGAAGACGACGTACCTTCATAGGTTCAGACGTACGTTTATTGACGTATTTATTTCCGGCATAATCCGGATAATAGCCATTCACATCATTTATTTTATGTCGCCCTAGCAATACATGCCAAAGGTCAGTGTAGAATTTGATGCGTTGAGCATCCGTACCACCTTCAACAGCTATACGTCCTAAAGCCTCATTCCAGACAGAACGGGTTTCTTTACATACCTTGTCAAAATCCCAATGGTTCAGTTCCGCATCCATATTGGCTATTGCATTGTCTACGCTTGTATATGAGAATGCCATTTTAAAAAGCAACTCTTCAGCATTCAATTGTCCAAAGTTCAAAACCATACCGGCAGCATTCCCCGCAATAGCCTCAACATCGGGCAAGACACCTTTCTCATTCCATCCGTCAATGCTTTTTATGGGACGGTTACAATCTAGTACAAAGCTTATTTTTATGCTGTCAGGACCACCCCAAAAGCGTTCTGTCGTGAAAAATTCTCCTACAACACGTGTATTGCTGACACGCAGTAAGGTAGCTTTATCCATAGAGCAATTCCCTAAAACACTACCTACATCCACCAATAATTTGGCATTTACATTTTCGGTATAATTCAAACGGTAGAATGTAGCCCGCTCTGTTGCCGTATACTCCACCCAAGTCTTATACCGGTCCAAATACAGACGATGATAGCCTGGCTGAATTATTTCACTTTCATGTTTAAAAGGTGATTTCCATCCTGCCATACCTTCAGTAGGATTTATTTCCCCTACAACCGGCATAATGTTCGGACCGGAAATCATCCATTCATTTATTTGAGAGAATCCTAAGATATCCGGAAAATTATAATTATATCCGCCACCTCCCTGATTTTTATTGCGGGTGAAAGCATGAGCAGCCACCATACCAAAGGGACGTCCGCCCGGAGTACAGAAAAACCACCGTCCCCGGGTAGTTTCAATATAAGGGTCAACCCACTCTACATAGTCAGTTTGATTACCATGTGCGGCAAAAACTTCGATTTCAGACAACCCCAAATTCTTTCCATTCCCATCTGTTGCCTCAAAACGAATCCATTTCACCTTTTTCTTAGGGAAAGAGATACTTTTCGGGCTTCCATCATTGGGAATAGCTGTTACACTAAGCTGAGATCCATCACTGAAATGAAGAGTTCCACCGGCAAGGTGTTCAGCAAGAGATACCCGGTCATACAGCACCACTCGATCCACACACACTTCTTCATCCCATTCCAACTGTGCCCACGGGGTATACATGACTCCCCACGATGTAACACTTCCCTTGCAAGCCCACTCGCCCTTATCATCATACATTATTTTACCGTCAACCAGGTTGTCGGCAGCATAATTCTCATTCAACACATTAGATACCGTGACATGCGCCCGTGGGGCTATATTATCTTGTGCTGCCTGAAGTACAAGAATATTGCTGCACCATATAGCAGCTACTAGCAATCCTTTTATTATGTTTTGATTCATCATTATATTTTTATTTATTATATGTCTGCTCTCCACATTTCCGTTCTCCTACCGCAAAAGCACAATAGGTGAGATACAACACACAAAGTAAAATGACAATAACTCCAGCCGTAATTCCGGCGTTATCTATTGCAAACCCAATAACAGGAGTTACCACTCCCCCTCCGGCTACAGCCGTCAGCATTAACCCGGAAATCTGATTCATTTTTGTGGGACACTCTTGAAATGCCATCGAGTAAATAATAGAAAATACAGACGAAGCAAAAAAGCCAATTCCGCCAATACATAATAGACTAACAGCGGGATTCTGAACACTAATCAATAATACAAGCATCATGATACATGCCAGAATATTGACTTTGAAATAGCGGGCACCTGCAATGCGGGTCAGCAAGAAAGCACCGAGAAGAGCACCAACCGTTCTACTAAAGAAATATACTTGTGGAGCAAACTTCACTTGTTCCGCAGTCCAATCATACCGGATGCTCATTAATTTTGAACTGACATAATTTGTAGCGACATCCACACCTACAATAAAGAATATTCCCAAAAAAAGAATGAGTATGGTTCTATTTTTCAGCAGGTTGAAAGAATCAGAAACAGATACTTTACTCTCTTCCACCTGCTCTCTCCGAATGGGAGTAAACGTCAACCATAAAGCAAAGAATAATGTAATAGCGCCTAAAATGGGGAAACAATAATACCATTTATCATCACCAAAATGCAGGGTAGCAAATAATACAATTTCAGGACCTACCAACGAAGAGACAGCCTTGATAACCTGTCCGGCCGTCAGACTGCTAGTCAATAGCCGAGGGCTGGAAATAACATTATTCAATAACGGATTTAAAGAGATCTGTAATATGGCGTTCCCTATACCTAGCAAAACATACGCAATAACACATGTTACACTACTGTAGACCAACAATGGCAAAAACATCCCAACAACTGTTACCGCCATACTGGCGAGTACTGTATTTTTCCGTCCGTATTTACTCATTCTGTTACCAACAGGAATCCCTAAAAATAGAAACCAGATAAATACCATTGAAGGAACAAAACCTGTCATAGTTGGAGACCAATTAAAGCTCTTCTGCATATAGTCGGATGAAATACCGACTATATCACAGAATCCCATAACAAAAAAAGCGGCAAGCACGGGAATGGCTTTCAAATAAGAGTTATTCTTTACCATAACTATCACTTTAATATATGATCTACGGGTACCCAGAAGAAACGAGGCTGGTACAATGATGCCTTCTCAAATACCTTCTTCAAATCATAGGTATTAACGTTATAACACATCAATATTTTATCATTTTTCATGTATTGAGGATGTACCATTGTATTATAAGTCATCATACTGTCTTTTTCAAAATTAGGTTCATCGACCGTATAGAGCAATTTCTCATGACTAAATGCACCTTCAGGGCTGTCGGCAATATAGGAATAAATTTCTTTGGCATTTCCCGAACGATTTTGGGAAACCAACACAATTTTTTCATTTAGACTAAATACATTGAATTGCTCAGAGATATTTTTCTGAAGTCCTTCAAGTTTCGCTGTTTTAGTAGCATCCGCCTGCCAGCTAGCCCCATCCCAATACACAAAGTTCGCCAGCTTATTATCAACCAATTCAGCCTTCGCCACATGAACAACTGCCTTTGCTCCTGTCGAGTCCGACTTTGTTCCGTAAATGTAGATTGCATTTTGATAAGGCATCACTGCATGTCCATAGTGTACACCATTCTGATTGGCAGCAGGGATATTCATCTTATCAATGATCTTCATGGTTTTCACATCCAGACGAAAATAGTCACAACACATATATTCAAAACCAAAAGATCCCTCACCCACTTTCCTGAACTTGGACATGAACAAATGAAGAATACCATCTTTCACAAATCCATCTCCAGGCCAATACCAACGGGGTGAATCCCCATCCTGCTCTGCCAGTATATATGCAGAAGGATTCTTCAAATCACCACTATACAAGGTCTCCAGTTCTCCTTTCTCATTGATAATCGTAAAAGTGTTACCCATCACAAATTTAGAGTCTTTACTCCTTTTATCATCGACAACATCTCCAAAAAACGAGTCACCCCACATAAAAAGATTCCGTCCATCCTTCAAGTCTATTGATATAGCACCGTCACCTCCTGTCACTCCACTGCCAAGTCCAGGCATCAACCGTGTACACCACATTGAATCCAGTTCGACTTCCATCTGTGTTACAGATGACTTATTGTTGTTTTGGCAAGATACAAATAATGTACAGGCCAACAAATAGATAAACTTATTCATAATTCTATCTTTTTGGTTATTGTCCATAGCCTTCATTCTGCGTAATCATGTTTTGTGACAGGTCTATTTCTCTTTGAGGAATAGGAAATTTCACATGGTATTCTTTAGGAGTAGATTCCGGTTTGGCAGCCTTTATGATAGACACAAATTCTTGCGGTGTACACATCCTGGTCAAATCAAACCAACGATGTCCTTCCATCACAAATTCATGACGATACTCATTCAATACGGTCTTCTTAAATCCCTTATAGTCAGTAGGTACAGCCGTGGTCAGTCCGGCACGGTTCCTTACAGCATTAATTGCGATTACCGCCTCCTCATTAGCTCCTTGATTTATTTCATTCAAAGCTTCGGCTATAATCAAATACATCTCTGCTGTACGAATTGCCGGAAATATAGCCTCTGTATTATTCCCTTTAGGTTCGGCTTGACTATCCCAATACTTAAAAACATAGGGCTTATCGAAATCCTTAATGCTACCATCACTATAAGTAAAACTTCTCTTCAAAGTAACATCCAGGCGCTGGTCATTCTGCCGGTCAAAGCTATTCCATAAATCTTCGGTAGCATTTTCCCATCCTTGGGCATTGCTTACTCCGTCAAGGGCAGGCAATAAACGTACCAAAAACTGTGCACCTTTCCAACCTTCACTCAACGTTGCGCTAAAGTTTACTCCCCAGATTATTTCCGTATTAAAACGATTGGCCACTTTAAATAAATCACCGTAGTTTTCAAGCATAGGGAAATTCGGGATGACAGATTTAGCCTTGTCTACAGCAAGCTGGTAATGCTCCTGACTATGATGTTCTGCTGCATAAGTTAGATAAACCCTGGCTAACAAAGCTGATGCAGATGCAGGATAAGGTCTTCCTCCGCCAAAGCGTTCAGTGTACTTCAAATCGGTTTCAGCAGTCTTAAGATCCGAAAAGATCAATTCATAAATTGTCTCTTTGGAGGTCCGGCTAGTTGCATCTTCCTCTGCACTTTCAACATTATGTTCGCGTAAAGGAACATCACCAAACATCCGGATCAAATCAAAATACATCATTGCTCTAAAGAATTTTGCTTCGGCCACCAACTGATTTCTTAAAGTCACATCCATATCAATAGATGGAACTTTATCAATCACGACATTACAACATTTTATCGTTTGATAAAAATCTCTCCACAGCAATTCTACAGGCTGATTATATTGGTCTATTTGCATATTTTCCACCGATTGGTAGTCAATGCTGGTCTGATTAGTTTCCGAATTATCAGCAAACATATCCTGAAGAACCCAATAATCATTGTAGAAAGTACCACCATAGTTTTTATCCCATAACCCATTCGGAGCATATCCGATAATCAAATAATCATAAATAGCATTGGTGGCGGATATAGCATGCTGAGCTGTTTTATAATATCCTTCACTTGTAATATTCCCTTTAGGCACTTCGTCGAGGAAATCCGAACAAGCAGTGAACATGAATGCTCCACTCAATAAAATGCTTAATATGTATTTTTTCATAATCTATTCTTTTTTAAAAATTCATTCTTAAACCAAACTCATACGATTTAGACATCGGATAAGAACCATAATCAGCTCCCATTGAAAGATTGTCGTTAGAAAAACGACTTACCTCAGGATCATATCCGGAATAATTGGTGAACGTATAAATATTCTTTAATCCGGCAAAGATTGTAAGTCCCTCACAATAAAATTTCTGAAGGATGCTTTTGGGGAAAGTATAACTTAACGTGATATCTTTTATTCTGAGATATGAACCGTCTTCCACATAATGATCGGACAAAATAGTACCAGATGATTTAGTCGTGGCACGAGGATATTTATTAGTAGGATTCTCAGGAGTCCATCTTTCCAATGCTGCCACAGAATTATTTTTATGTCCGTCAAAACTTTCCAATGAAAACTTATTGAAGTTCACAATCTCATTACCTACCGCACCTTGCAAATAGACTGTCAGCCCAATGGATGAATGATCGCGCAGGTTATAAGTAAAGGTATTATTGAATCCGAAAGTAAAATCCGGATTAGCATTTCCCAACTCATATAAATCGTCCTCATTAATCACATTATCACCATTCTTATTGACATATTTACGATCACCATGTTTCAAGGTTTTTCCAGAGAAATATGGAATTTTAGACAAGTCTTCGCTCAATTGTGCTATTCCATCAGTTTTATATCCATAAATTGTACCGATAGGCTTACCCTCATTTATTTTAGTCCAATAGGTTACTCCCAAAATAGATGCCCCCGAAAGATTTTCCTGGCTTCCAGCTAAATCTGTAATTTCATTCTTATTGTAACCGAGAGTAAAATTCATATCCCAGCCGAATTTACCGGCAAAAGGTACTGCACCCAAAGCAAATTCAAAACCCTCATTACGCAGACTGCCAACATTCTTTACGGCTGTATCATAACCGGTATTAAACGACACAGGCATAGCAAGCAGCAAGTCGCGCGTATTTTTTCGGTAATAGTCCGCAGTTAAGGTAAGACGATTATTAAATAAACCCAAGTCAAAACCAAGATTCACCTGCGAAGTTGTTTCCCACTTCAAGTCTTGATTACTCAATGTATAAGGCACCACGCCGGTTGCCACTTCACTATTGCCAAAATACGCTTCTGTGTTATACATCAGCCCTTGCGAACTATATGGAGGAATTCCTTCATTGCCCACAATACCATAACTTACTCTCAACTTCATATTTGAAATGGCTTGCGCCCGCTTCATGAAATTCTCTTCTGAAATTCTCCATGCACCCGAGATTGAAGGGAAAAAGCCATATTTATTGCCCTTACCAAATTTTGAAGATCCGTCAATACGACCGGTCAGACTCATTAAATAACGACCACCGTAATTATAATTCACACGAGCCAAATAAGATAACATCTGCCATTCGGAGATACCCGAACTTGCAGCTTGACGCAACGCTCCTGATTGTATTGAGTTGAATCCTAAAAATCCGTCTGTAAAATCAGCTGTTGAAACTGCCGAATTTTCCGAGACAAAAGCTTGCGCTGTCATACCGGCCAAAGCGCTAATCGTATGCTTCTCAAAAGTGTTTGTATAGTTGACGGTATTCTCCCATACCCAGTTGTAACCGTCACGATTTCCTATGCTGGCATAGCCACCATTCGATTCTGCACGTTTAATCTCCCCGGGAGCAAAAGCCTGATCCTTTATATAGAAATAGTCAACACCGATACTAGTCTTAAAGGTTAGATTTTTAATTGGAACCCATTCTAAATAAGCATTAGCCAATGTCCGGAATGAAGTATTTCTATTTTTCGCTTCATAGGCATCTTGCACAGGATTACCCACATTATTAGTTGTAGTCAAATTGTTTTCATAAATGTAATCTCCGGATTCATTTCTCACGGGAAGAGCCGGATTCATTTCCAACGCCCAAGAAGTGATAGAAGAAGCAAATCCTCCTTCCGAGTTCGTTACTACACCATTTGAACGGCTATAACTCAGATTTACAGAAACGCCAGTCTTCAGCCATTTATTTATTTGCTGCCCCAGGTTAATACGAAAGCTTCCTTTTCCAAAATCTGAACCAATAATTATACCATCTTGCAACAGTAAATTACCGGAAACAAAATAAGTAGTTTTATCATTTCCACCTGATACTGAAATATCATAGTTCTGCATAGGTGCTGTACGGAATATCTCATCTTGCCAGTCCGTATTTAGTTTGGACAGATTATTCAACCCAGCAAAAACGGGATTTCTTTCTTCACCAGCATTGTCCGTTGCCTCATTTCCCAACTCGGCCAATTGGACCGCATTCAGCATATCCATTTTTTTAGTTACCTGCTGCAATGTGTATTTAGCTCCGATAGAGACTTTAGGCTTTCCATTCTTACCTTGTTTGGTAGTGACCAGCACCACACCATTCGCCCCACGGGCACCGTATATGGAAGTTGCAGAAGCATCTTTCAAAATTTCAATAGATTCAATATCATTGGGATTGATATTAGTCAAAGGATTAAGAGCCGGATTCTTTAAAGTCCCGGTGCTGAATGTATTTGCATCACTAATCACAGGAACACCATCAATCACATACAAAGGTTCATTGTTTCCATTAATAGAACTGGTACCTCTGATTCGAATAGAAGTTCCGGCACCTGGCTGACCCGAAGTGTTTAAAACAGCCACACCGGCTGCTCTTCCCTGAATACCCTGATCTAAAGAGGTTATCGAAGTGGAAGATAATTGTTCTGACTTAATAGTAGAAATTGACGAAGTCAGATCACTTTTCTTTTGCACACCATATCCTACCACTACCACATCAGCCAATACTTGCATATCATCTTCCAGCACTATGTGAAATTCTCTCTTTTGTGCGGTAACTTTAACGATCTTTGTTTGGTATCCTACAAAAGAAATCTCAAGTACTGATTTGTCGGGAACAGATAATGAAAACTCTCCATCCTTATTAGAAATGGTTCCATAAGTTGAACCTTGCTGTAAAATAGTAGCTCCGATAATGGGGTCACCCATTGCATCACGAACTGTACCCTTGACGTTCAAACTTTGATTCTGTGCACTAACACTTCCCAGAATAAACATCAACAACAATAAAGTTATGCTCCTAAATAAATTATTCATGTGTTTTTATGATTAGATTGTTTATTAATAAGATCCCGGATTACAAGACGCTACAATATAGTTATCCGGATTTTGTCCCCGATAAGGAGTAAAATCTTCAGTTTTGGATACTGGCGTATAAACTTCCAACACTCTTTCATTTGAAGAATAGCCATCCCCCAGCCCTGAAAGGTCTTGATAACTTTCCAATATCATTTTACGATCCGACAACTGTAATACATTATAATGAGTCATCAAAGCTTGGGACGGTGAAAACACATTATAGTGAATGGTAGATAGAGTCTTGACAGTAGCGCCGTCCATGGTAACCTGCCATGCACAATAGGAGTTTAATGTTTCCAAAGCAGCACTTGAGAATATGAATCCCCAATCAACCTGCCAAGTCAGGTCTGAATTAAACCGATGTATATCATCTTTCAAATCGGGAGTAGCTGTATCTTCTCCTTTAATAGTTTGTGATGCCAATACCCAGTCATATTTTAGCAATAACGGAATCTGCGCCAGCTCCACTGTTAAAACCAGATCTGCGGCATCCACCACACTATTATTCTCATCCATTCCATAAAAGGAGTACACTAATATTCCATTTTCATCACCGGCGATAATCTCCTCAGTGAATGTATATGGAAAGCTCAATTCCTTCACATTCAGTTCCTTTAAATAAGAACTGACTTCTTTTCCTTCGATACTTTTCTTAACCACAATTTTTGAAATCAAATCAGGATGAGACAATGACAGTTCTACAGAAACATAATCCCCAATCTTAATTTTCCCCTCCAAAATACTTAAGGTCAGTAACCCTGTCTGTTGCTTATCATCACTCTTACACGAAATAATTAATGATGATATCATTCCTAATACAATAGAAATGAAAATGATTTTTTTTAGTGTTTTCATATGATATTTAGTTTACGAATATTACGTTAAATCTATTTTTTGTAGCGCATAGGCATAAGCACCTCGCATAATAGAGCGGCTAGCACCTTCTTTACTGCACAGCACCAAGGTCTGTTTTAATTGATGATAGGTAGTAGTCAAATGAGTACCAGGAATGACAACCTGACTATCAGATAAACTCAAGAAACGAGCTCTCTCCGATTCATCTTCTCCATTATATACTTGCATAGAAACGCATGGAAACTTATTTCCCGAAAAAGTTGTCAGTTGTGCCCTAAGTTCTGTTATCAGAGCTGGTAATATATATTTTGAGGCTCCTGCGACTCCTCCACCTATAACCACCAGACCATCCACAACATTCAGTACCGAAGCAATAGCAGCACCTGCCATTATACCAAGTTCATTAAAACTTGCGATTGCTGCATGACTGTCACCTTCCTTTATACCTTCAGCAATGTCATAAATATCTTTTGGACTTAATGAAGCAGAGCTTTGTCCGGACAAATCGCTGTATACTCTTCTCACAGCGCGTATGCTAACACTTTCTTCAGCAAGCATATCCGGATATTTCTTATTTCTCATAAGCCAGATGTCCCCTCCACAACCATTATCTCCGGTCAACAAGACTTTATTTATAACAACTCCTGCACCGAATCCGGTTCCCAATGTTATACCAATCAAATTTTTATATTCCCTGCTGCAACCAGCTAAAGATAATTCCCTGTTTATCATAGGCAATGCACCCGATAAGGCTTCACCGTAAGCAAACAGATTTCCATCATTTTCTATAAAAACCGGAATTCCGTATTTATGCTTCAAAAAAGGACCTAATGCAACACCTCCTCTAAATGAAGGAAAATTGGGCAAATCTCCTATGATTCCATTCTCATAATCAGCAGGGCCCGGAAAAGCAAAACTGATCGCAACTGGGGGAACTGGTATAGCAGCTATCACTCTATCAAATCCTTTCACCAATACTTCCAGGCACTCGTCTAAGTTATCAGAAACTGCCGGAAGCCCTATTGGACTTATCATTTCATTATTCCCTTGAATGGCAGAAAATACAAAATTTGTTCCTCCTGCATCCAGAGTCAAAACTACCCGTTTATCATATTCATACATATACTATTTTAGGTTTAAAAGTTCAAGTACTAAAATCTGACATATGCCTTGATAGTGACACATTCCTTATCGCGACACTTTCCATAAGGTTTGATTGTATATTCGCCAACAGAAGCAGGAATGATAAATGTTTCCGCATAATGCACCACGAAAGGTTCAAAGGCGTGAGTAGGACTCTCAACGACGGCCTCTTCTCCCTCCAGCAGATTCAGCACATTTACACTGTCGTTTGTGTGATGCAGCACCGGTGACGAGAAACGGTGACGGCGGGTTTCGATAAATTCATTCGGATGCAATCCGGTACGTTCCTCAATCCACCCATCTCCGGAAGCCACTTCTTTAAACTGGTTGCGAAGATGTTCATTTACATATTCCGTATCCCGGTTCCAGTTGATTACGCATTTACCACGTTCCACATTGATTGGGCGTGGTTTTCCATCCAGTCCCAGACGTTGCCAGTCCCATAGTTTGAAAGTAAAGAGGTTCGGAGTCGAACTGATTTCAAGTACCATACTATTCGCACCGGAACAATGAATCGTTCCTCCCGGAATCAGGAAGTGATCGTGTTTCTTTGTCGGAATCTTGTTGACATACTTTTCTGCGTCGAACACCAATTCGCCTTTTTGTGCCTTACGCAAATCGTCGATCATCGCTTCTTTATCAACGCCCGTTTTCACTCCCAGATAAACTACGGCATCTTCTTCCGCATCTACCATGTAGTAACTTTCATCCTGTGTATAGTACATACCGAAACTATCACGGATAAATTGAGTGGTAGGATGCACCTGCAAACTCAAATTACCTCCACCTATCGTATCCAAAAAGTCGAAACGGATGGGGAAGTCTTTTCCAAAGCGTGCTTCCACCGGTTCACCAAGCAACTCTTTACTTTTCAGCAAAACCAAATCGACCGAAGGAAGTTCGAAGCGCACTCCGTTCACCTCAAAATAGAGGCTGTTTTCTTCGGGCACACAGTCAAAGCACCAGCCAAAATTTTCGCGTTCACGATCCAAGTCGCAAACTTCTTTCATCCATTGACCACCCCAGGGAGCCGGATCGAAGAAAGGAACTACCCGGAACGGTGTTTTCACCGTTGCCTCTACCCCTTTAAAGAAAGTATCCTTATCAATCATCTTCGGTGTTCCGGCCACATGGGTGTCAATCCAGAATTCTACCCTGTCAAACAATCTTTCCTTATACCTATCACATACTCTCCAATCATTGAAATAGCCTCTCTTGTATTGCAAAGAAACGGCATCTTTCCGATTGTCTATCCCTAAAGCTTTTACCTCATGCCGACGGAAACGTTGTTGAATTTCCCAACGTGCCATATCCGCATATACAATCATCGCATCCTGCGGAGCCACCATGGCAGCTCCCGTACCTATTATTACAATAGTATCCTCCGCTTCACTAATTTGCTTTTGCGCAGCAGCCAATTTATCCGCATCAAAATAATCTTCCAGCTTCAAATTGGTCACATAGCCAAACAACACATCTTCCGTCATGAAGCGTTCCGTCAAAGTTTGGATCTCTTGTTCCGGTTTCATCAAATCACGTACATTCATCACCTTTCCGGAGAATTCTTTTGAAAAAGCATCCAGCACTTCTTCTTCATATACTCCAGTATATAAATCCACTGCCAGCACTTTTCTTGCATCCATTTGCTTTTTTAACACAGAAATGATAGCATCCCAACCCTGAACAAGCATCCCCGCCAACTTCGTAGAAGGAAATTTATCATAATTAGCTTTTCTCATATTATAGTTGTTTTTAATTTTATATGTTCATACATATTTTAGATTGTGCAAATATATAGATTTTATTTTTATTCCAAACAAAACTTGGATTATTTTTTGATAAATCTTATATTTGCTGAAAATAAACCAATCCGGATAGATATGAAAATAGACCATAATAGTGATAAACCTCTTCATATTCAAGCAGAAGAGATACTTAGAAGACTCATAGAATCTGAAGAGTACAAAAACGGGAAGCTATTTCCCAATGAAGTCGAATTGTCTGAACAATTACACATTTCAAGGAACACATTAAGACAAGCTATCAACAAACTCGTATTTGAGGGACTTCTAGTACGAAAGAAAGGATACGGAACGAAGGTGGTAAAGAAAGGTATCGTAGGCGGAGTAAAGAACTGGCTTAGTTTCTCGCAGGAAATGAAGATGTTAGGTATCGAAATTCGTAATTTCGAACTACATATCAGTTTGAAACGTCC
The DNA here is from genome assembly GCF_027257075.1 of Bacteroides sp. LFL-34. Classification (NCBI taxonomy): domain Bacteria; kingdom Pseudomonadati; phylum Bacteroidota; class Bacteroidia; order Bacteroidales; family Bacteroidaceae; genus Bacteroides; species Bacteroides sp. LFL-34. The sequence goes on along the minus strand of NZ_JAPQKZ010000010.1, from coordinate 131,603 downwards.
GACTGAAGAAATCGGCACATTCTTTAATTTAGGTTCTAACCCTGATGCCCGCTGCGTAGTAATGGAGCGCGTCAGAGGAAAAAAGGAATACCCGTTTGTCTACTTTATCTCTTATTTCAATCCGAACATTCCATTGACTGGAGAAGAAGACTACACACGCCCATTATATGAAATGCTGGAAACTCAATATAACATAGTGGTAAAAACCAGCAAGGAGGAGATTTCAGCGAGACTTGCAGGGGAATTTATCGCAGAAAAACTGGAAATAAAATCCAGCGATCCTATATTAATAAGGAAAAGATTTGTTTATGATGTGAACGGAGTGCCGATTGAATACAACATCGGATACTACCGGGCAGACAGTTTTACTTATACAATAGAGGCGGAAAGATAAAGAGTATGTTCATACATACACGATATAAAAAGACTATTTTAAAGGCCGAAATTCTTATCTTCCTTTAAAATAGTCTTTTTACATTCCATTTCTTTGCATTATGCTTTATCCATCATTTATCATCTCTTCTCAAACCGACCAACAGAGTGTCCGGCAAGAATCCGGTCCAAACTTTCATCCACAACACCTATCATCTGAAGCTTGGACAATAAATGATAATAGGAGATTTTTCCTACTCCTTCTATTCTCAACAGGCTTTTCCACCCTCTTCCCGATACGATTTCCAATAAGTCCTTTACCGTTCGAACATCTTGATTATACAAGACATTAGCCAACCGCGTATCAGCTACTTTACAAACGGGTAATTGAAGTATCCACTCCTCCTGCTCAATATTTATATTCTTATTATTATCTGCCAAAGATAAAAAACGGGCATTGATAGCACGTTTTCGATAAGTAGCCAATATATCTTTCTTCAGTTTTAATCCTTTAAGTATAGAGTTATAAATTTGCAATGTCTTTTCATAGGTAATTCGATGCCTACCAGCCACTTTCTCTACTGATTCTCCTATAGAAATAGAATAGAAAACATTGCGGGCAACAGGGTGAAGAATCAATGCTGCCAGTTCACGAATGATTATTTGATATAGAGGTTTACAAGTCTTCTGTGTTCTCAATACATATAGCAGATCATCGTATTTGGAAATGATAAAGTCACGTTCCAATTTCTTTTCTTCTACGATTTTGGAAAGGTAACCTGCTTCTAAACCAAGTCTTTTGTGAGCTTCCAGATAAGCATCCAAACTCTCATCATCCAAAAACAACTGATCGTTGATTCGGGAACTCGTAATATATCCAAGATTTGCCCAATTCTTTAAAATAGCTTCTTGGATGTCGCGTCTTTCAGACATCTGTTTTGTTGTGAGCCAATTTGACATAAAAAAACGGAACTAGATTAATAATATCAACTAGTTCCGTACCTTTTATTATAAAAGAGTACGGAGCTGTCACAATCCCGCAAACAGGAGGTAGTAGCGGCTACCTTTCAGACACGGGCAGACAGCCCGTACCCTATGAGAAGTCATAGAAGTACAGGCGTCTCCCGGTGTCTGAAAAAAAATCCGCTACGATTTCCTGTTCACCGAGGAAACGCACAATCGCATACCATAAAACGGCATGCTACGTTCCAATGACAAAGGTACAAATTCTTTTCGGAAAATAACAAGAGAGATTTATAAATGTTTAGGAAAGAAAACGAATGATGATTGTATAATTAAAGCGTATGTATATAAAAAGCAGGCTTCAATAAGTTTTTCGTTTCATATATAGAATAAAAGGTGTGTCGTTTTGTTTCGTATACAAAACAAAATATTTGATAAAGCTGCTCTAATCTATTTCATAATATCATTCAAGTCAAAATAAAGCAAACGTGTAGCAGAATCCACATCTTCATTATTCAAAGGAATAAATCCATTCTTATCATAAAAAGAAACAGCTGCCGCATACACATCTACAGTTAAAAAGCGACAATCCGTTTTATTTTCAAGTACATTACTTACAGCTAACAAAGCTTCCCGATAAAGAAAAGATTCGTATTTTATTTTTTTAAGATTTTCATTGCCAGTTCATAATCTTTCAACCTTTTTCCCGCTGCTCCGGCGTTTCACTACGCTTCTCTTTCATCCGTTCTTCAAATCGCCGAGCATCTTCTCCGAAAAGTATCGGAGTTTCCTTAATTGGTCTTGCCATACCTATACAACTCCTTTCTTTTGGTTTATACGCTACTAAAACAATTGAATAAATCAGGAAGTGCAAGTTATTACGAAGTTATCTTTTACTCACCAGCTTTATTTTGCATACGAAATAAAGTAAATAGCCTGTATTATTATTTTGTATATAGAACAAAAGACGTACCTTTGCTCTTGCAAGCAGAATATAAAATAAAAAAAGGATAACAACAGCAAACTATAAAAGCATCGAGAATCATGAACAAAAAAATTGACTTTAACGACGTCCCAAAAAATTATTTATACTGCACCTATAACAAATGTCCGCGCCGCAATGAATGCCTACGCCATCAAGCTACGCTCCGTATACCGCAAAACGTTCCTGATTTCCGAACAGTCAATCCCAACCACATAATAGGAAACGAGAATAACTGCAGTTTTTTCAAGCCATACCGTACTTCACGCTTTGCCTGCGGAATAGACCACATATTGGACAACATTCCATATTCTACGGCTGTCATCATCCGCAAAGAATTATATTCTTTGATGGGGCGCAGCATGTTTTACCGCATCCGCAACAAAGAACGGATGCTGCATCCTGACGAACAAAAGCAGATTATCGCTGTCTTTCTAAAACATGGTATCGAAAACAAACCTGAATTCGACCAATATATTGATTTATTCGATTGGTAAGACCTTTATCAGAAACACTATAAAACGGCGTTTCCGGATATTCTGACAAGGGACAATACTCACACCTATGAGAAAAAATACTCATACCAATGGGAATATATTCTCATAGGTATGAGTATTTTTTCTCATAAGGGTAAGTATCATTGAGAATCTTATCATATCTCCGACGAGAGTTGTCCCGCCGCTTTCAAATAAGCCACATAATTCACATACAATTGGAAATGGGCATCCACTTTCGTCTGATAAGCCTGCTGCCAAAGCACTTGTGCTTCCAGATAATCCGAAAGAGTTTCCAGTCCCACTTCATATTGCTTACCACTGACTTTCATATTCTCCTCTGCCTGTTCCAGCGAACGTTCGGAAAGCTCCGTTTCCAACCGGGCCTCATCCAGATTATTGGCAGCTTGCATCAACTCCAGCAACATCTTTTCATTGACATTTTCCTGTTCAAGACGAGCTTGTTCCAACTTCACTTTGGCAGACTTTACTTTATTGGTACGTTCGCCAAAATGAAACAGAGGGACAGAGACATTCAGGAATACGGAAAAAGCACCCTTTTTCATCAAAGTTTCATCATTGACTTCCAATCCGTGAAGATAATCATAACTACCTCTGACGCCGATACGCGGTAACAGTTCACTACGATTCAGCTTTACCTCCTGCTCGGCAATGGCTATTTGTTTGTTCAAGATTCCATATTCGGGACGGGCAGTTATGTCAGAGACCTGCACTTTCCACTCCTGCTCCACTTCCGGAAAATCATCGGATATATCAATCTGTGCTGTCAAAGGGCGGCCGATGTAATGACAAAGATTCATACTTGCAAGACGGAGGGCGTTATCAGCCTTTCGCAAAGAAAGTTCACTCTCGTTGAGCTTCACTTGCACTTTCAGTACATCATTTTGCGGTTTCATGCCATGCCGATGAGCACTCTTTACATTTTTGGAAAGTTCCGTCAGTAAGGCGTGATATTTTTCCGCTACTTTTTTCATCTCCTTGGCTTTCACTAACTGCACGTATGCTTTATCTGTATTCAGAATAACTTCCGAAGTAGTTAAAGCTTCGTTCAAATGTGCCATTTCCTTTCCCAATAGTGACATTTTATAGGCGGCACGGATTTTTCCTCCCATATAAAGAGGTTGCTCCACTTGTACACCGCCCGAGTAAACAGTTCCGACCTTATAGTCCAGATTCAGTCCGGGAAAATAAGCGAAACCGCTCGATACCAGTTCTCCGGTAGCAGGATTGGGCAAGAAAACCGGAAGGTTTCCTCCCGGAACTCCGAGACTTCCGTCCGCTGTGCTATAAATACCCGTTCCGTTGACTGTAAAATTAGGGAAGAAATTGGCTTTATAACTAAGAGACATCAATCGGGCTGCTTCCGTCTGCTTATTAGCGGCAGCCATATCCTTATTATATTTCAGTGCCATTTCACGGCATTGCGCCAGACTTAGTTTTTCTTGCGCGGCAAGAGAAACCGACAGGCCGAACAATACACCCGCTACACTAATGGCTACAAGAATTTCTTTTTTCATTTGTCTGTCTTTTTTATATGAAAGAATAATGCATACAAAATCGGGATAAAAAGCAACGTTATCAACGTGCCGAACAGCAACCCACCCATGATAGAAGCCGCCAACGAACCAAACATGGCATCCGGCAACAATGGAATCATTCCCAAAATCGTAGTCAGCGAAGCCATCATCACGGGACGGAGACGACTTTGCGAACTGTCTATCAATGCCGTCACAGGTTCTACTCCCTGATTAATCTGCAAAGTGATCTCATCCATCAATACAATACCATTCTTAATAATCATGCCGATCAATCCCAATGTACCGACGATAGCCACAAAGTTGAATGTCTTCCCGGTAAGCAGCATTACAGCAACAACACCGACAAATACCAGCGGAATAGTACAGAAGATGATAACCGGTTTCCGGTAATCTTTGAACAGCATGATTAGAATGGATATCATCAGAATGATAGCAAACGGGAAATTCTTGAACAGATATTGCATAGACTTTGTGCTGGCGTTCCTCTCGCCTTGCCATTGAAGCCGATATCCGTCAGGCAGCGGAATCTGTTCAATCTGCGTGGCAATGGATTGCCGCGCCTTCTCCGTTTCTACCCCCGGAACAGGAGAACATTGCACCCGTTGGCTACGCTGCCCGTTATAACGGGGAACCACCGGATCTTCCCACTTCACATCAATCCGCTTACTGATTTGTTTTAACGGAGTTGTTCCCATCAACGTTTCCACCAGTTCTTCTTTTGATAGTGTTCCTGTCTTCAGTTTCATCATCATTTCCTGTGTCAGCAAACCGTTCAGAGAAGGAAGAGACGAGAATATCTGCGTATTGCCCAGGTTTTCAATCGGATTTCCGTGTTCGTCCAGACAACGCAAGTAGATATTATCTTTGTGAATACCTTCGTAGAAAGACCCGATAGGGATGCCGCTGGTAGCGGTCAGTAGAGATAGGCTTACATCATTACGGCTCAATCCGATAGCACGTGCCGCAGGCTGGTCATATTCAATAGTCAGTACCGGAATTTGCGGTTCCCAGTCCGTGGTAATCAGGTAAACATCCGGGCAATTCTCCATAATCTTGCGGGCACTGTCTGCCAACTGATGCAAAACAGCAGGATCAGGACCGGTAAATTGCACTTCAATAGGATATTTCTTGAACATCAGATTGTAGCGGTTCATCTTTACGTAAGCATCCGGATAATGTTGTGAAAGATATTGTTGAATTTCCGCCATGTTATCCACCAAATCGTCCGGAGAGGTGAAGTCGATAATCAGTTCACCGTAAGATAAGGAAGGATTGGCTACGTTACGCACCAAGTTATAACGAGCAGGTGTACCACCGATAGAAGTAGTGACGTGTGTAACTTCCGGACGCTTTTTCAGGTAAACTTCGATTTCTTCCAAGTCACGTGCTACACGAGTGGAGTTAGTCCCTTCCGGCAATTTATATTCCATGTAAAGCTGATCGTAGACCATATCCGGGAAAAAGCCCTGCTTCATAAACCGATAACTGAAAGCCGAAAGCAATACCAAAGCAATCATTGTAAACACAAAACTCCAACGATGTGCCAGACTGAATTTCAATAATGAACGGAGCACAGCATAAATCTTTCCTTCATACACACGTTTTCCGGCAGCAGTAGTTGCCGCAGAGATTTCCGGATGCAAAATCCGGTCAGCCATCAACGGGACGTGCACCAAAGCCAGCACCCAACTAAGCAATAAGGAAACAGCGAGTACGATAAACAAATCGCGCGTATAAACGCCTGCCGTATCAGGAGACATAAAGATAGGAAGAAAAGCGATGATGGCAATCAGAGTAGCTCCCAGCAAAGGCATCGCTGTCTGCCGTCCGATGGCAGTCATTGCCTCCATCCGACTCTTTCCGGCTTTCAAATCTACCAAAATACCGTCGATGATAACAATCGCGTTATCCACCAGCATCCCCATCGCAAGCACGAACGAGGCCAATGAAACACGCTGCATCGTACCATCCATAAAATAAAGGAACAGGAAGGAACCGAATACCGTCACTACCAGGCTGATACCGATAATCACCCCGCTCTTGAATCCCATAGCAATCATCAGGATAACGACTACGATAATCACAGATTCTATCAGATTAAGAATGAACGTCCCTAACGAAGTGCCTACGCGTTCCGGCTGATAGAAAACCTTATGACACTCTACTCCTGCCGGAAGGCGTTCAGCCTTTAGTTGCTCCAGTTTCTTTTCCACTCGATGCCCCACTTTAATAATGTCGGCATCCGGAGAAGCAGCCACCATGATTCCTATCGCACGCTGGCGGTCATAAAACAATTCGTTGCGGGTAGGGTCTTCATAATCTTTCGCAATACGGGCAATGTCACTCAACCGCAACTGATCGGCATCATGTCCCTGAATCAGCATACGACCAATATCCTCTACCGTCTTAAACTTATCACTGACTGTCACCCGGATACGATTATCGCCATTATCATAATAACCAGTATAAGTAGTTTGGTTCTGTCCGTTCAATGTGGCTAGCACTTCGGCGGGTTTCACACCCAAGTTGGCCATCCGGTCTTGCAGGAGAGAGATGTTAATACATTCGGGACGTTTACCGTATAAGTCAACGCGCTCCACCCCATCCAGTTCACTGACTTCACGTTTCACCAGTTCTGAATAATCAGATAGTTCCCTGTCGGAAAGTCCGTCACCCGTCAAAGCGAAAAACATTCCGTAGACATTTCCAAAATCATCTTTTACAATAGAAGGGTTGGCACCTTCGGGAAGTTCTGCCTGTGCGTTCACCACTTTACGACGCAACAGATCCCAGCATTGTTCTACGTCCGTCTCTTTGACAGTCGTTTTCAGTTCTACCTGAATCAGGGAGAGATCGTTGTAGGAATAACTTTCCACATTATCTATATTCCCCATGGAGCGAATATTCTTCTCCAGTACATCCGTCACCTCTAATTCTACCTGATGCGCAGACGCACCGGGATAGGTGGTGACTACCATGGCAAGCTTTACCGTTATTTCTGGGTCTTCCAGTTTACTCATTTCATAACTGGAATAAGCTCCTCCTACAATCAGTACGGCAATCAGGAAGTAGATTAACTTCTTGTTCTCAAATGCCCATTTACTAATATCAATCATAGCAGTCCTCCCACATTGGTTTCAGCAGCCGGAAGAAGCGGTTCCACCTGTTCTCCCTCTTTTACATGATGCACCCCCGAAGCGACAACCAAATCACCGGGATTCGCTCCGTCTGAAGTAATCAGGCATCTGCCGTCGCTAAGCAGACGGGTTACTGTCACATCACAACGGCGAATAGCGTGACTGGAAGCATCATAAAGAAAGATACTCGTACGCCCGTTCTCACGAAGAATCGCTCCACCGGGAACCGACAGGTTACACACATCTCCTTCACTACATTCGATAGTTACCATTGTATTCATGCCGGGCGATGGAACTGCCTGTTTATCTTCTTTTTTCAGTTGAAGCCGCATAGTGTACAACTGATTGGCATTTGCCTTAGGGGTGACACTAATCAGTTCCAAAGCATATCTTTGATGAGGATAAATATCGAATGTACAATAGTAGCGGGTAAACTGCTGTCGACGAATATATTCCACTGCCGGAAGATTAATCTCCACCTCCGGGCTTCCCTCACTGATGATGGAAACGACGGGCATACCGGCAGCTACCGTCTCATGGGAATCAAAAAGACGTTTCTGCACATATCCGTTAAAAGGAGCATACAAACGGGTGTATGCCAACTGGTCTTTAGCATGGTTATATTTGGCGGTAATCTGTCTCAATCCGTACACGGCCTTATCGTTAGCATCCGGTGTTGTCACATTTTCCTTATAAAGTGCCATCACCCGTTCCGCCTCCGCTTTCACACTTTGATATTCTGCTTCTGCCGCATCCAGCTGAATCTGATAGTCTGTCGGATCTAATTCTGCCAATAATTGCCCTTTACGCACATAGGCACCGTCATTTACATGCATATACTGAATAGTACCACTCACCCGGAAAGACAGACTTATGTCCTGTGCCGCTTTCACTCGACCCGGAAACTGCAAAGCTATTTGTCTGTCGGCAGAAAGTACGGTATCAATCTTCACTGCCGGCTTACTGTCTGTGTTTTGTACACGTTGCCCACACGAAGTCAACAGAACTGCTAAAAATCCTGTTAATAAGAAGTCTAATCGTCTCATATTTTCACTTATTAGTTAGTTGCCACAAAAGTATCCCAAGCAAACATGAGGAGAAAGGTTGATTTAGACGAAACATTGTTCTATTTGTACGTTACCTAAGATAAAAAGCCGAAATAGTTTGCTATTTGTATTTATTTGTTTATTACTTTGTAAAGAAATTCATTTCAACGAAAAGGAATATGGAACCACTGATGCCATTCAAGTATGTTATAATATCTCCGGAAGATACTTCCATGAAAGAAGGATGCATTATTTCCGAATTCAACCAATGCGGACTTTTCCTCTGCCAGAAAGGACAGGCGGAAATCCTGTTGGGAGGTAGACCATATCAGATTAACAAAAGGAATCTTTTCATATATACAGCAGCCAACCTTCTACAGATACGCCAAAGAAGCGCAGACTTGGAAGGAATCATGATAGAGGTCGACCTGGATTATGTCATACCAATAGTAAACAAAGTAGCTAACTCGGAAAATTTGCTTTATTTGCGGGAAAATCCCTGCCTGTCGCTCTCTGAAGAGCAATATACATTTGTAGAGAACTTGCTCAAATCTGTAGAAAAACGAATTAACAGGGAGAATATTTGTAACAGTTCCCGACAGAAACAACATTTAACTTCTGAATTAATCAAATCCTGGGGACAGGTGATATGCTATGAGTTATTAAACATTTATTTCAGTAACGAACCCCAAACACCACTGCCACAGGATAAAAAGGATAAAATCTTCCAAAATTTCATGATTACCCTTTATCGATATTATCGTCAGGAACGTGATGTTACTTTTTATGCAGACAAGCAATGCTTGTCCGCCCGATATTTTTCTTCTGTCATCAAGGAGAAATCAGGGAGCAGTGCTTTGCAGTGGATCATACAGAATGTCATTACAGAAGCTAAATATCTGCTCGATAATACCGATTTAAGTATTAAGGAAATAACAACCAAACTCAACTTCCCCACACAATCATTCTTCGGGAAATATTTCAAGCAGTATGTCGGTATATCTCCTAAAGAATATCGGAACAAACTTATCAAACAGTAACTTTCTTAAACTGCCGGAACTGCCACCACAACATTCCTCCGGATATAAGACTAGCCGCCAAATCTGCCACAGGCATACTGGCCCAAACGCCCATTTGTCCATAATAGTGAGGTAGAATCAATAAACAGGGAACGAGAAATAACATCTGCCGCGTCAGCGACAAGAAAATGGCTTTACTTGCCATTCCAATACTCTGGAAGAAGTTGGAAGCTACCATCTGAAACCCAACAATCGGGTAGAAAAATACCACAATACGAAAACCTTTAGAAGCAATGCTGATTAACTCTTCGTCCGAAGTAAAGATGGAAGATACGATTTCCGGAATAAACATACCGATCAGAAAACCAATCGTTGTCACTACAGTTGCACAACAAATGGTTACTTTCAGTACTTCCGTCACACGAGGATAGAGCTTCGCACCAAAATTATATCCCGCAATGGGCTGCATCCCTTGGTTTAGTCCCAATACAATCATAATAAAGACAAAAACAATACGATTAACAATACCGAATGCACCGATCGCCAAATCACCTCCATGCTCTTTTAATCCCTGATTAATCAGAATCACAATAAAGCAAGACGCCATATTCATCAGAAAGGGAGACATACCAATAGCCAGCGAATCCAACACGATTTTCCGTTTCAAACGAAAAATCCCCTTTTTCAACCGTATCAGTTCATCTTTGCGGCAGAACAGATGAAGCTGCCAGACCAATGCAATCAACTGCGCACAAACCGTAGCCGTAGCCGCCCCACGGATTCCCCAGTCGAATACAAAAATAAACAATGGAGCAAGCAATACATTGATTATCACTGTCGTTATTGTTGCCATCATCGCTTTCTGCAGATGGCCCGAAGCACGGAGCACTGCATTCAGCCCCAGATATAAATGGGTAACCACATTTCCGAGCAAGATAACCTGCATAAATTCACGGGCATACTTCACCGTTTCATCGCTTCCTCCGAAAAAGTAAAGTATCGGATCGAGAAAAGGAAGAACGATTACCGTAAAAGAGATACCTATAATAAGGTTTAATACAAACACATTTCCCAAAACCTGCTGTGCGGTATCATAATCTTTCTGTCCTAGCTTCACCGAAATCAATGTAGCCGCACCGACACCGACCAACGAGCCGAAAGCCGCGGCAAGATTCATTAGCGGGAAAGTTAATGCCAACCCGGAAATAGCCATCGCACCTACCCCGTGACCGATAAAAATACTATCTACCATATTGTAAAGAGAAGACGCCGTCATGGCGATAATTGCCGGAATGGCATACTGCATTAAAAGCTTCCCAATCTTTTCCGTACCCAACGCAGTGGGTGTCTTTTGTCCTGTCATACCTATTAGTTTGAGACGGCAAAGATACAAAAAAGAGGTGGATTACAGGATATATGAGAAAAGTTTCGTATTTTTGCCTCCAAAATTGAGTTAATACGTAACGAAATGAATATATTAGAACTAAGTGAACAGGAAATCATTCGACGCAACAGCCTGAATGAGCTTCGTGCGATGGGTATTGATCCATACCCTGCAGCAGAGTATGTAACCAATGCTTTCTCTACAGATATTAAAGCTGAATTTAAAGACGACGAGGAGCCACGCCAAGTTTCCGTAGCCGGCCGTATCATGAGCCGCCGCGTGATGGGTAAAGCATCTTTCGTTGAATTGCAAGACTCTAAAGGTCGCATCCAGGTGTACATCACCCGCGATGATATCTGCCCGGGAGAAGACAAGGAACTGTACAACTCTGTATTCAAACGCCTGCTCGACTTAGGTGACTTTATCGGTATCGAAGGTTTCGTGTTCCGCACACAAATGGGTGAAATCAGTATCCATGCTAAGAAACTGACTGTACTTGCAAAGTCTATCAAACCGTTGCCTATCGTTAAATACAAAGACGGGGTAGCTTATGACTCTTTTGAAGATCCCGAACTCCGTTATCGCCAACGCTATGTGGACCTGGTAGTGAACGACGGTATCAAAGAAACATTCCTGAAACGTGCCACTGTTGTGAAAACATTGCGCAATGCTTTGGACGAAGCCGGTTACACGGAAGTGGAAACTCCCATCTTGCAATCTATTGCCGGTGGAGCAAGCGCACGACCGTTCATCACTCACCATAACTCACTGGACATGGATCTTTACCTGCGTATCGCAACAGAACTTTATCTGAAGCGACTGATCGTAGGTGGTTTTGAAGGTGTATATGAAATAGGTAAGAACTTCCGTAACGAGGGTATGGACAAAACCCATAACCCGGAGTTCACTTGTATGGAACTCTACGTACAATATAAGGATTACAACTGGATGATGAATTTCACCGAAAAGTTGTTGGAACGTATTTGTATCGCAGTAAACGGTAGCACAGAAACAGTGGTTGACGGAAAAACCATCAACTTCAAAGCTCCTTACCGCCGTCTGCCTATTCTGGACGCTATCAAAGAAAAGACAGGATATGACCTGAACGGCAAGAGCGAAGAGGAAATCCGCCAAGTCTGCAAAGAACTGAAGATGGAAGAAATCGACGAGACGATGGGTAAAGGCAAGCTGATTGATGAAATTTTCGGAGAATTCTGCGAAGGTACATATATCCAGCCGACTTTCATCACCGATTATCCGGTTGAAATGTCTCCGCTGACCAAGATGCACCGCTCTAAACCGGGACTGACCGAACGTTTCGAACTGATGGTGAACGGTAAAGAGCTGGCTAATGCCTACTCGGAATTGAACGATCCGCTGGATCAGGAAGAACGTTTCAAAGAACAAATGCGTTTGGCCGACAAGGGAGACGACGAAGCGATGATTATCGATCAGGACTTCCTGCGCGCTTTACAATACGGTATGCCTCCTACATCGGGTATCGGTATCGGTATCGACCGTCTGGTGATGTTAATGACCGGACAGACTACCATTCAGGAAGTATTGTTCTTCCCGCAAATGCGCCCGGAAAAAGTAGTGAAAAAAGACGCTGCTGCCAAATACATGGAATTGGGAATCGCAGAAGACTGGGTTCCGGTGATTCAAAAAGCCGGTTACAACACAGTTGCCGACATGAAAGATGTCAATCCGCAGAAGCTGCACCAGGACATCTGCGGCATTAACAAGAAATATAAATTAGAACTGACCAATCCGTCGGTAAACGACGTAACTGAGTGGATACAGAAAATTTAATAAGTTCTTCATCCAAATCCATACAAATGAAATTACCCGGCAAGATAGCGATAATGGGCGGAGGAAGTTGGGCTACAGCCATCGCAAAGATGTGTCTGGCCCAAGAGGACTCTATCAATTGGTACATGCGGCGAGACGACCGCATTGCCGATTTTAAACGATTAGGGCACAATCCGGCTTATCTGACAGGAGTGAAATTTGATACGAGACGCATCACTTTCAGTTCCAACATCAACGATGTTGTGAAAGAATCGGATACACTGATCTTCGTCACTCCCTCTCCTTATCTGAAGGCGCATCTGAAAAAGTTGAAAACCAAGATAAAAGATAAGTTTATCATCACCGCTATCAAAGGAATCGTACCCGATGACAACGTTATTGTATCGGAATACTTCACAAAAGAATATGGTGTGCCACCAGAAAACATAGCAGTCCTTGCAGGTCCCTGCCACGCAGAAGAAGTAGCTTTGGAGCGACTCTCCTACCTGACTATCGCCTGCCCTGATAAAGACAAGGCACGTATCTTCGCACGCCGTCTGGGAAGCAGTTTTATCAAAACATCTGTCAGTGATGACGTGGCGGGTATCGAATACAGTTCGGTGCTCAAAAACGTGTATGCCATTGCTGCCGGTATCTGTAGCGGACTGAAATATGGCGACAACTTCCAGGCTGTATTGATTTCTAACGCCATTCAGGAAATGAATCGTTTCCTGAACACGGTGCATCCGTTGAACAGAAACGTGGATGAATCTGTTTATCTGGGGGATTTATTGGTGACCGGCTACTCCAACTTTAGTCGTAACCGTACTTTCGGAACGATGATAGGTAAAGGGTATTCCGTGAAGAGTGCGCAAATTGAAATGGAAATGATTGCAGAGGGTTACTATGGTACGAAATGTATCAAAGAAATCAATAAGCATCATCATGTCAATATGCCGATACTGGACGCTGTGTATAACATCCTATACGAACGTATCTCACCAATGATCGAGATTAAATTGCTGACTGACTCTTTTAGATAATCTTTAAACAAGAACGATATGATTAGTTTAAACATTGAAAAGACATTTGGATTTATCTCCAAAGAAAAGGTTTTTGCTTACGAAGCTGAAGTAAAAGCCGCACAGGAAATGCTTGAAAAAGGTACAGGCAAAGGTAATGACTTTTTAGGATGGTTGCATTTGCCTTCTTCTATCACTAAAGAACACTTAGCCGACCTGAACGCTACAGCAAAAGTATTAAGAGATAACTGTGAAGTAGTAATCGTTGCCGGTATCGGTGGCAGCTATCTGGGTGCCCGTGCCGTAATCGAAGCTTTGTCTAACAGCTTCACTTGGCTGCAGGAAAAGAAAACGGCTCCTGTCATGATCTATGCAGGACACAATATCAGCGAAGATTATCTGTACGAACTGACTGAATATCTGAAAGATAAGAAATTCGGTGTCATCAATATTTCTAAATCAGGAACTACTACCGAAACTGCTCTTGCTTTCCGTTTGCTGAAAAAGCAATGTGAAGATCAGCGCGGTAAAGAAACTGCAAAGAAAGTAATCGTTGCTGTGACGGACGCTAAAAAAGGTGCTGCCCGTGTTACAGCTGACAAAGAAGGATATAAAACATTTATCATCCCTGACAACGTAGGCGGACGTTTCTCTGTACTGACTCCGGTTGGTTTGCTGCCTATCGCAGTAGCCGGATTTGATATCGACAAACTGGTTGCCGGTGCTGCCGATATGGAAAAAGTATGCGGATCGGACGTTGCATTTACTGAAAACCCGGCTGCTATTTATGCTGCTACCCGCAATGAGTTGTACAGGAATGGCAAGAAGATCGAAATCCTCGTTAACTTCTGCCCGAAACTGCACTATGTAAGCGAATGGTGGAAACAGCTTTACGGAGAATCGGAAGGAAAAGACAATAAGGGTATCTTCCCTGCATCGGTAGATTTCTCTACAGACCTTCATTCTATGGGTCAATGGATTCAGGAAGGCGAACGTTCTATCTTCGAAACTGTGATTTCAGTAGAGAAAGTTAACCACAAACTGGAAGTTCCTTCTGACGAAGCAAATCTGGACGGCTTGAACTTCTTAGCCGGCAAGCGTGTGGACGAAGTGAACAAGATGGCCGAACTGGGAACGCAGCTGGCTCACGTAGACGGTGGCGTACCTAATATGCGCATCGTACTTCCGGAATTGAGCGAATACAACATTGGTGGTCTGCTCTATTTCTTCGAAAAGGCTTGTGGTATCAGCGGTTATTTGTTGGGCGTGAACCCATTCAACCAACCGGGTGTGGAAGCATACAAAAAGAATATGTTTGCCTTGCTGGACAAACCGGGTTATGAAGAGGAATCCAAAGCAATCCGTGCAAAACTATAAATCAAGAACGTTTTATAAACGGTAAACTATAAACAATGAACGGTGAACAACTATGCTATATACATGGATTTGTTCACCGTTCATTATTATATTCAATTGATTGCAGTTTCCGATTGTACCGCTTATTGCCCGTTGTACCGTTTACTGCTCACCACTTCTACTTCTCATCTTCCACTTTCGTCTTCAAACCGATTTCTTCCTGTGCTCCTTCACATTCGGCTTTGGAAGAAAGATAGAACTCTAATTTCACATCACCGTTCTTATCTACCTGTTTAATGGTCGCAATCACCATAATTTTGGCTTTTGACACCCCATCCTTAAAACGAAGCTGTCCTTTTTCCACATCTGTCAGATTTCCCTCTGTAGATACTTCTGTTTGCTCATAAAAGAGTTTGGTATCCACTTCATCGTCATTCTGAAGTTTAAAGGTTTTCAGTTCTGCCCCATTTCCATCCAAAAGCAGAAAGGCTTTCACTTCATCTCCCACTTTCAAGGCGGGCAGTTCCTCCCTCTGATTCGCATAGTCTTTTTCATCGGAACTGGTATTTTCACCGTCCGATTCGATCTTCGCATAAAGCTTTTCTATCTTGATAACAGGACTTTCCCCACTATCAGAGCAGGCGCCTAAAAACAATGGTAGCAACAATAATACTCTCTTTTTCATGCTATCGTCGAGTTTATAACGTTACAAAAATACACATATTCTTCTAAACAGCAAATAATTATGTAGTTAATCGCTTGGGAGCGTCATTTGCAACTATCTTCCCTTTCTAACTTATCTCTCATTTTTTATCGTTATCTTTGCCTCGTATACAGTTGTAGATGAAGCGAATCAAACTTAAAAAACAAATAGAATGGCAGGAAATTTATTAAAGAAGTCCAGTGGACTCATGCTACTATGTAGCGTATCATTGCTAATGATAGTCATGACCGGTTGTCAGGAAGCCAAACTCAAAACTGTAATCGGGATAGCCAACAAACAGTGTCCGCTGGACATGGGAGAAGTCGGCAATATTACCAGTATCATCTACGACGGGGATAACGTAGTGTACACTCTCAACATGAACGAGGAAATTACCAATATTAAGATTTTGAAAGATAATCCGGAAAGCATGAAATCATCTATCAAAATGATGTTTCAGAATCCGGCTGCTGATGTAAAGGAAATGCTGAAATTGATGGCTAAGTGTAATTCCGGATTACACATGATATTTGTAGGGAATAAGTCGGGCGAACAAGCGGTTTGCGAACTTACTGCCGAAGAATTGAAAGAGGTTATCAATACAAATGCCGACCCGGCACAAAGCGGACAGACAAAGCTTGAAGCGCAACTGAAAATGGCGAATCTGCAATTTCCAATGCAGGCCAGTGAAGAAGTCGTTGTCGAAAAAATCGAAATCATAGGTGAATCGGTTGTTTATATATGCAGTGTGGACGAAGAGTTGTGTCCTATCAGCCAGATTGAAGAAAACGCAGCTGAAGTGAAAGAGGGTATTGTGTCAACGCTAGCAAGTCAGACCGATCCTGCCACCCAGATATTCATAAAAACCTGCGTGGAGAACAATAAAAATATTACCTACAGATATATCGGCAAGGATTCCGGGAAACAATACGATGTAGTTATTCCCGTGTCTGATCTGAAGAAAATGCTCATAAAAAATAAAATATCATCTTAAAAAGATTCCGCAACGTACAAAGTATGAAAAAGAAACTGAAAGCCGTCCTGTTTGACATGGACGGCGTACTCTTTGACTCTATGCCTTATCATTCGGAAGCCTGGCATAAAGTAATGAAATCTCATGGGCTCACTCTTAGTCGCGAAGAAGCATATATGCATGAAGGACGGACAGGAGCCTCTACAATCAATATTGTTTTTCAACGTGAATTGGGTAGAGAAGCCACACAGGAGGAGATAGAAAGTATCTATCAGGAGAAAAGTGTTTTGTTCAATTCATATCCCGAAGCAAAGCCTATGCCCGGTGCATGGGAGTTACTGCAAAAAGTGAAGAAGGACGGGCTGATTCCGATGGTGGTCACCGGCTCCGGTCAGTTATCCCTGCTCGAACGGCTGGAACACCACTATCCGGGAATGTTTCACAAAGAACTGATGGTTACAGCGTTCGATGTAAAATATGGCAAACCCAATCCCGAGCCGTATTTGATGGCTTTGAAAAAAGGAGGGATCAAAGCGGATGAAGCGGTTGTAGTAGAAAACGCTCCGTTAGGAGTGGAAGCCGGACACAACGCGGGTATTTTCACCATAGCAGTCAATACGGGTCCTTTGAACGGGCAAGTGTTGCTGGATGCCGGGGCTGATTTATTATTTCCATCCATGCAGGCACTTAATGACACCTGGGACATGATGACTGAAAATGACATCTAAAAGCTGAAAAGAAAATTTATTCTTCAAAACAGAAGAAAAATATTGAAAAGCAGGAATATAAATAGTATTTTTACGGGAGTTTAATTCGCTTAGATTCTATCTAAGCCAACGCAGATTCTACTATGCAAAAGTTATTATCTTTACCACCCAATTTGATCCATTGCTTCCACGAACTGGAAGAAGTTAACCATACCGATTGGTTTTGTACATCAGACCCCATAGGGAGCAAACTAGGCTCCGGCGGCGGAACCACATGGTTATTGCAAGCTTGCCATCAGGCATTCGCTCCACAAGAGTCTTTCAGCAACTGGATAGGACACGAAAAAAAAATATTGCTCCATGCAGGCGGACAAAGCCGTCGGCTACCCAGCTACGGCCCTTCCGGCAAAATATTAACTCCTATCCCGATCTTCAGTTGGGAAAGAGGACAAAAGCTGGGACAGAATCTGTTATCATTGCAGCTCCCGCTCTATGAAAGGATTATGAATCAGGCTCCGGCCGGTCTGAATACGCTGATTGCTAGCGGAGACGTATATATCCGTTCGGAAAAACCGCTTCAGGATATTCCGAACGCAGATGTAGTATGCTACGGGCTGTGGGTGAATCCTTCATTGGCAACTCATCATGGCGTGTTTGTTTCCGACCGGAAAAAACCGGAGGTGCTCGATTTCATGTTGCAGAAACCTTCTTTGGAAGAGTTGGAAGGATTGTCGAAAACTCATCTTTTCCTGATGGATATCGGCATCTGGATTTTGAGTGACCGCGCCATAGAAGTATTGATGAAACGGTCATTGAAAGAAGGTACGAAGGATATTACTTATTATGACTTATACTCGGACTATGGTTTGGCTTTGGGAGAGCATCCTAAAACGAAAGATGAAGAAATCAATCAGTTATCCGTAGCTATATTGCCGTTGCCAGGTGGAGAATTCTACCATTACGGCACAAGTCACGAACTGATTTCTTCTACTTTAGCCATACAGGACAAGGTACGGGACCAAAGAAGAATCATGCACCGGAAAGTAAAGCCAAATCCGGCTATCTTTATACAGAATTCCATCACACAAGTTTCTCTTTCTGCCGACAACGCCAATTTATGGATTGAGAATAGCCATGTGGGAAAAGAATGGAAATTAGGTTCCCGCCAGATTATTACAGGAGTTCCTGAAAACCAGTGGAGCATCAATTTGCCGGATGGGGTTTGCATCGACATTATTCCTATCGGTGAGAATGAGTTTGTTGCGCGTCCGTATGGATTGGATGATGTATTCAAAGGAGCGTTGGACAAAATAACGACTACTTACCTTAATGTTCCTTTTACCCGTTGGATGGAAGATAGAGGAATTACCTGGGAGGATATAAAAGGGCGTACAGATGATTTACAATCGGCATCCATCTTCCCCAAAGTGGCTTCTGTGGAAGATTTAGGCATATTAGTACGCTGGATGACCTCGGAGCCACAACTGGAAGAAGGGAAAAAACTTTGGTTGAAAGCAGAAAAAGTTTCTGCAGACGAAATATCCGCAAACGCCAACCTCAAGCGTCTTTACGAACAGCGCAATGCTTTCCGCAAGGAGAACTGGAAAGGATTGGCGGCCAATTATGAGAAGAGCGTATTCTATCAACTCGATTTGCTGGATGCCGCAAATGAATTTGTACGTTTCAATCTGGGCATGCCTGACGTCTTGAAAGAAGATGCTGCCCCCATGTTACGGATACACAACCGGATGCTTCGTGCACGTATCATGAAACTACATGAAGACAAGGATTGTGCCAAAGAGGAACAGGCAGCCTTTCAACTGCTTCGCGACGGTTTATTGGGGGTAATGAGCGAACGAAAGAGCCATCCCATACTCAACGTTTATTCCGATCAAATCGTATGGGGACGCAGTCCTGTGCGTATTGATGTGGCCGGAGGGTGGACGGACACACCTCCCTACTCTCTTTATTCAGGGGGAAGTGTTGTAAATCTTGCTATCGAACTAAACGGTCAACCACCGCTACAAGTATATGTGAAACCATGCAAGGAATATCACATCACTCTTCGCTCTATCGACATGGGTGCAATGGAAGTGATAAGGAATTACGAGGAACTGCAAGATTATAAAAAGGTAGGTTCTCCATTCTCTATTCCGAAAGCCGCCCTTACATTGGCGGGCTTTGCACCGGCATTCTCTACGGAATCTTATCCTTCTTTAGCTAAACAGCTGGAAGATTTCGGTTCAGGAATCGAAATTACTCTGCTGGCTGCTATTCCTGCGGGCTCTGGCTTGGGAACCAGTTCCATACTGGCATCTACCGTGCTCGGAGCAATCAATGATTTCTGCGGATTGGCTTGGGATAAAAATGATATATGTAGTTACACATTAGTATTAGAACAGCTCCTGACCACTGGAGGAGGTTGGCAAGATCAATATGGCGGTGTCTTTTCCGGTATTAAGTTGCTTCAATCCGAAGCTGGTTTCGAACAGAATCCATTAGTACGCTGGTTACCCGATCAGTTCTTTGTTCATCCTGATTACCGCGACTGTCATCTGTTATATTATACGGGAATTACTCGTACTGCTAAAAGTATTTTGGCAGAGATCGTCAGTTCCATGTTCCTCAATTCCGGTCCGCATCTAAGCTTGCTGGCCGAAATGAAAGCTCATGCAATGGATATGAGTGAAGCCATTTTACGAAGTAATTTCGAGAGTTTCGGTCGTTTGGTCGGCAAAACCTGGATACAGAACCAGGCATTAGACTGCGGAACCAATCCACCGGCAGTAGCAGCCATTATCGAAAAAATCAAGGATTACACCCTGGGATACAAACTCCCCGGTGCAGGTGGCGGAGGCTATTTATATATGGTAGCCAAAGACCCGCAAGCAGCCGGACAAATCCGACGGATACTGACGGAACAAGCCCCCAATCCTCGTGCTCGTTTTGTAGAAATGACTCTTTCTGATAAGGGACTTCAGGTTTCAAGAAGCTAAAGAGAAAGCGTTACCATATTGCCGGTCAATCATCCGGAACCATAAAAAACAAGCTTGGACAGATTCAAACGAAATGTCCAAGCTTTAATTTTTCAACGCCATAATGATCTGTTTTACATGTTGAGACTTGAAATAACTGTAAAGTAAATCATAATAATGATAAAAGCAATAGCTCCGATAATCAGCGCAACACTACCCCATTTCTTTTTTCTAGCTTCTTCCATTCTTATTTATATTTATTGGGATTAATATAATTTATCGTCAAATGTCTACATCTGGAAAGCTATGAACATACTACTACAGAATATCATTCCTTACTTTTTCATATCTACAAAGTTAGCATTTCTCACGAGAATCCTTTTATTTAAATCAACTTTTTCATTCTATTTAGGCTAAATTATGCAACTACATACAATAATAACTAACTAGGTTTGAGAAAATGCAAAGCAAAATACATGACTGACTATCTAAGGATTATGAATGTAAATATCAAGAATATGAAACACATTTATTTTACTCATTACCGCTTTTATATCACACAAAAACTGTACATTTGCACTATAAATAATATACTAGACTAAAAAAAGGATCAAAAACAAATAAAATATAAAGATGAAATTACTTAAACTATTATTCTTATCCGCCATCTTGCTATCCGCATGCAACAATGACTCGACAGACACTCCGGAAACAGGAGAGCCCAAACAGATTATCGTAGAAATGGCCTCCAATGATTTTACAGATGTCTCCGGCACATATACTCTTGAGAACAATAAAGAATACTGTACTCGGGAAGACGGAAAATATAAGATATTATTGGTCAAGAGTACATATATAAATAAGGAGGGAAAGGAAAAGGATATTCTTACCTATGGCATTCTGGATGTAGCAAATAAAAAATACATCTGCTATACAGCCAACATAGATGTAGCCCAAAGACTTGAAAGAGACTGGGAATTTTATAATCAAATAACTAATCCGGATTTTCCAGATGACCCAAATAGACGATTAGTTTGTAATTCTTATACAAAGAAAGACTAATAATAGAACCTCTTACGAGATAAAAGAAAGATTTCACTTTGATAGTCAACATATAACATTGGTTTCTTGGGAACAACAATAGACCAACAAAAATCAATTACAAGGGCTAAATCCTGCATTTAGTTTTAGTTATCCAAGGTATAAGAAAACAGAAATCCCTCAATAATCAACTGATTATCAAGGGATTTTTCTGTGACCCCGGTGCGGTCTAAGATATTCAATTAGCACAGATTTTGCAAAATGACATACATTTGATTATCAGCCAATAATAAAAAATAGTATTGGATAAAATCGAATATAGTTGTGCAATCTTGAGATTTCGTTGTGCAAAAATAGTATATTTGCACAACCGTAAAATGATAACTATATGGCAACAATAAAAGCATTTATTCGTTCAGACAAAAAGGATAACTTTGTTAATATACGATTTCGTTTATCCGACGGAAGAAAAATCCAGATGTTTCATACTTCTGAATTTTTAGTGCAACCTTCTATCTGGGACGAAAAGAAGGAACAATATAGAGCCAAAGCCATTATACCAATTCATTGCAAAACTAGAGAAGAATTATATAGAGACATAACTGAACGCAAAAATTTAATTTTGCGCTTATATACAGAATACAAGATAGAAACTAGCGAACAGTTAAATAAATATATAGATGAATATCTCAATCCGGATAAATATGATGTTAAAGAAGCAAATTCAAGCCTTTACAACAGATTTTCCCTATACATAGAACAATCATACAAAGACGGGATATTTGGTGAAGGCAGAAAAAAGCATTATGATGTTTTACTACGGGAAATTAATCGCTTCCTTATTATCAATAAAATAAGTAACATCACTCCGACTGATTTTAATAATGAGAAACTTATTTTATTCCGTGACTTTCTATTTAATGAATATATATTGGTAGAAAAATATAGAGGTCTATATGTAAATATGGATAATCGCAACATCCCAACGTCACCAAGAGGTCAAAATACAGTTGCAACTAAATTAAAAAAACTTCAAGCGTTCTTCAATGAACTAGAAAGCAATGACGAAATAGCTGTTTCACCATTTCGAAAGCTAGGGAAGCAACGCAAAACGATAATGATGAAAGAGCAATATGATGAACCTATATTTTTGACAAAAAACGAATTTATAAAAATACAAAACACCAATGTTCCTTCCTCTTTACAGGAGACAAAAGATGCTTTTATCCTACAATGTAGCTTAGGGTGCAGAGTTGGAGACTTTCAAGAATTATCATTCGAAAATATTAGCATCGAAGAGAATATACCATACATACATTATCTTCCAAGAAAAACAATAAAAGAGAATGACACTAGAATAGAAATAAAAACTCCATTAATGCGCTTTGCTTTAGAAATTATACAAAAATACAATTTTAATTTCCCGATCCTTCGTTATGTGTCTGGAGAACGTGGATATAATGACAAAATAAAAATATTATTAGAACATTGCGGCATAGAGCGTTTAACCCCTATTTTTAATGAATCTACCGGAAAGAATGAATATAGACCATTATATAAAATAGCAAGCAGTAAACTTGCCCGAAAAACCCATGTAGATATGATGAATAAAGTTCAAATTGATAAATATGCTGCAGGACTACATTCAAAAAATAGCAATGCTGTCAATAGATATACCAGTTTAAGCATTAAAGACCGTTTTGTTTTAATGTGTGCGGCTTTTGAATGTTCGGAATATAAAGTAGATGAACAACTAAATATCATTTAATATCAAAAAAGGTAGCTTATCCGACTACCTTCTCTATCTTCTCCCTAAACAATCTCAACTGGTCTACAGTCGGATAAAACGTAGGGTTCTCCCAGTTCCTCGAAATCACTGCTATCATCGAATCAAGGTATTTCCCGCAATCGAGAATCTTGGCGCATTTATCAAGCTGAAATTCCCCGGCCGGGTATCTCTTATTGTTGAGCATTTCTTTAGCCCAAGTTAGTAACTCGTTTATCGACTCGTGGTCGTATTTCTTTTCTTCTGCCATACTAATGTTAGTTTTCGACAAAGGTAATAAAAAAAGCCTTTGGTTAGGCATGTTCATTATCAAGCGAGGAACAAACGTAAGCCAAAGGCATAATCGTACGATAAAAACGCAACCGTTGGAACCTACCTCGTGAGCTACAAACACGTAGCCTTTCAGTTCGCAAGGGAGTACTTTCTACGCAAAGATATAAAAAATCCCGGCATATCTAATACACCGGGAGGATTCCATTTTAAAGAGGAATAAGCTATAATCGTCTTCTTAAATCTCTATTTACCATCTTTTTAAAAGGACGTTTTTCAACTCCAGACAAGTTCTTTGCATCATTTATTTCATTTACATTAGAATTTTTCTGTGCTCCCTTAATCTCTAGAGCAAGGTCTTTCACTGTCGAAAGCTTGTCCGTTTCTTTCTGTATATCCTTACATATTGCCTTTAATGGTTCAAAAGTCTTCTCTATTGCATTATATATATCAACAGACTTGCTTCGTATAAAAAATGCAAATACTACAAAATTTACATATGGCAGGAATAAAGTAATATAAACTGCAATATCATAATAAGGCACTAACAGGTACCTTGTTAAGATTTCACCCCAAATCCAAGTAGTAATTATTCCCAATAACAATATGATAGAAAATACATATATTGAACACTTTAATGAAGAATAATCAACCCATAATTTACATCTTTTCTTTTCACCAAAAATCCATGAAGAGACTGTGTATAAGAACGATAATAAAACAACTACAATCCAAAAGACCCTTATAGAGTTTGAATCAAATCCTGCAATAAATAATGAAACCAAAGAAAATAAGAATGTAAATAAACTCAAAGCTGAATAACTTTTTGAATTACATTTTTCTAAAACGTAGCTATTTAAAGAATTCTTCTTATCATTAATATCTTGCAAAGCTTTTTCTTTCTTCCTTTTCAATCCCTCTATCTTAAAACCTGCATCGCAACCATCAATACTAAAACTGCTTAACCCATCAATTGTATCTTCGTCAATAGCTTTTTTACATTCTAAAACAATTTTCTCAATACGTCCAAAATAATCGAATACTTTTTGGGCTATTAAACAAGTGTATTGCTTTGTATATTCAACAGCCACAAATGCGATAGTAAGTGTCGCGCCCATTTCTATAAAAGAAGTGAAATTATCTAATTCCATTTTATTACAAATTAAATATTTTCACTAGGTCAATAACTAGATTAGCAGGATCGTTAAATACTGTATCGAAAAAAGATACTAATTTCTCTGAATAATCAGAATCTGCCATATTACATATTGCAGTACGTTTTTCTATATCCGTTTCAATACGATAAGAACAACGATCTCCAATAGCTAAATGAGCTGACTTATCTTTATAAGCAATTTGTGTGGTTGTTGACTTTATTAAAATGTGATATTCCCCTAATGATTGATAATAAGCCAAACGTTTATATAAATTGTGATTTACAGCCTGTTCTTGTCGAAATTTATTTAATAATATATACAAATATCCTTTTTTCTCAATAAAATTACTTACAGATTCAATGTATTCTTTACTTCCTGTTACTTCGTTACATAAATTCCCTGCAAATATTCTAAACTCCGTACTAGAATGATCGAACATTTCTTGAAAAACAGACAACATTTTATCATTATCCGAATTAAGGAAAACTTTATTAATTTGCTGTTCTGCTAAATTATGAACAAAACATTTATAAGTATTCATAGAATTATATTATCTTTTTCGCAAATTAAACACATTAAGTCTGATTTTGCTCAAAAATAACGTTTTTTTTATCTTTTATTTGCTTAATATTGCAAAGTGGACATTACAATATCAATCGTGCACACAAAGATATAACCCTTGCAATAATCGCTAACGATTACCGGCCTTCTACTTTACCGGATAAACTTAGTGCTTAGTATTAATTAATGTATCATTTTGGCCTCCTTTCCTTTAAACCTTTTTTTCACTGGAAATTGTTATGTAAGTAAGACTTAAGCTTTTCATACCGGTAACGGTCTGCGAAGATAGTTACCGTTTTTTTTGAGGATATATTCCACAATCATGTTAACAATTCCACATATTTTCCACAGATACGCAATATGTTCATTCGTGTTCATACCATTGATATATAGCTAAATATAAACAAAAGCAGAATATGGCACACACTTTGCTTTATCATTTATAAAGATTGTAGCAAAACAGTTTCATAATGAATGAAGCCAAAATAGGATAACACATTTTGAATTTACATAGCCTATATGTCATAAGAAAATGGTAGAATAAACTTTTGTGAAAAATTGTACCTAAACTTTTCATATTACTTAAGGTGCCGTCTGGGAAGATAGCACCTTTTTCTCACCACATAAATAAGTTACAACTAACTCCAGCTCCTACGTACCAACCACCCGGATAACTATATCCTGCCTGTAAACCTAATCCCCAGCGTTTCTTCTTCTGTAAAGATGGAAAAGTAATAATTTTATTGTCTCTGTATATTTCCATAGAATCAAGACTAGGATTATATCCACTGACTATGACCCGGTAATCATCCGTTTTATACTCCTTGCTTGTTATTGGTATAAGTACCGGAACCGAATCGCCTTCTACGGTTCTATCGGTGGTGGTGTCTATCAGGATCGGTAAATATACCGTATCGGTACGCTTCGGAGTTTCTTTTACAGGTTTGGGTATTGTGTCTCTTATTGTATCCCGGATATGTACAGTATCTCCTTTTACATACACAGTTTGTGGATCGTGCGGATTACAACGCATCCACACGATCACGCCAAGCAACAGGCAGACTAGTATCCAAGGAAGGGATTTCATGCTACTTCAACATAAATGCCTACAAGATCCTTTAATGAACTGTAAACCGCCTGTCCGGTCGAACGGGTACACTTATAGGTAACGCCATCCTGCGAATAGTATTTCCCTTCAAATAATTCCATATTGTTGTTATACGGAATAGGATCGTCAATTGTTCCGGAAGCCGTTTCGTTGATTTCCTCATAGAGAGCTGCGGTGTCAATGCTGGGAGGTTGATTCTCCATGACTGTAGCAATGTTCTGACGAACCCGGTACAGTCCATCGTTGTACTGTACTTTCATCCCGGTTGTTAGTGACTTGCCTATGAACTCCATCCAATACGGGTACATAGACTTAACCTTCAATGCTTCATTGCCGGATTCGGTTACTGTTCCACTTAATACTTCGCTATAACTTTCGATGCGGATTGTCTTGGGGTAGACCAATGCGGAAAAATCACAGTCTATGGTTACCCCTGCATTGTACGCAAGACTTCCGGGCAAAACTACGGGTTCAAAATTCCCCTCACTTGTTGTCCGTTGAAGGATACTCACCCGACCGTAGTTGTCGCGTTCCAAATGGATGTTGAAATCAGAATTCACCTGAAATTCCGCATACCATACGCTACTGTTCTTTTTAAACTCCAAATTTATTGTTGCCATGATTGTTCCTCCTATTGATTAAAGTTTATAATAAATCCCATCCGGCTTCTATGTCAGCCATAACAGCCGGAACTCCATTCTCAACACGTGAGATGGCAGCAGCAAAAGCGCACATGGTTGCTTTGTCGTTGATGTCCGGAACGTATGTGTTCGGGACTTGCATTTCGCTACATACACGGCTGATATATCCGGCTGTATTATTCTCGTTCTCCGGTGCCCACCGGTGGATAAAATCTGCCACCGTCTGACAGCCATGTCTTTTACGGTAGTTTTGCAAGGTTCGGATAAGGGCACGGTAGCCCCATTTCATTTCTGTAAACTGGAAGAACGATTTGTCCTCCTGCTTTTCTCTCAATCCCTGCCATTTATCTTTTGTGATCCGGATATTGCCCGGATTATTATTTCTCAAACCTCTTGGTAAACTCATGCTTATTTCCTCCTATAATATCAATGTTAATATTCCCAACGCCAGACCTACGCAATCACAGATGATGTCTTTAATTGAGAACTCTGTTTTCTTGAAATACTTGTCGTACACTTCCTTCAGGACGAAGATCACGACGGTTATAATGATTGCTGACCACAGTGGCGTATATTTTGATAGCCACATAACTAAGTTCTGGCATACTATAATATGTGCCATGCCGTCTATTCCGATCTTGGATAGAAGCTTGCTGGCTAATGCGCTGATTTTATTTATGTGATTCATCACCCTTTACTTCTTTATTGTTGTTAAGCCTATCAACCAAACTATTAAACTTCCCATTAACATAAATCCCAATCCCAAATATACTGCCAGCATATATCAGACATTGAGCAAAAAACCACAATACACTGTCATGAATCTGACCTAACGGCTCTACAACAAAACCTGCAACGGATAATCCGACTCCAGCAAACAACATTCCCACTGCGGTCCATACTTGTATATCTTCTTTTGTATTCTTTTTCATACTAAACAGGTTAGATAAACGGTCAACAATGAAATTACCTCAATCCAGAACATCGGCTTTCTCTTTATGAAGTCGGAGATGAAGTTACCGGTCCAGTGCTCACTCATGGAGATAGCCATGTACGCAATGAATCCAGCCCATAACAATAACCAATACCAAGAATTGCAACCTACCCATATCTGGGAGAAGATTAAAGACATAGCAGCACCGATACAATGGGCGGTTTTCTGGCTTCCTTTGAAATTGGGAGATACACCCAATACAATCATCCCGACAACCGAAAGGAATACAAGAAACTGGCTGTTTTCCGTACTTGCTTCAAATGCTGCCGGAAGAAGCAATGCACCGGAGCCGATCATGCACAAACCGAACCAAAACTTATGCGTCAGGGCATAGTAGGTGTCACTGATAGAGTAAGGAATTTCCTCCATCTTTTTAATCATTGCAAAGACGTAGCCGGCAATGAGGATGAACGACATTAATACTAGTAGAATCATAGCTTTATCTGTTTATAGTTTATAATACAAAATTGAGTTTCTCCGGATAACCGGTTTTATAATTATAGTAATTAACCTCTTCTTTGCTAAGCAAATTTTTCACGGCTGCAATATGAGCCTGTGTAGTATTGTAGCAATCAAGAGCGTATAATTCTAATTGGTCAAGCATATTTAAAGCGTCATTTACGGGAATTACATACTTCTCCGCATTGTACCACAAAGTAGTATATACCCGGCCCGCTTCTTTTTCTATGTTTATTGAGTTGACTAATCCTACACGGGTGTCTTTATCCAGCCATATTTGTTTTCCGTCCAGCGTCAAGGAGTTTACAGCATCCGACTTGTCGTAAGCGTTGATCTCTGCGATCTTTATCTCTTTCAATTCATCAATGGTGTACTCATGCTCAACCAATACCGGGTAACCGCTTTCGTTCTCCTTGATTTCTTTTCCGGATGATTGACCGTCAAGCAATTCCTGCCAGTACTCCACCGATATTTCTACTGCTCCTTCTTGTGGTTTATCATAGAAACCATTTTTCCAATATATTTTTCCCATAATATTACCTCCTTATTTCCATCTACCAATTGCAAACCATGTAAAATTCCAGCTAGTCCAAACAATAGCCGGAGTTGAATTTATTCCACGGGTGAGAACTCTACAATATGATGTATATTTACCATTAAGGTCATACCCCGGAGCATATATAAAAGATTCACCTGTATTATTTACTGCTCCAGTGAAATAAATGTTATAATCAGTATTATAGAAACTGGTAGGAAAATACAGATTAATTGCCCCCCCGGTTGCTCCGACTCTTGTCCCCCACTGTATCAAAAGCCCATTATTGAACTTGGCATAACCGTTTGCTCCCAAAGAAACCGTCATAGCGTTGGAGAGGTCTGCTTTAGCCAAGTTGGGTATCATTGCCAATAGTTCTTCAATCCTAGCTCCCGAATATTGACTGTTATAATCACTCATAGAACTTACTCTTTATAACGTTAAACGTACTGCCGTCAGACAGTATAAACCGTCCTTCGGTCACTGCAAATGCCTGTCTTTTCCCTTCTTGAGATACCGTAGTAGAAACGGAAACTGGATTATTGCCCTTAGTAGTCGAGAACACGACAGTTTGTTGCCTGTCCAATCCTTCATTGGCAACATCGCTCATTACGCTTGCGGCTCCATTAGGGCCGGGCGTAATGACAATGTTTCCTTCTCCTTCCTTCCAAGGTACAAGTATATCCATTATGCGGCAGTCCAAGAAGTGTTAGACGTAACAGCAACGGAAACAGCTGAACCGTTTTGAGGAATTGTAATTTCTGTTGGGGAAACGGATAGTTTTGCGTCTCCTGCTGCCTGTTTGATTGCAATCTGTACAGCCTGACCACCGTTTGCGGTTACTTTTAATGTTCTTACAACTTCTTCAATAGTTTCATTTGCTGGGAATTCAAGTTCTATGGAGAATGGGAACTCTGCTGTAGCACCTG
This sequence comes from Bacteroides sp. LFL-34, assembly GCF_027257075.1. Taxonomy (NCBI): domain Bacteria; kingdom Pseudomonadati; phylum Bacteroidota; class Bacteroidia; order Bacteroidales; family Bacteroidaceae; genus Bacteroides; species Bacteroides sp. LFL-34. Next base: position 101,639 of record NZ_JAPQKZ010000010.1, on the reverse strand, counting down.
GGTCACCTGTGATGCTAGCCGCATTATCTGTCTGTGTCCCATTCGCACTATATTTCGCTGGAATGGGAACATCTGATACGCTACCCGCCCATGCAAAGGTCAGCTTTTGAGAATTAGTCTTACCTTCAACTGTGACAGTCCCGGCAGCTTTGGGCGCAGACATTTCCGCTCCGTTATCAAAAGATGCAAACTCGGATTTAGGAGTTTGAGTTACTTTATAAGTTGCAGGAGTAGATACTCCGACACCCGTTATTGTCACCGTACCGGTTCTAGCTGTACGACCTGTATGAGCACTTGCACTGTTTGCAATTGTCCCATTTCCGCTTCCAGTTGAAGGGTTTAAATTTAACCAACTAGGCTTTGCCATAATTCAAATCATTAAGTAATTAAACAATAAAATTTTATTCTTTTGTTGCTGTGGTCCATACCACATTTGACAATACATCTACGTTATCTTCAAAGTTATTGGAGAGCATCAACCAGATGTAATCAGGCTCTACTCTCAAATAAGCATCTTTGCCAACGTCACAGACAATCCCTACCGACACTTTAATTGAACGGCTGGGATTTACAGAGACATTTATCCCAGACAAAGGAGATGTGCCCACCTTTATTCCTTTCGAGGCTTCTATGTTAACCCGTATGCATCCCATATTATACAATTCTTATTCCGGTTGCCGACTTGTCTACCTCCGGTCTTATTCCTCCTTCATAATCAGTGTCAGGAAGATAAGCCGTGGTTTCTATCCAAATTTCTCCCCTCCCTATGATGTTGGTATCAAGGAAACAAGTATAGCTGTTCTTATCATTACGTACCATTTCCGACTTCTTGATCGTCTGGGAATTGAGAGTTACAGAGAACTTGCATTCGAAATCTATGTCATCCATTGTCAAGCCCGAAGGTAGTTCAATAGATACTGCTAATTTTATGATCGTTCCTTTTGCTACCATTGTTTTCAACTTATTTATTCTTCTTGTGATAGAGCATTGCTGACAGCTATTCGGTCAATGACACGAGTAAATAACTGCGCATACTTTTTTAGAGATTTAGCTTGTTCAGGGGATATATCAACTTCTCCTTTCCGGTATATATCTTGAGCAAGATTAAATTCTCCAAGATCACCTGTATTTTGATAAATCGCATTTCCGAATGCTTTAGATACATCGACGGTACTCTTGTTCCCTTCGAGATCGGTTAATTCTATTTTTCGAAAGTCTATTTTCATAATTATTTTGGAAGAAATAAATTATTCACAATATATGGAGCAACACTTGTTTGAATTTCTGCTGTGATAAAAGTTTTAAATCCCCAAGCTTCAATACTATAAGTTTGAGAATTAGGATGGTTGTATATTACCCTTTTGGGATAACTTGAGTTATTTACAACTGTAATTTCTTTATACATTGCGGATTCGCATATTCGTAGTACGCTATTCCCGCTACCTTCCATAACAACACAGTCAATTGGTCGACCTGATTCAGGATATTTATGCTCTGAAGTATCAGTACCATATCCATATACATGCACATAAAAATTAGCACTGTAGTTAGCAGAAACTGTTATTTTAGTCATCTTGTAATGCCCGAATTCGCCACGGCACCATAAATCAGCAGTCAGAAAACGATAACTTCTCTTCGTTCCGCCCTCTCCCTCATAAGTACCTTGATGTTGTATATCTCCCTCAAGGTACATTTTCTCCTGACTTACATCAAAGCCTATTGCACACTTTTCTGTCTCTTTCCCGTTTTCAATCTCAACTCCTACAAGTTTTTTAAAAGAACCTGTTGCACCTTTAAGATGTGTTACTTCAAGAGTTTCAACATCAATAAACTTAGTCTTTATCTTGCCAGCCTCGATAAATGTCTCTCCGCCTACGGTCATTCCACCGGTTTCTGGAAGAGATATTTTACCGTCAGATGTTAGCTCGACACCTGTAACATTATGCTTAAAAGCCCCTTCGGTTATCATCCAGCCTTCTGTTTTCTCAAGGTTCCCCACGAATATCCCAGAAGTTCCTAATACATCAATCGTCGCATTTTGCGCAAGAAGGACGTTTGTTGCCACGTTCTCGAACTCGCTGAACTCTTCCCACTTCGTTGAGTCAAAAGAAGTTGTAGACGTATGCGTAATCTTACAAAGTTTGTTCTGACCGTTATAGATTACTGTATCTATGAAGGTCTCATTGCGGTAATACTCGGTATTGGCTTTCCATACTCCACGGGGACGGAGCATTGCACCGGGTAACCCAGTTTTTCCTTGGCTTCCAGTGATGCAAACCGGATCGCTTTCCCATGTCGAACCATTCGTATAAGTTACCTTTGTTTTAGTCCATAGGTACTTACTATCCTCCCATGTTGGAGACGTGGTAGACCATGCTCCGCCTTCCAATGATGAAGAAGAGATTGAAAGGTAAAACAAAACATCAACGGCACTTATCCCTACGCCATCGTTTCCGCTTGGTCCCTTTCCACCTGTTACACATACCGGATCTGTCTCTGTATATGTATTGTTAGTGTAGGTGATAACTACACGTGTCCAGATGTATTTGCCATCCTGCCATGCCGGAACAGAAGTCTGCCACGATCCACCGGTAGGCGTGCTGTATGATGTAGACAGGTAATATTGTTCGGCAACACTCTTGACTCCGATCCCAGTTTCACCCGTGGAACCGGTAGAGCAGATAGGGTTAGTGGTTGTTGATGTGCTGTCTGTATATGTTATTACTGATCTAGTCCAAATATATTTCCCATTTTCCCATGTCGGAGGCGTTGTGCTCCATGAACCACCAACCAAAGAATTAGAAGAAGTAGACAGATAATACTCTTCGACAATGCTTGATATTCCCCTACCATCATCCCCTGTACTACCCTTACCTCCGGTGATACAAGCGGGATTGGTTTCAATAGATGAACCGTCTGTATACACCACTTTGGTTTTGCTCCAAATGTATTTCCCATCTACCCAAGTTGGTGAGTTTGTAGACCATGAACCACCGGAAAGGGAGGTTGAAGAACTGGATAGGTAATAAAGGACATCAACGCTCTGTACGCCTTTACCGTCTTTTCCATCCTGTCCATCTTGCCCATCTTCCCCTTTAGAAATAACCTTCAACCAGTCAGTAGAAGAATCTGACGGCTCCTGCGTAGTCGTAGATTCAATGCAAATCCATGTGCTTCCGTTGTGGGTTACTTCGTCATAATACCAATACGTTCCGGATTTCCATTCACCTTTGAAAGCCGGAACCGGTACTTCCGTCACACCATCGTTTGAAATCTGTTTGATCGTACCGGTCATGTAGATTCTGTTAAGATATGCACTATGTCCGGTCATATCCATTCCAAACAGTTTCAGGTTAGACAGGTCTCCCAACTGCATGGCAATCATATCCTTTGTGATCTCCCAGTTGTTTACACCTTTAAGGAAACGGATATAATTCTGCGTGGAATAGCTGGACTTCTGGCGTTCTGCATTGGTGAAGTTGCCGTAGCAAACAAAGTGCATAGCCTTTTGAGGATGGTAAGTATATCCGCTACGGAGAACATATTTAAAAGAACCATTATCCAGCTTTTCGGTGATCCGGAAATAGGTTGTCTGAAAGCCTGTGTCATTGTTAAAGTTAGCCTTGCAAATATCATCCACTTCAACAGCTGCAACCTCGCCCGGTTCAAGCTTCAGGTAAACGATGCTGTTCTCTTCGTCCACAGATTCGATTATACCGCCTCCGGGTGCGTTCCATTCCTCACCCGTGATAACTGATACCCGGTTATATCGCAATTCCGGCACTTCAAGGAAATCACGTAGGCGCAACGATTTCGCATCTATATCACCGGCTGGGGTTATCAGCCAGCCAAGTAACTTTTCAGCATAATCAACAGAAGATATATTGCCGGAGAAGGCGGCATTATTGGCTGTAAGCTTATCAAGCACCTTTACAATATTGCTGCTCAATTCTGTTGCAGTTATCGTGTCCGTTACAACACCTTTGGTAACGTTAATGCCGTTCAGGAATGAAATAAGCCCTAGGGCTGTGTCATCTTTCGTCTTACTTATAGCATAAGCTATAATCTCCTGAAGCACTCTTTTTGCAGAGAATACGTTTCTGTCAGACGGGATCGTCTTGTCATTAACCCCGATAACATACACACTGATTCCACCACCTCCAACAGCAGAGCCGGAATAGGTTTGTCCCTTGTAAGTGAGGGAATCAAGCTTGCTCTCTATCTCACCGATACGGGAATATGAAGCCGTCTCACCGACTGTATAAATCGGGTGATCGTAAGGAATATCCAGCGGCCACTCGAAACCGATTATTCTTGATTGTCTGCCTTCCGGGAAAAATGCCTTATTTATCAGGTTGACTTTAGCCCCGACTTCGTATGTACGAATATTACCCTTATTGTAGATGAAATCAGCATCCATCTCACAATCGTAGGTGGACGGGTCAATCATGGACTTTTTTACATAATCTTTAGCCTTTTCCAGAAGTGCTTGTTGTGCGTCCGGCAACATCTGTTCGGAGATGTATGCGGTATCAAAGCCGTAAAGGATATATGTGTCTGCGGGAACATCCTTATCTTCTTCTTTGTGGGCGGCTTGCGGAAATAGTACATCGTCAGGAAGTGCACGCCCGTAATCCTCATTACGGACTATTTCAAAGGTTGTACCGGTATTGTCGCTCTCTTTGAGAGTAAGAGCAAAATCCAGTCCGGCAAGTTTTCCGGTTTGGAAAATCAGGTGTAACTCTTCCAGAAGGAAGTCTTTTGTAAAGTTCTTCAGTCCCGTATCTTTGAAGGTATAGATAGGATATTTATTGCCGGTTGGCTTGTCATCAACCTTTTCATCTTCCCAAGTAGGATCAGGAACTACCGTAGTACTACCAATATACTTGGGATATTCATCCTCAAATATAACAATCTCTTCGATTGCCTCCTCTTCCGGCATTTCCACGTTATCCGGATCATCGTAGTTTTCATCTCCGATGTTGATACGTTCACCGGTCGGGCTGTATTTATAAGCATCTACATAAGAAATACCCTCCGGAAGCATAAGGCATTTCTGAACAACTCCGTTAAGGGTCATTTCCTTGTCATCCTTACTGAAGTAGTTATCGGGGACTTTACCGCTTATGATGTTGTTAATGGTGTACCGGTTACCTAGAGAAACGGTTACACCTTCTGGTAACTGGATAACGTTTGCTGCGTCACCGGTTAAAAGGTCGGGATTGTAAACAGCATCAAAAGCCCGTCCGGCATTTGCACCGGAAAGGAATGTTACGGAAGTCGTTGCAGAAGAACCGCCATACAGGTTAATATCGTATGTTACATACGCCTGAAAAGTCGATAACAGTTCGGAAGAAGCTGGAGCTGGTACGTGAACGTATACCCTTACTTTTAAATCAGAACTGTTCTTGTCGATAACCAACGTGTCGGGAACCTGTATTTTAGCCGCAATCTCATATTGTTGATTTTGGGCTAATGAAACCGTCTGATTGCCAATAATTACCTCTTTTGATTCCCCGGAAATATTATAGATATATGACGCTTTCAATATATAATCTCCTGCCGGGAGAAAAGCACGGTTCCCTATTTGTGGGACGGCTGTTGATATATTGATTGAAATTCCTTCCGAAACAACTTTATAAGAACCACCTTTGGCTGATGAAGTTAAAGCTTTATTAAGTGTCCATTCTGTATAAGAGGGAGTAAAGGGTCCGCTGCCTTCGTTGCTATTAGCGGTATAGTCTTCCTTATATGTAACTCGTGACGGAAAGTAGTTTATTTTGAGCGGTCTTGACGTATCGGATATATTACGTCCATTAACCTCTTTTACGTCGAATATCAATTCTTTCCGGTAACTGGAAGGAATGTTACGGGTAGAACCAAAAGCGTAGATACGGGTCGCATAAGTGGTCTGGCTGTCGCTGCGTGTCATGCTGTTGACATTCACGTTTTCTGTGTCTGTCAAATCACCGGCTTTGAAATCAACGGGTGAGCTGTATTCACAACGTCCGAAATGAATAACGTGCTCTGTTATCCACCATTCACACTCCCAAGTCTCCGCCATCTGTGTGAGAGCGTCGATCAGATTCACGTTATCGTAGGAAATGAGCTTGGAAGTGTTTTCTACTGTGCTGTCAATCTCGTATGTAAACTCTTCCTCTCTGAACTTATATCCGAGTGCATTCAGGTTATCTAGAAAAACATTTAAATGCGTGTCAAGGGTAGCGGTGAGATTCCATGCGGCTTCGCGTCCGGTGGTTTCCGGTGTATAGAAAAACTTCTTGTTCTTCCATTTCCAGTAATAAGCATCAAGGCGGAGTTCGTAGTCGTATGCACCTGTCGTTGTATTGTAGGTAGGCTTATAAAGGTCTACAAGCTCAAATATTCCCAACTCATTGTCTACGTAGTCGCCTAGTTTGAAATACACCGGATTGGAAAGGCTAAATAGCAAAGTGATATAATCTTCCTGCATCAAAAGGAAGTGTCTTTTCGAACCCTCATTGATAGTAGTCGAAAAGCGAATGTTGCCGGATATGTCTTTGATGTCTACTAATTCTGCCATATCACAAAGTTCGCAGATAGAAACGTCAAAACATAAAATCCGGCAATCCTATGAACCACAATTTGCCTATTGTGGTAATTTTACTCTCTATTACCCGGATTTGGCTCGTTAAGCTTTACCGAAATCTTTGAAAACGTCCTTGCCGTATTGAAACCGAAAGGCTGTGAACGGGTGTAATATAGATGATAAACCTCCTCTCCTAAGGCGGGAACCTTGACAGTAAATTCCCCTTTTGTAATCTCATTCAGAAATGCCTTATACTTGGTGATGTAGTCAGACGGAGAACTTCCTTGTAGGGTAAAGGTTAGTGTTATATCCCGTTCGTCAATCTTCCGATTGGCTATAATTATTTTCTTCCCGTCCTGTAAACGGGATTTATTCTCTATAACTTCTTTCATTGGAAGCGGAGCGTAGATAGCTTCAATGAACCCATCTCCCATTCTCACGCCCCACGTTGCGAAAGCGTCTTTATTGTTAATTAATAAGTCGGCCATATATTATAATTTTGATGTATTTCGTTTAACTTCAGCAATATCCGTCTCAATATTCTTCAATGACTTGTTCATGCTTGTTGTATCATCATGAATACCAGTCAACTCCTCATAAGACAGCCTTAACAAATCCCGTGTCTCACTAGCAATGTCCTTTATCCCTGTGGTATTGGCAATAATAGGCAGCATATCCGCTCTCAATTCAAGAATAGACATTGTTTGTAGCTGATTCTGATTCTTGATTTCCTCTCCGGCAATTTGCAAAGCGGTGAAACGTCCGTTAAGCTCGTCGATTGAATCCTGTGACGCAGTGGCAAAGCCTTTCTTTGAGGCTTCTTGGGATGAAGATGAAGACCATCCAAAAACTTCCTCCAGTCGATCACGTTCCGCCAACATCGCATCTGTTATACTTTGTTGCATAGAACGCAACCTGTCTACTTCTGATTCACTGAATAATCCATCTTCTCCAGCTTTAGACCAACTATCATAAAGTTCCTGTATTTTAGTATCGTAGTTCTTGGATATAACAGACTGAAGTATGGATTTTCTTAAATACTCTTCAAAACTATCGGCAAAATCTTTATTGGTGCTATCAAGATCAGATAACAGGCTTACGTAACTATCTCGGAAACTATCAAAGGATATTCCTGTAATCTGCTCCTTTACTGATTCTATGATTTCCGCCTCCGTCTCTCCGTATTGAATAATATCATCCAAATAACCTCTAAAATCCGTGTCCATTTGTGACCACAGACCGGAATAATTTGTCTTTATCCACTCCAGTTGATCGGCTGACATATAAAGCAGGTTCCACATATTGCTGAATTCGACACCTCCAAGAGCACTAGATATTTCTCCAGCTACATCTTTCCAGTTCTGACCTTCATATTTATAGGAGCCTTGCCACATTCTATACGCCATAGAGTGACTGCCTGCACTTGCTCCAGCGTCTAAGCGTTCACTAGCAAGCTCCCTAGTTATATCTCTTTCGGCTTTCAATAGGTCTAAAGCTTCCTTGCCCGCTTTGGTTGCTTCCGCTCCGTATGATTCATTTATATAAGCTTTTTTCTTATCTAAGAGTTGATCCCAAACATCAAGTAATACGTCATACTTGGCTACCATTTCGTTGTAATCAGAATAGTTTGCACCTCCGAGCCCCAAATCAATTCCTAACATCTTGAACGGAACCTCAATAGTTCCACCAATGGCACTAATAACATTGTTCACAATATTTTTGCCAAATTCGACTCCTCCATCTTTCCCAAATTCATCAAGAAGAGAGAGGACAGCTGCAATAATTCCTCCTATTTTGCTACCGGATTCACTTAACGCATCTACCAATCCTCCAACAGCACTACCAAAGCTACTTAAGTTAAATTCCGCACTTCCCAGTTGCTGCATAGCATCAGCAACAGCCGTTATATTACTAATTGCCTTATCCCTGGATTTTTCAACATTGGTCTGTGCATTGACTTGTGTATTTTGAGCTTTATTTACTTTCTTTTGTGCTTCTTCTTTTTCGGCATCCGTTCCTTTCTTATTAGCTTCAACCAGTTCCTCTTCTGCTTTTTTCAGTTGTTCTGTAGCATCCGCTAACTCTTTCATAGAATCAGCCATACCTCCAAAGAAACCACCTTTATCGACAAGGGTATCATTGATGGAATTTATTGCGGTTTCAATAACTTGTATTTGTTCCGGAGTAGCATTTTTGAATTCAGAAGACTTCTTAAACTCCTGCAACTGCTTCTTTATTTTGGTTAGTTGATCTTTAGTAACTTTGCTCAAATCACCGAAAATCATTTCCCAATTTATTTCCTCTTTAAGCTTACTCAAATCCAAGTTAGCTAAAGCTTCCTCAAACTCCTTTTGTAAGGATGCTGCTTCTCCGGCATTGGCGGCTTTATTAATAGCATCTGCATATTTCCGAGTGATGGCCTCTTTTTTCTGTTGGAATGTACCATATTTTATGATATATTCATTCCACGCCTCTTCTTGGTTACGTATTTGGTCGTTAATTTGGCGTTTACTCACATATCCAATAGTAGCATCAATAGAAGAGGTATCTACTTTAACAGAAGAAGGATCGAATGTTTTCTTTTTATAGTTCTTATTTTTCTTTACATTCAATTCTTCCCTTGCATCAAAAAGTTTCCTTTGATACTCAATCTCTGTCCGAATGTAATCTTCTCTCTGGCGTTTTAAGTCTTGTATTTCCTTTTTGTTATCCAATTCACGTTGAGCACGGATTTTAGCTTCCCCTTCTGCCATAGCATCAATACGGGACTGTACAACCTGATTCTCCAAATCTTCTTCCCGTCGCTTTCTTTCAAGAGCCTGTTTATCCAAAAGATTGGCTATCTTCTTTTGTTGGTCTAAAATAGAATTGTAATTTTTATCTGGATTTTCATACTTTCCACCTAGACCAGCAACTGTTACCAACTTCTCAAGAGATTGAGACGATTTTTGATAAGAATCTTGTAGATTTTCTTGTATTGCTATTTCTCTATCAGTTTCTTTTATTCGGTCTTTTATTCCCTCAATTTCTTTAGCTAATCCGGCATAACTTTCTGGTCTGGCTCTCATTTGAGAAAGCTGTTGAACCGTTGCTTCTTTTGCAACTAATTCTTGCTCTAATCTCTGTTTTGTGATATATGCAATATTTTTAGATACTCCAGCTTGAAATGATTTATACCAATTCTTTGCGATTTGATCGGCCGCTGCTGTCGCTTTAGCATTTGCTATAATTTGCCTTGTTTGCTCTTTAATAGACTTTGCGACCTCACCATTTTTTATAGATTCATCTGATAAGTTTTTAAGATGAGAAGGGAACGATCTTTTCAGCTCTTTTACTGCATTATTTCTTTCTTTTGTAGATTTAGTTACATCTGTTGCAATCTTATATAGACTGTTAAGTTTGGTAATTTCTTTTGAACTTTGTTCCATTCCTGTAGATGTTACATTATATAAATCTCGTTGAGCTGTATATAAATTCTTGATAGCTTTTTCGGCTTTCCCTAAACCACTAATCCATTTTACAAGCTTATCTCCATACAACGTTAAAAGAGTGATCCCCACAGTTAAAGCCGTCTGCCAACTAACTATGGAAGAAACAACCTGTTTCCAAACAGGTATAGCAGTTTGCCCGCTCTTTTTCAAAGCTTCAAACTGAATCCTAGCCCTCTTTATTTCATCGGCAAGAATTGGCAAGTTATTAGAGATAGCCAAAAAGAAAGTTCTCCACCCAGCAGCCAAAGAAGGGAGCTCACGACCTATTTGTTGAATAGACATGCTTAGTCCATTCCAGCCGCTTGCATAATTACCGACATTCCTTTGATGATTCCCAATCGTTGCATCTAGCTCTTTTATTTTTGCATCTGCCTGTTGAATAGAGACTAATAGTTCTTTCCCGAATGGAGATGTTCGCTCACTTTCTGTCAATGCTCTATAAGCAGCTCTCATCCTACCTAAAGATTGAGAAAGAGCATCCATAGAAGTGGCGGCAGCATTGTCTAACTTAGCGTTAGCACTCAAACTCTGTCTTACTTCAGCAAGTGCTGTTTTATGAGTAAGCAAAGAGTTATTTAATTGTTCCAGTCTCCTTTGTTGAGCAGATGAAAGGCTAGAAGATTCCCCCTGTGATTTAGTGATCTTTTTTATTTCTGCGTTAAGTAGCCGGACCGCATTTTGCTCTTCTATTAACCTCTTTATGTTTTGCCCTCTCGTACCGAGAACATCACCGATTTCAGCTTTCAGTTCTTCATACGCCTTAGCCTGCGCCTGAATAGAAGTTGTTTCCGATGCATTAGTAGAAGAATTGGTATTGGTACTAGAAGAAGTATTAATACCCTTTGCTGCCTGCGACATTTTGTCCTGTGCCTGAATAATTTTATTCGAAGCATCAATAATTTTATTTGCAGACGCTGTTATCCTAGCCTCCGTCTCTCCCACCTTAGCGGCTAAGGCATCATATTGAGTTGTGAGACTCTTTAATTGTGCCTCCAAACCTTGTGCTATATCAATATCTACTTTTACATTGATACTTTTCAATGACTTCTTTACATTCTCGATTTCTTGCTTCAATTTTTGGAGCTTCTGAATGTCACTGTCTACATTTGCAAATATCCCTGCCATATTTATTTATATATTTTCTTTTGGACTTGCCTTATTGCGTATTTTCTTGCTGCCGTCAACACATCATATCCCTTTGATTCTACAAAAGAGGCATAAGGCATTCCGTCAGCTAAATATAATCCGTCTTGCGGCTTTTCCGAGTATATCAACATATTTTCCGTATTTCTCACAGCTTCGGGATGCCCCCCATCATCCCCCACTTCAATAGCTACTATACGCCCATCTCTTACCACACAGAAACCAGGAGCATTCCGTAGATTAAATGTATGATTTTGGTATTCTCCGTTTTTCTGGGCGTAACGTATGGCGTCTTTCCCTATTTCTACTAACTTAGAAAAGAAAGCGTCCTCTATTTGTTTTTGAAGTTCGCTCAATCCGCTATCATCCCCTATGAATTCCATACTTACTTATTTTGACGCCTCCGTGATGCCATATCTTTACCTTTCACTTTCTTTATTTTATCTCCAAATATTTGATGTATCTTATCACGTTGCATTAAAACCAGATTTCTATATGGTATTTCATACACAACTTCTTTATAAGACAAATGCAAATTTTCCATGAACGACGCAATTTGTCCTAATAACGTTTCATTACCGGCTATTTCGGTGTCGCTGCCAGCAGACTTACGTTCTTCGCTAAGCCGACAGCTTTCTGAAAAACCGATACATCAATCATTGAGATTGCTTCTTCCACGCCATTTACGCACTCTTCATAAGTACCTTTAGAAAGTTCCTCAAAAAGACTATCATCACCGTTAATAAACCATGAAAGAGCGTGAGCATAGTATTTTAAATCTGCTAGAGAAAGCAGAATCTCTCTTAATGTTTCTCCCTCTCGCACATCACATAAGTATGATATAGCATTTGACAAACTGTGTATAGTTGGAGGATATATTGTATATCCTTTCTTATTCACAATAATTGTCCTAAAATCATTTCCAATAATTGATTGTGATATAACTTTTGCTCCTTTATTCATAACTATCTTATTAAAAAGGGGCAAGAACGACAAATCCTCACCCCTCACCACTTTACAATATAGATAATGCCTCTGACGGTTGCGTCCCATCTTCTCCTGAAGAGCCATAGTTTACAGTACTCCCAGCGTTCACCCGCCTTGATCTAGCTGAATAACTATTTGAATTCGTAGCTGTTTCAGAAGAAGCAAGTGCTACATTTTCAGATCTTCATACCCCTTCTTTTACTTCACTCGCATCAAACCAGTATTCCGGCATAACAGCCTCATTTAAAGGCTCTAGCATCGTAGCTACGACTGCAATACCAACTGCACCATCAGTATTGGCTTCACGAGCTACTACATTTGCATAAGGAAGAACGCAATACTGATCGTCTTGCGTTAATGCAATCAAACATTTTTTCACCTCCACAATACCACGGGCACGCTTCCAACCTTTATCGGTATTAATAATTTCACCGCCCATAAGTTCTTTTTTTGTTGCATAATCATAGCGACCAATCGTGAAGTTAAAGGTCACATCTCCCATTGTTTTAGCTCCCATACGGTAAGTTGAACCTGTCAGCTGATTTTTGTAAGGTTCTTGCGTAGGATCTCCTTCTTCAATGGTCCACGTGTCTTGATGCACATTTTTAATCTCGGTAGCAGATCCGTTCGTTTTTACTAGGGCATATAACGCTGTACCTGTCAAATCAGCTGATACTGCATCTTCATCGGCATACCATAATCTTTTTATATCAACCGCTGATATTTGTATACTTTCCGCCATATCTTTTATATTTTTACATTTAAAACTTTAAACTTTAAAACCACATTTACATAACTACATGCAAGCTTTAGATCTTCTTCTATCCCTATCCGGTCTATTTCCCAATGATATTGAGTACTATCAAACACTCCACTTTCTCCTATTAAAAACAGTTTTGCAGTTCTTTCCAACTCGTTTAATCGTACCGTATTAGTCTTACCACTGGTCAAATATGGAACGCAGATGTTGATATGAGGATAACATACCTCCCAATAAGTTTCCGGCTCCAAAGCGTCTCTTACAACAATCACTATTAATTCGTTTTTTACACCTTTCTTAATGGCATTCCAACTGTCGTAAACGTCTTTTATCAAGAAGTCTTTTAGCTTATCACACAAAATCTTATATATGTCAGTCGTTACAATCATACCCAAATATCACATCTACCCTTAAACTCCTCCGAATAGCATTCGGCATTCTTCTTCACATCTCCCTCTCCTACAGTATTTCCTTCAGCATCCAGACACCTGATATGAGATCCTAAAACAATCTTTTTACCCTCATAAACCACATGGTAATTATACACCCAGCGTTCACCATTGACAGAGACTTCTTTTTGTTGGGAGTTGTCATGGCAGAAGCAATCTGTTACATCTTGCCAAGACTCTCCACCGGTTCCCGGTATTGGTCGGTTATACTCGTCGTTCTCTTCCAGAGTAATAACCTGTATTTGTAATTTATGTGGGGCAGTTTCTAGCATATCACCAAAATGTTACTTTAGGTTTATCTGTATTCAGTTCGTCCTTCAGTCCATACTTATTGCATAAAAAAGAATAGTATGACTTTATCCCGGAAATATCCCAAGAAAGAGACTTTGAATGACCGTTTTCTGATACCGATTTAGAAGTAGCTCTAAGCAATAAGGAGGGAATAAATCTTGCTATAGCAACAGAGATGGACTGCAAATTATCTTCAGTCATTTCCCCGTCAGGGTCAACCCCGGAAGAAAGATTAATCTCTACCAAGTCAGCCTCCGACAATGATATGCCGAAGGACTGAAACTTTTGCTTTATGTAGTCACTAATTATCATACTTACGCATTCATCGTGTCCAGGTCAAAAATTACAATCTTGTTTGGAGATGTAAATTCTGGAATCCATTCAGCTCCATATTCCATGAAGCGGCCTTCATCCGTACGTATGTTGGAAATATACATACCACCTTCTGAACGGGTGTAAGTCTTTCCCGGAACTGGATCGGTAATTTCATACGGAGTATGCCAGCGCATCTTTCCCTGCTTAGGAGTGGTAAACAAAGAAATACGGTTGTCTTTGAACACCTGTTTGAAAGTGCCGTCTGACAATTCCACCAAATCTTCGTTGATTACGATAGGCGGCAAGCCCAATCCTCTAAAGATAGTGGTCGCCATCTCACTGGACATAAGCCCGGCAGACAGTTGGACTTCTTTAGAATCAAAGCTTTGTTTGTAGAATTCCCCGAAGTCTTTTGATCCAATAATGCTATTGATAAAAGTCCTTCGAGACATTTCCATAGAAACGAACATGCCGAACTTAGTACGTAATTCAACGGTTTTCTCCATAAGATAACGAACAAAGTTCAGTTTGTCTGCAACTTGCGGAGTGATACGATGAACCGGCAACTCCATTTCAAGCAATTCGATTCCTTGCGGATTGTCATCTACTTTTACGGATGCTTTACCATCAGAACGAAGATCACCGTCCACAATATCCATACGTTTGTGTGGAGCAAGCAATACCTGACGCATATCATCTACAATGTAGTTGATAATGTCGTCCAGTGCGGCCCGTTGATCTGGTGTCTTCGCCTGATTGAACTTATTGATTAGTTCTTGAAGCATATCAAGTCTATCGTTGTCCATCTGGTATCTATCCCCCATATAGGCAACTTCGCCATATCCGGAACCCAGAGATTTACGTTCTCTTAACGGCTTGTTAGAGTTACGGTCAATTACAGAACCGGCAACAACACCCGTTACTGTCCCCAAATATGTTTTAAACACACGGGATTTCGTTTCCTCAAAATCGAGGTGCTTTTTCCAAAAGATTTGATCCAGCCTTAGAGCCTGCACACGGTCGATAACCGCTTTCACCACTCCCGGATCATTCAGTAATGTTTGAATAGTCAAATACATAGTTCCTCCTTTCTTTAATAAGTGAACATGAATCTGTCACCCAAAGTCTCCTTATCCTTATCGGAGATAGGAACAATGAGTCTTGTCGGTCTGATCTCGTACGCTTGGCCTATAGCGGTAACAGTTGCACCCGCTTCTACTTTAGTCCATTCATAATTTAAAGCCGTTGCTGTTGCTTTTGCCGTTTTACCGGCTGCGGCAGTAGCTTCAAACAATACCGCATCCTTTTCTGCGGCAAGCGTTGGCGAAGCGGCCAGAGTAACGGTATCATATTCCGCATTACTTTTGTCGATAGCTTCAATTGTACCGCCATTTGTACCGTTACCAATATGCATACCGACGTACGCAAGAGAATTTTTCTTGATCTTCAACGAAGTAGAACCGGCAGTGATCTTTTCGGCTACTTCAACGTTCAAAACAGCTTTTGCCGTTCGTTTCACAAAATCAAGAACCAAAGGGGTAAGAGGCGGGATCTGCGCAACCCCTGTCAAATTCGAAATATCCAGATTGAAGCCACCGGAATATCTATAAACCGTTTCAAAACGGCACATTTCCGGCATTTGTTTCTCAATCGGATTTAAATCATACTTAAAACCTGCTGGCATAATTAATCCTGTTTAGAGTTTTTAATTTCTTCAGTTCCCTTGTTTATCAGGGTGGCAATGTCATTTGAATTGTTCTGCTCATTGCTTCCCGATTCGGGAGTTCTCACATCTTGAAATCCTGCGTTGGCAAACGTCTGCTTTGCATCCTTGAAATAGTTATCCAAGTTTGCATCTTCGGGAATGCTCAACATAGGAACAAGGTTTTCGGGAATACCATATTCCTTTGCTTTTCCCATGATTTGCTCTTGGCGAGTGGCCTGCGCCTTCTCTGTTTCAAATTGAGTAAGCTTGTCAGAAAGAGGTTTAACGGCTGCATTCACTGCGTTCGCAATGATGGTCGCTATATCATCTTTCTTTTCTTCCGGCTTCGGATTTGGGTTAGGATTGGGATTCTCGATTTTATTTTTCAATTCGTCCAATTGTTTCTGTAGACCCGATTTTTCGTTTCTAACAGTATCAATGTCTCCTTGAAAAGCCTTCAGAAGTCCTTCGACCCCACTAATAGCAGTTTCTATTTGACTTTCTTCAGTTACGGTTTTAGACAAGTAGTCAGCCACCCCGTCAAACGCTTTATCACCAAACCCAAAGGTTTTATACTTCGTTTTTAGTGCTACTAAGATTTTTTCTTTCATACTGTATGAATTAGTTTTGATTTTCAACAGCATAAAGTTACACTCAAAGAAGAAAGCTATAAAATAATTACATGAGGGATAAACCACAATTGCCCAATTGTGGGAAATTAGTTGTTTTAAGGCATAATAAATGCTCTTCTTTGTGTTATTCACCGTTCTAATAGACAGAGAATACAAGGTAATGAAGTTAGTGTTATTGGTGAGAGAAAAGACGGTGCTGAAACTGTTAATCTTATAAATATTGCTAAAAAGTGAGGTGTTGAATGTTGTTTGATGTTGTTTTAACACTGTTGATGTTGTTGTTGTTGATAAAGTTACTACCTTTGTACCATCAAAGTAACGCAACTATGATACGTTACGAACAAAGATAGTAGTAATACTGTTGATGATAACAAACCTATTAATAAAGATTATGGCAATAGCAATTAAAAGTATCCCAACTTTAAAAGGAAATGATGCTAAAAGCTTTGTTAGAGCTGCAAGCAAAGCTGAAAGTAAGCGTGCTACTATTGATTATAGTAGACAGGCAAAAACTGCCCGTTCTATACTGGGAAAAGCCAAAATGTTATAAATTGACATTAAATCTATAGTTTGTGGGTTTTCTTCTTGATAAATGTACCTTTCAAGTATTAAATGAAACTACGCTAAAGGAATGTATTCCTTTTACATGTGGCAATAACGATTTAGACGAATTCTTTTCCAAAGAATGTTGTTTGTATTCCAAGCAATTATTAGGAAAAAGTTATTGTTTTAGACTTGATTCCGATCCTAGTATTATAGTTTGTGCCTTCACTTTATCAAATGATAGTATAAAAGTAAATATGCTGCCAAATGCAAGAAAAGGAGTAGTAAGCAAGCATATTCCTAGAGAAAAACAAATGAGAAGATATCCGGCAGTTCTTATAGGAAGACTTGGAGTTAATTCCGACTTTCAAAGCATGCATATTGGTACCGAATTGATGGATTTTATCAAAGTTTGGTTTGTTGATCCATTAAATAAAACAGGATGCAGGTTTATAGTAGTAGACGCTTACAACGAAGAAACGCCTTTAAGTTATTATTATCGAAATGATTTTAAATTTCTATTTTCTACAGAAGAACAAGAGGGTAAAAATACAGGAATTCCAGAAGGAGAGAAGTTAAAAACAAGGCTTATGTATTTCGATCTTATACAGCTTTGTATTAAAGATAAAGCGGAGTAACCTCCGCTTTTCTTTTGCCCTCTTGCGAAGGGCGGGAATGAAATCCTATTTTATAATAACGGCTATTCCAGAAGCAACCCACGCCCTGTTCCTTGCGTTATAAGTCGTTTTAAAATCAATCAATCCATTCGCTCCCATTTTCTTTGCTTCGGATACTATTTTATCCATCATCCTTTTGCTAGATGGAGCATACTCATTATTCGTTTTTCCTGTATATCCTTCGTATGGGACAATTAGCCGTAGATTTTCGGCTGTTTCGCCTTTTCTCAACTTGCCAACAGTAAATACCACTTCTATATTAGATATTGGCTGGTAATTGAATCCTGTCACTGTAGGGCTAATGGTGAAACCATCTTTGGTGTATTCTCTGTAGTCAACGACATATACAGATTCGGTATACATGTCTCTAGTGCATCCAGATAGAGCCAATATTATTATGATCGGATATAGGATATTTTTCATGATTCTATTGTGTTATAATGAGTATCAAAAGATATCCAAAAGTTTTTTCACACTAAACTTATCTATAAGAAACTTATCTAAAGACTCTGATCCTTCCCTAGAAAAAGAGTTCTTAAATTTATTATCTTTTATGTATTTATTATCTATAATTGATGAACGATTTCCTGTATTTCCCCACCCATCGATCATTATTCCATCTCCTTTTGTAAATTGTATATCCAAGATTGTAACTCTGTATTTTTTATCTTTTAAATCTATGATGACTTTATATGCTAAGTCATCATCAAATATTGTATTTCCAATTTTGCTACCTTTATATTTGTTGAAATCAATTTTGTTACCAGAAGAGCTTCCGATTATCCTAGATTCAGTTTGTTCGGCTATGCTTATATTCCCAAATATTTTAAAGTAATCAATTACTTCTTGAGTTGAAAAAGAGGTTTCATATACCTTCTGCCATATAATTCTATCATTAAATATTTTAAAGTTTAAGAATGTATCTTGAGAGTATACAGACGTAGCCAGGTTTACTAAAAGTAATAATAAAAACTTCTTCATATTTTGTGTGTATTATGGTTGTACGGAGGCAAATTAACATACAAATGCACACAAATGCAAATATTTCCTTACCTTTCTTTGGTTTTAGGTGATTTTTCTAGCATTAAATAAAAAGCCCCGCTAAATAGCGGGATGAATAACTATTTAAAGAAATCGTTAGCTTTGTCAAATGTTTCAAACATAGTAAAGTCTATATATTCTTCAGGCTTACTAAATCTGTTCTTATATATTGCTTCCAATTTTTTATATCCTTTATCATAATGACTTTTTTCTTGCTGATATTGGGAGTATTCATAAGCTAACACTTCCCTGTATATTTTATACACATCTGAAATGAACTCCCTTTTTACCATTTCTTTTGCCTTCTCTTTATTCCCTATGGCAAATTCGATTTTCGCAGGAGATATCCCTTCTAATGATATGGGAAGAGATGATTTTATCTTCTTCACATCATTGGTCATTCCCCATAACTTGAAAAACAGAATAATTTGTAATATTCCGAATACGATGATTACGATAGATACAAATAGTGTCATTCCTTCCATGATTTACAATTTAGTTAATGCTTTTATTTAAAGAATATATTGTCATTATAATAGTTGGAGTTGTCATATTATCAATCCATATTTTATCCCACATACGAGAGAATACATGGGCATCAACATGCTGATAATCTATTTTCTCAACTTTACCATATCCGCTACTATCTAATCCCAAACAATCAGCACAAAAATTTATGAATTCCACAAGTTCTTTGGTTAAAAGGTTGCTTCTCCCTTTAAATATGACATTTAACTCATTTTCTGCGACTTCTAATATTTCAGCTTCATAGAAAATTCCAAGTTCTAGCTTTTTTAAGCGTAGCGTATAATGTTTTACTTCATTTCCATACGAGCTTGTTTCTGTATGAGAGTATACTGGATTATATTGAAAAAGATTATTTATATCAATCGAAAAGAAATCCTTTATATCTCTTTTAGGAGGTATATCCTGTTTACCTTTAAATAAATTGAATAATCTCATGCTATGTGTGTTTTATGTTATACAATACGCAAACGTACAAAAATCAAAAATAAAATACAAGTTTTACAATACCTTTCTGACTTCAATACATGAAAATTTCCGTATATATTTAATACGGCAACTAGGTAATTTGAAAAAGAGGGATTATAAATGAAGAAAAGCCAGATTTCTCCGGCCTTACTTCCTATTCCCGATCAAGTATCCAAATGAAGCTATTGTTTTTCTCGATCTCTCCATTAGCAACCATTTCATCTAATACATTGAAAAACATAGTTTCACTTTTGCACTTGCAATTTATCGTGGCTATCCTACATGTTTTACATTTTTGTAGATAATTTAAAATGTATGATCGAATCTCAATTTCTGTTTCTAACATAAATACCTCCTTTTTATTTGGTTTATAGTTTTTCCGCTAACTTTTTAATATCCTCCTTACTCGAAACCTTGTGGATAGTTCCATCTAATTCGATGTAGCCATTTATATTGGTCGGTTCCTCGAATAGTTCAGTAATTCTCACGTTTAGGGCACTGGCTATCTTTTCCAATGTATCTTTAGTAGGATTACCATTGATTGCTTTAGATAAACCCACAGCCGATAACCCTATTCTTTCCGCTAACTCTTTTTGAGTTATTCCTGCTTGCTTGCAGATATCCAATATTCGTAACTTCATAATTATACTTATAGTTTATTGCTTGCAAATATACAAAATTATAGCATTAGTTATTATTCTTTGCTTGAAAACATACTTCGAGTATATCAAATTAGCATTTATTAACTTTATAAGGTTTGTTTGTATTATAATCATAGTTATATTTGCATCGTAATAATAAAACTAAATGTTTAACGGATAGCATACATACGATTATGAAACGTTACAACTTATCCCAAATAATGAAATCCGCTTGGCGCTCTTACAAACGTGCCGGCAACGAAAGAACGTTCTCCGAATGTCTGAAATCAGCTTGGAGCCTTGCGAAATTGCAAGAATACTGTTCACCGGAAGCGGTAAAGGCTAGAACGGATCAGTTCTTGGCGGAAAGACATGAAGCCATGAGCAACGCTGCTAAGGATACAATGGATAAGGGGTACAATAATAAGAGCATACCAGCATCGGCTTACTATACGGCTAGTACTGGAAGATACGGTGCTCATTACGTAGGAGATTAACCATTAAAATATACGAATATGCCAGAAATTACAATCATTGTATTATGCCTACTTGCCGGATATAAGATGTTCGGTGATGATAACGACAGGTTTTTCATGTGCTAAGCAAGAGCGACACGATAGTATCAACACATTAAATAAAATCATTATGGAAACAAGAAGTTTGGAATTATGGTCTACCGATAGGATTGATTTGGTAGAAGCGAAAAACGGTCAAGCCGTAACCTCTTCTTTGGTGGTTGCGGATTACTTCCACAAAGAACATGGTAAAGTCTTAAGGGCTATAAATCAGTTAGAATGTAGCATAAATTTCAGACAAGCCAATTTTGGCTTATCTGACTATACAAAGAAAAATGGGAATGTAAGCAAAACATATCCCATGTACTACATGACCCGTGACGGCTTCACCTTCCTCGCCATGGGCTTCACCGGAAAGGTAGCCGCCCAGTTCAAGGAAGCATACATCAACGCCTTCAACGAAATGGAAGAGAAGCTCCGCTCAGAGCGTTGTACGAAGTACGCAGAACGCATCGTCAAAAAGCAAATCAAGGAGTTCAACCAATCATTGCAAGAAACGCTCGTTAGCGGTCGCAAGAAGCACGGAAGTATCTACGGTGGGATGATACCTTACGGAAAGGAAGAAGTTGCGTACAACCCGAAAGAAAGCATGGAATCGAATCTAAAGCGGATATTCGGTCAAGTACATGAAATGTGTAAGGATGGCTTTCTAATGACTTCGTTAGCTGTAGAGACGAACAAGATGCTACAAGAGCTTATTAACAAGAAATAGAGTAGTCAGGGGCTTCGGCCTGGCACATTAGTTGACGCCAATCAGCGGGAAAGGGTAGCTTTAGGGCTGCCCTTTCTTTATGTCTGTACTCATGCAACGTTTCTCTCCCGGACCATATTTGAGATAATGGCGTAAACCTTATCCAAGATATTATTTCTTTCCGCTATTTCAAGTTTTGTTTCTCCCTTGAACTTTTTCTTATAGTTACTAATAGAAATGTGATAGAGGTAATATAATTGCTCATAAACCTTGTGCCAAACGTCCTGTTGTCTAGTGTTGGTTGCCGAAGCATATTTGTTCACCAGTTGGCGGATCTTATCACGAAGAGAAATTTCCGGTACCTTTTCAGATGAAACAGCAACCGCTAACAACAATTTCCCGTTTTCTTCTCTCTCCTGCTCCATCGCGTCCAGCCTCTTTTCTACGTTTTCAATCCGTTTGCTTTGTTCAAGCAAAGCTTGTGCGGACTGGACCAGTATTTCAAGTTGGGATAATGGCTTCAGCTTTTCCTTTAGAGCTTTTTCCATCGCATTGAAAGCTGCAATATAATCAAGTTTAAAGCGCATAGCCTTTTTCCCTGTAAATCCCATAGCCAGCAAAGTAAAACCGTCACGATTCATTATAAACATTGGGTATTCTTGCTTATTTTGTTCGTTAACATAAATAGTTTCAACAAACATGGGGTCAGCCGAATTTTCGGCACACCCCTGTATAAGTTCCCTAATAGCATCTAAAACATGTTTATGCTCTTTCCCGAACTTTTCAGCCACCAACAAGCTACTTGTTAGCGCTTGGTTGTTCTCACCTTTAAATACTAAATCGTTCATATTATTAAATATTTTGTTCTATTTTTCCTATGATTTTTGTATAACCCTCGGAATTTTTCCGACCACACACCCTAAAAATTGTCCTTTTTGACTGATTCAGAAGATTCTTTCTGTTCTTCCTCCTCAATCTCTTTCAGGACTTCATCCACCCTTTCGGCATTACCGGCAAACAAAATACCCTCTCTCCGGGACCATACTTTACCATCTATTGCACTAACTGCCGTTGTTACCCGTTCATCAATATCATCAATCATATATGGAACCAAATCTACATCAATATCAATAGTCTGGGACGCCTTGTCAAATTCGGATGGGTTAATATCCGCCAAAGCTGATACCAAGAAGTTTACCCTCCGTTGAAAGAACTCCCCAATTACTTCCGCATGATTAGATACCGCCATGTGCGCACCCATAAAAATATACCTGAACGCTTTCCCCGAAATGGCATTTCCAAGACCTTTCAACTCTTGCGGTGATATACGTGGAGTATTCGTCAGATCGTACGCCCTGTTAGTAAGCCCTTCGAGTTCCAATTTAACAGTATCAGGAACCTGATTCCAGGTCAGATATTGAGCGTTTGCCTTATCTCCGGTCAATTGTATGATTCTGTTGCGTTTCTTCCCTGTAAAGCCTGACACGTCCCCAAAGAGCATTAAATACGGAAAGAAGTGGTAGTCTATACAATCGGCATAGCTTGATAATATCTTCTCTATGCGTACACGTATAGTCTTTATCTTATGGCAGTAAGTCTCTGGGCGATAGCCATATAAAACAGGTAGCTTTTTAAACCCATGCCTGAAAGACTTCTCCTCTACCGCTTCCCACCCATTAGTATTTTCCCACTGGTAAACATGGGTAGCGGTAACAGTTTGAAAGCATACTATTTCTACATCGTCCAGGTCTTTCTTTTTATATTCACGTGAGAAGGCGACCAAATCTCCGGCATCATCGAAGAAAGGATAAAGTTTATCTCCTCTGAATGGCGACCATATTACGCTACGAAGCTTATTTTGCGGTCTTACACTTCCCCCGAAAACCTTCTGTATTTTATTCCAGAACTTAGTCCAGAACGAATCATCTTTGACTGCATACCAGTATTCGGCACATTCCTGTTCAGAAAGCCAGGAACGAACTATGCGTTTATTCTGGTATTTTATTTTATTCTTCTTCAGTACTTGTTGGATAGCATAAAATAGCCCTTTTTCATCTTCATTGGACGGAGCGCAATCCATCTTAGGCTCAACCCCTACTGTAAACGCTGTTTGAATATTGGTTATATCTTGCTCCAGCGGGATAGATATACGGTTGCACGGCTCTGTACGTTTTTTAGCTGGGATAGTAGTGCTTTGACCGGTACTATCATTCCATTCTTCCCTTTCTTTCTCTTCAACAACTTCGATGTCCGGGTATTTTTCTTTATCCACAATGATTTCATGCAAATCAGCGTTCCAATCCTTCCAGTTTTCACCGGTATTGGGTTCCTCTGTTTTACGCCCTTTCTTCAAATATTCGATCTTCTGATCTACATCTTCTAATGCTAAAATCTCTTCTAATGTCATATTGATATATTTTTAACGTCCAAAAATCCCCGAATAATCTTTAGGTTTCTGAATTTTACCAAGAAGCTCACCCAATACATAATAACGGGCTGCATCGATAGCGTGGTTATCATGATCTTCCGGTTCATTTATATAGTTCCCATCCTTATCTTTAGCCCACACATATTTCCGTAGTTCTTTCTGAAGATTGTATGAACGTTTAGTTACAAAAATATCCATGCTCTTCATTTTGTCTATACCTGCGTTAATAGAACCCGCTCCCTTTTCGACAGGATATATTTTTATCCCTCCATTGTGTATTTCTTGAATCAACCGTGGATCAGCACTATCGGCTATAACCTTCAATCCCCATGGACGAAGCGTTTTAATGATATCAGAGGAAAGAAGCCCGGTCCGGTAATCCACTTCATCCAAATACAGAGCATTATCAATAATTCCGCAGCGAATAGAGGCGGACGGGTCATGAGTATACCCGAAATCTTGCCCAAAAGCAACCTTTTTGCACCAAATCGGGAACTCATCAACAATGCCCCATTTTTTGAATACAGCACCTTCTGCCACGTCAGCCCATCGTCCGATAACCACATGAGCATATTTATCCGGATCATTTACTTTCATGTCCTCAACCTCTTTCAGAAACTCCGGTGAAAGATTGTCCAAATTATCAAAATAGGTGGTGTGAATATGAAGTACATTCGGATGAGTAGAGACTTGCACCTGCACTCCGTCAATCTCTACAAGCTTATGGGTTTTCTCAATGTATTTCTTGTAGATGAAGTGATTGGAATCACACGGGTTCATTATGATGATAATCCGGTTCTGAATCCCCTTTTTACGGATGGAGAGCATTATCTTATCAAATTCTTCCTCATTCGTCCACTCTTCCGCTTCATCACAGACGAAAGTAGTAATCCCCTGAATAGATTTTAGTTTTGCCGTCTGATTACCAGATGAAGTCTTGATGCCTCGGAACATGATACGGCTATTAGTCATTTTATTGACTATATCCGTCTTGGTAGTCTTGAAATACTTAGTTGTTCCGTCTAGCTCTATCTTCTCCATCATTTCGGGAATGATAGACATACCAGCGGAAACCATCGTGTAACGGGTGTAGAGAACCTGATGCACTATCTTTCCAGCTTCCGTCATTTCAAAGGTCAGACGTTCAATGAAGGTGGAAGCATTGAAGGATTTGCCGGAGCCACGCCCACCAGTGATAAGGATTATAAATTTGTCCGTATCAGTGTAAAGGGGGTGATATATCGCTTGGGGTTCTATCATTTCAGTTTATCTTTAATCCAGGAATCAATACTTATACCGTGGTCTATATTGGTAGGTACATCGGCATCTTCAGGCTTTGTCTCTTGCATAGGCTTTCCCCATAGCTTTTCGGTCAATTCCTTTAACGTAGCGATAGATCCCTTGCCGGAATCTTTATATAATGCTCTGCAAATATTAATGACCCACATGGGGGTATCGTCTTTCTCTATAATATCCTCAACCTCTTTTTTGGTACATTGCATAACATGCACTACAACCTCCTTCCATTCGTCATAGGATATATTATAGGCTTTTTTTGCAATAGTATATAGCTTAGGCTTCCGGCCTCTGTTTTGAGGCTGGTTTTCGCTCGTAAATCTTGTTTTCTTTCCATCTTTAGCTATATTCTTATTTGCCATTTCAAACCGTTTACAAACCGTTTTCTACTTGCTTTATTATTATAAATCACCACCCTCTGTACTTACTAGAGCGATTAGTTCCTTTCATGACTTCTATTCGTTGGATATAATAGTTATCAGGTTCGTATATACCAGCATCCTTATCTCCCCTTTCGGCTTGTTTTATCGCCTTTTTCGCAACATCAGAACTGATATAACCGTTAGATTCATTCCCCGTTATTTTGTCAACAAATACATATTGAATCTCTGTTGCATTGGAACTCGCTTTTGTGGGTCCCTGAATAGGTTCGGTAAATCCCGGCCCAGTTCTACGGGTAGCTTTTACACTGCCCCCCCTAATTCCTCCTGATGTCTTTGCCATTATCTTTTCCTTCTTCGTCTTAATTCTTCTGTTATTGCATTTAGGTTTCTGTATGCAGATGCTTTTTGAGCAGTCTTTATTAATTCAGACCTTGCCCCTTCAAGCGAACTGTGTTCAATAGAGCGGTATGCCCCACCTGTAACCCTGTTTGCATAAGAGTTATATGCTTGTATAGCCGCATTCCTCTCATTTGGATTATAACTTTTTCCTAACCTCTGTAAACTTTGAAGTTTTTTGGTCTGATAACCGGAGAAATCAATTTGACGTCCGTAACCTCTTTCTATATTACTAAATAGAGTACGAGCATCTCCCGAAAAACTTTTACTTGATCCTCCTCTAATCCCTCCACTTGTTTTAGCCATTTCAATCTCCTTTCTTAACTCTGTTAGCCATAAACTGTTCGACATATATAATGCTGTTTTGCACGCATATATCTTTTATTTTATCTCCACCACCGTAAACTATCATATTAGGAATATCCTTTCCTGATATTTCACGGGCAATCTGTATTTCTTCCTTTAAATACTCCTGCCTGTCAGAATATCCACGGGTCGCAAAAGCGTTATACCCGTCAGGAATACCTAAACGATTCCACTTTTGAAACTTCTTTGCCACATTCAAATCAGCCCACACCTTCACACCGCATTCCTGCCAATAGCGGGAAATCCACCTCTTTTTGTATATCTGATGTAATCCGTAGGCAACAGGGGTTGTGTCGAACAAAGACAAGTTCGGCTCTATGACAGCCTCACATCCGCTATTAAGAACAGTTGTCGGGTCTTTCCATATTGCTTCAAATCGGTAATCCTCTACATAGAAATGATAGGTAGATATTCCTTTCTTTTGTCTGGTATCAGCGCCCCATGCAGATAAGGGAATTACAAGGCCGTTTGCTGGCTGTTCGTCCGCCCTTAAATTAGGAATGTCAAAATCATTATTGCTGTCATATATCCTGTCACCAAGCATCATATCATAGAAATCTGTCTTTTCTATATCCTCTTCGCTTTCTTCTTCCTGTTGTTCCTCTGAACTACGCTCTGAAGACTTTTGTTCCGGCTCCTGCCACACCTCAAATCCCCAATCATCAAGTTCTTTGCTGTCCCATTCATTGGCAATCATATTCCAGTCCGTCTCTCCGAATGGATTATTGTCCTGAATAAGCATTTGACGAAGCTTTTCTACTGGCATATCTTCCGGTAAAATACAGCATGGAACTTCTTTCCATCCTAAATGCCTGTAAGCATGCAAACGCATATTTCCCCCAATTACAATGTATCCGCTATTATATGGGTAAACAAGAATATCCCTTGCTTCTGTCATTTCGGGAAGCTCTTTTATAGATTTGCAAAGCTTACGAAATCTTTCTCCCTTGATAAGCCGAGGATTCTTCGGTAATCCATCTATTTGACCATCATTGGGATGCACTTTAGATATTACTATGTTTTCTCTTTTTATCATACCTTGCCTATTATACCATTGTCTTTCAACCGAGATACAATTCCAGTGTAAATATACTCTATATCCTTCCGAAAGTCCTTATAATTATTGTAGAGAACAACCACAGTTTCGATATTGTGGGAAATAAATGTTTTATCGCTGATATTTACCGATTCGGCAATCTTATCCCGAAGTCCTTTTGGCATTCTCCCACCAGCCAATACACTGGGAGCATAAAGGAAAAGAATGATAAATATAAACTTCTTTCTGATATGAACGCTATCCTTATTTCCCGGGCAATCCCTAAAATCCTGTATTTCGCAAAACCATTTATATATGGATGGAATATAATCCAGATCTGACATAATAGGAGCAGATAATTCAGACTCTCTTTCTGACAATCTGGATTTCTGCTCTCTGATAGATTTTAACTCTGATATTTCTGAAAACATAGTACGATAATTTAAAAGTAAATAGTATATTTGTACTATGAATTAGGGAAGGGCGTCTATCTGGTGGTTCGGGTGACGCTCTTTTACTTTACACTTCTCCCCCATATTTTCGCATTATACAGGGAATAAGCCCATAACTTTATCTCTTCGCTGGTTTCCAGGAATTCCACTTTCATGGCTTCCTTCATACATTCCGCCAGTAGGTTGCTGTCTGCTTGGTTCATAACTTCGCTTATTGGCATGGCTATTCCTCCCTTAGTCAAATAACACAAACTCGTAAGCAAATACAAACGGATTACTTTCCCATGTACCTTTGCCGGATACTTTGTCTATCAAGTAGGCAAAAGCTTCTTGGGCTACGTTCGTTGACAAGTAAGATCCGTTTACATGTGGGGTATGATATATTTTTTGTCCAAGAAAAGTTGACACATGAATAATCCCCTCTTTCAAGCAATCTTCATCGCTAATGTCCTGTAGGCGTTCAACCTTGATCCCGGTAATTTTGATATGGTGGGGCATTAGGTCGGCTTTCACAAACATCTTATTTCCCCAACCGGGATATAATTTCAGTTCAGGCAATATAGAATCCAAGTATTCTAAGTAAGCCGCATTTTTCCCTTTTCTATGGAATCGGTCAACATCCATATAACTTTGCGCAATGGCAACAACTTCTCCAAGTTCATATTTCGGCAATATCTCGCCCATATCAAACTCCCTTTCATCTGCATCGTACATACAAGGAAAGCCAACTATCTTTTTATCAGAAGGACTTCTGTGTATATTGAATCCTGCGACCCATTCTCCCCTAAAAGTTATTGGACATTTGATTATTCTTCTCGTCATAGTCTTTCGACCATCTAATACGGCTTGGGTTAAGCCAAATTTATCGTTAAACATTATTTTCTTCATGATTATTCCTCCCATTCTACTCTAACTGTAGTTATGTATGTAATATCTTTTTCATTAACTTTCATACGCATGGCTGTTTCTTTTGAGTTGTAAACCGCTCCAATACATCTTACCATGAATGCTTCATATATATTTATCCATCCTTCTTTCTTTTCTCCCACCATGAATAAATCTTTTGGGCTGTCGGCTTCTCCATCAGAAAATCGTCCTTCTTTAGTAAAAGAAACGGGATATTCTTTGCCATTATCACTTTTAAGTAGAGCAACAATAGGGAATCTATCGTTATCTGCGTCAAAACATACAATTCTAGCTCTAAATCCTTCTCTTGTGCATACAAATGCACCTGCTTTTGCTTTTTCTAAATCAAATGTTTTCATGATTTTGTATTATTTATATTAGTTTTATTGCTTCTTGTATTCCAACTTCCAATGCTTCTTCATAGGTATCCCACTGACCACCATCATTCGGGCCTTTAAATATCCCATCGGCTATATGAGTGCCATTGTCAGCTTTGCATATATCATATCCATAACCGCAAGCGTTTCTAATGATGGAAATATGTAGATTTTTGGTTTCACGTAGCCACTTTTGGACGAGAGATTGGGAAGGTGCAGAAAGGAAACCCTCTCTTTTATTGAAATTCTCTGAATAATCGTAAGTTTCAGATAGTATCATGTCACCTTCTACGCCATCTGCTTCATAAAAAGTAAATACACATTCGCTGAACCCTTTATTTTTCATCAGCTTCGCTGTTTCTAATGTTATAAGTTCTTCGGTCATCGTTAATCGCTTTCTGTTATTATGCACCCAAACAAACAACCTAAGTATTTCATTCCAAGCTCTGAAACATAATACACGATTTGTTTTTCAATTTCAAATTCACGTTTCGTAGCATATCCGATTGAAACTAATTCTTCCCAATCATTATCTGGTTTAGAAACAATATATCTGTTACGATAAGCGCAATATCTGCTTTTTTTGGTGTTTTCGTAACCCAATCCAATGGCATGTCTCATCTTTTCTATTTGTTGTAATGACAATTTTATATCATCCATAGCTATTTCTCCTTCTTTACCAATTCAACTTCCGTCGGCTCTTCATCTTCCCATTTTACTTCGGGAAATAAAGAAGAGTCTAGCTTATAGAAATCATGGGGATTGTCACTACATAATTGCCAACTTTCCGAATACTTCACGGGTTGCTTCTTATAAAGGTACAAATCACCGTCTTTGTCTCTTGCTACATACATATTAGTCTCCTTTTTTTATTTTGAATAAATTGAATATATTCTTAATTTCTTTGGCAAGCTCTGCATTTTTACTAGTATCATACTTTAAGCTCCATTCATTATCATCATAAATACGCTTTATAGTGTCCGATGAAGCACGTAAATGTACTTGATGTTGATAATCCTGAAATGGGTTAATAAGCCCGAATTTAGGGCATGATATACAATAATGATTCCCTTTCCATGAGCTAGCTTGTATTATTAAGTAAAAGGGTTCATTCATTTCTTCTAATTCTTTAGCTATTAGATAAGCCACATAGCAACACCCGCCACTATTAAAGTGATATTTGCTATTTAATTTTTCTAGCAATAAATTAATAACCATCTCTCATTTTTTTTGATCTATCTATATACTCGGCTGCTCTCTGTGATCCAGTTTTATATTTACAGGAGTGATTTACTTCTCTATTTTCAAACGATATGGGTATATCATTTTTTATTTGCTCCGTAGGCTTGCGACAATAAGATTCTACAAAAGTTTCACCGTCTACTTGATCTCCATAAAATTTTCCTTTTGTAACAATTTCTTCTTCATAGCAATATGCCATATTTGGTATAGCATCATTTTCTTTAAGTCTTGTTATAGAGTATATTGTTGGCTTATGTATTCCATTGCATATTTCACTCGTGCAATGAATTTGATGTTGAAATTCATTAAAAACAGGCATTTTTTTCATCTTAATATATACTGCTTTAGTACCATTATATGAATTCATTAATACTAAAAACCATTGCCAATTTTTTACCTTTTCATCACCATCATATTTATATAAGAATGTTCTAACATATTTCATATTCAATCTCCTTTCTTCTTTAATTCATTAATTGCAATATCCCTAATACTTCTAGTGCCAAATCCGCTATAAGTCAACGTTCCTCCATAAAACTTAATAGTGTCTCCTTTAACAGTAATAATCGTTCCACCTTTTAAAGGACCAGCTATATCATCTTTACAAGATAATAACATGGTTATCATAAGTATAATTAATATAAATCTCATTAATCAATCTCCTTTCTCTTTAATCCGTTCTAGTACATCTTTGTTGGCTTCCAGTATTTCATCGAAAGATGGTATTGGCATCCACGCAAGTACTTCACTAGAACCAAACACCATTCTTTTTTCGCCAATATAGAAAAGTTCTTGAATTTGCATTTCCCCTTCATATTCATAAAGAACTAAAACTTTTCCCTCATAGTCCGGCAACCGTTCCTTAACATTTATCCAATGGGATTGCTTTGCATGCCATTCTGCACCAGCGATAAAATCATCCTGTGTTTCTCTATACAAAATTCCTCTGTCAGCAGGATCATATATCTCGTCAGCGTATTTTCTTGCTGCTTCTTTTAATGTCTGTTTCATAATTATTTTGTTATTAATTATTTATCTCGAAAATCTTCAATCTCAAACTCCCACTCCATAGCATCATTTTGTCGGATATTATCTAACAACCATTCATTTGCGTTTTCAAGCTCATCATCCCATTCAGGTACATCACCACCTTCATCATAGGCTTTAGCTAATTCATTATAAACTTCGTCAGGGACTTCAATATTACTAAGCCCAACTATGTAAGTTACCTTGATTGTTAAATCTTTAATCTTCTTCATATTACTCTGTTTTACGGTTTTCTCTTAGTTCTTTTTCACTGACAATATTATTAGTTCTGTTACCAAGATTAGAAACAGTTGTTGTATTATTGGGCTTACAATACAAACACATTTGAGTAAAAGGTGAATACACTCTCCCACACTTCGGGCAAATCCATCCCTGCTGCCCGAACATTCCATTATACGGATTTACTGCACTTGATTCTGTTTTCATACTTATATTGCTATGCGTTATTGATTTTATCTAAAAGATTGTGGAGTAGCACTTCATTTGCCTTATATAGTTCAGATTGTTCTTCCGATAGATCTCCATAACCAACAGAAGCCTCTACCTCTGAAAGTGCAAACTGGATAGCTTCATATTCATCAGGAGTAACCACAATTTTTTTAGCTTTTAGTGGTTTGATAAAATCAATTTGTGATTTATCCACTCTATTTATTTGTCGATAATCATCGGTACGTATGCCATAGCCACGATAGCTTTGAACAATAGTACAGACTTCACCTTTTTCAATGATTATCCCACCTTTATTTTTTAGTTGGCAAAGAGTCCTAACCTTTGCACCTATTATCTTTCTCATAATGATATTTTTTTAATGTCATCCACTGATAATTTATCCTTCCCTTTGGCATATTCAAAGAACCCTACTATAGGACATACACTTTCAGAGAAAGTGTAATTTGCAGATATTGTAACTAATATACTTAAACCAGTCCCAATGATATACTCACAAGAAACAGAATCATCAAAATCAATATACTTTTGTGCCTCCTTAGCTATAATGTCACAATTCTTTCGATATTTATCATAGCTTTTGATAGTACTATTAATAAATTTATATATATCCATTTCTGTTCTTTTTTTTTACGTTAATCAATTGCAGGTTCATACGTGTAGTATTTCCATCCTTTATAAGAGTTTTTCCAATTACAATAGTCTGATGCATCTTTTTCTTCAAAAAATACAGCTACGTTGTGTCCGTAACAGTCATATACTCTATATTTCTTCATATCTTTTTTGTCTTTAATATGGGTTTATACAATTTTTCAAAGCGTTCTTCCACTCATCCTCTGTTATTTGGATCGTAGCAACATAAGAGGCGGAATGTACAAGCCGCACCAGTCGGACCATTGATATACCGTTTTTTAGTCAGTACATCCTCTACATTGATATACTTATCGCTGCGAATGGTGTATATTGGCTGATTGTACCACTTTTCACAATTTGCCAGGAATCGGGCGTTATCAGGATGTCCGGAGCCTGTCTCGATGTAGTAAATCTGCACATCATCGTATAGACTTAATGCTATCTTACAAGCAACTGCGGATGTTGCACCGCAAGAAAACCATGCTATTATCATTTGATTACTTTCTAATTTTGTTATTAGTCAATTGGTAACTTCATAAAGCACATCCATATCGTCTTACTTTGCCTCCCTGTAGTGTGCCCAAACAACGGCTCATAAGGGATAAGAGACAATATTTCAATAGCTTTTATCTCGCTTTCGTTCCACTTGAATACCAATGTACCATTTGGCTTTAAGACACGCATACATTCATCGAAACCAGCTTTTATTACTTCCTGCCAATTCGAAGGAAGTTTGCCGTACTTCTTTGCCATCCATGACGTTTCACCAAGTGTTTTAAGGTGTGGAGGGTCAAACACTACCATATAGAAAGAGTTGTCCTCAAATGGCAAATTAGTGAAATCTGCTACAATATCGGGTTTTACTTCTATGGTTCTGATCTTATCTCTATCTTTGGCCGTGATGGTTTCACTACGTTTGTCTATGAATAAAGTATTCGGATTCTTCTTATCAAACCAAAACATCCGGCTACCGCAACAGGCATCTAATATGATTTTTGTTTCACTCATTACTTTATTTGTTTTTCGCAAATCCTTGATAATCCTTCAAGAACTTGCAAGGTTTTACTCTAATTGATTCGTATATACTTACCTGCGATATCGCAAGTTCTTAATATATCGGCATTATCTTCACCGAAAGCGATTAGGATACTTCCGCAACCGGGCGAATCTCCACGAGTCCCATCCGGTCGAAAGAAGCGAATCCGGTTCCGTAGAAATTTCATAGCTGTTGCTTTTTCAAAGATGACATCTTGAAACATCTTTGAATCGCAACGATTGAAAAGTAATGCGATTCCGTTTCCATGCTCTGCCAGACGTTTAACGAAACGTTCTATTAGAGGACGGGAGTAAGGTGGATTTAGCCAAACACGACCTACCCAATCTTTAGTTAATCCGTCATGGTTCTTGTTGTACATTTGTGTAGCTGTTTGCCAAAGCGGTTTAACCGGAGCGCATGGATCTAAATCGAACTTTCCCAATGCGTCTATAATTTCTTTTGGCGTGTACCATTCATCGGTGGTATTAACCGATTTCTCAAAGGTTGTATTCATTGAAAATATTTTAATTAATTGTATCCATCAAGTGGTCCGCTATCGCATATACCACCAGGTAAAATAAGATGTTCACTACTAGGAGAAGGAGGATGTTTAGGAGTATTCTCATCTGCGGGAAGATCCTTTCAATTCAATTACATTAAACATTTCATTAATGCGATCAGCGATATATGCACCATATCGATCCTGAATCTCTTCTATAGAAAGATTTGTCGTTATATGAGTTTTACACTCGTATCTCAATTCATATCGACATTGAAGAATATACTGCATAACATTCAACTCCGTACCAAAATGCTTAGAAGGAATAGGTTCCCTCCCTAATTCATCAAAACAGATCGTCCTAGGGATTCCACCATTGTAAGTATACAGCTCCAAATAATCCCGTCCTTTCATCGAAAACCCAGTAGCAACATAAGAGGCGGAATCAATTCTGAATCCTCCAATGGGATAATCCCCGGCATCACGTCCTCCAATAAACCATAAGTATTTATTTAGAATTTGCATTATAGTTGATTTACCGGTCCCGTAATCTCCTGTTAGCAAAAGGCCTTTCCCAGCCCCCGAATCACCTTCTGCATAGAGAAATATATCATTCATTATCTTTCTAAAAGCCCCTTCAACTTTAAATCCCGGACAAACAAAGCGGCAGCATTCAGCAAACACTTCCGCTCGTCTCTTCTTGTCATTTATCAATGTTGTAGGTGGCAGTTGTGCGGATAACAGCTTTCCTATCGGAATCGGAGTTACCGGTCTTATCCTTGTTTCCATTTCTTGCTTGATTTACAATTTCGTTATATTTTGAGTTAATTATAGCTACGCTAAAATTCTTCAATATCCAATCATCGTGTATTGATGATAACAAACTTTGAAGAGCGTACAATAGAGAATCATCATCAACAGGCATACCTTTCTGATTCCGGGAAAAACTAATCTTCTTAAGAAGTTTACTCATTGATCCAGCGTCTTTCTCGGTCCAATAGTAATCTGTGTCAAAAGTCGATTTCACATAAGATTCAAAAACAGAACGAGATTTTATATTTATCCCCTCCCCCTCGGGGGGTATGGGGGGATTATTATTATCTATTTCTTTATCTTTCTTCTTCTTATTGCCCCTAGCCTGCCCCAATTCTTCCATTTTTTTAGCCATTTTTTCAGCAGTTGCCCTTAGCTCTGCCCTTAGCTCGCCCAAAGCATTGTTTAACTCACTGATTTCTTTGTTGTTATCTATGCCCCTACCTATGTCCTCATCCTTGCCTTTGACAGGATTATACTCATCATAGTTGCATAAAGTTATCACAGTCATGCCTTGTTTGTTACAAGTCGTTATCATACCTCTCTTTTTCAGTTTGGCAAGGAAATAGCGTACTTTCTTTTCAGACCATTGCCAACGCTTCATCAAAAACGATATGGATGCTGGATATTGACCTCTTGTATAAGAGATTTCCCGACCTCCGATGAGTTCGCTGTACGCCTTGTCGGTTGCCTCAAATCGTGCTGACTGAATCAAGTCAAGCCACGCTTCGCACTCCGAAAACTCACGGGCTACCTTCCACATTTCATTCGAGAAAAACCTGCGGCTTAGCCTCAAAAATCCTTCGTCCATAGTTAGAATCTCACGTTTGTTAATTGTCTTCCTTTAGAGCAAACTACCCATTTACCATTACCGCTATCAAACAACCGTAAATCAGAGACTTCGCCAAAACGTTTGATGTTACCGCATAAATCTACAATCCAGCCACATTCTTTGGAAGGGTGGGGGCGAATAGCCCGACCGACTATCTGATACCACATAGCAAGTGACATCGTAGGACGTGCCATAACAACAGTGTCAAGTTCTGGATAATCAAAACCCGTAGTCAATACCCCGACATTCGCCACTACTGGTATTTCCCCAGTTTTGAAATGTTGGAGAATCATTTCACGAGTTGCTTTTGGAGTATCACCGGATACAATAGCGCAACCAGGTATTGAATAGGTCAACCGCTCTGCTTCTTTCAAGAACCGAGTAAATACTAAAATGCCTTTTCTCTTACCACCTGCTTTGGGATTCATCAGTCTTTGGACGATATGAACGAGATAACCGTAGAAGTCTATCCGTTCATATTCTCGTTGAACTGATTTATCCGTATAGTCGGCACCGGTGGTATTTACTTTCAGGTTAAGTTCATTCCATCCTGAAGGATTCATCGGATAATAGTTTAGCTTCGCCAAGTAGCCCATATCTAATAGGGTTGATACCTGTACATGGTAAATGACCTCTGAAAAGACATGAGGTTTTGTCCGAGTGATAAATTTCAGCATAGAACCAAAGTCACGGCTGGAACTTAAACGATACGGTGTAGCTGTCAGTCCAAGAACCTTACACTTCACCGCATCGAAGAAATCCTTGTACATTCCCTCTTTAGGGTTAACAAGGTGACATTCGTCCACGATGATGTTCTTGAAGTGGGTGAACAGTTCAGGATGATTCTTCACACTGCCGATGGTGGCAAATGTTATCCGGCTTATCTCCTTTGAGTTAAAGGATGCTGAATAGATACTGCAATCAAGAATGCCGTATGAGCAGAGTTTTTTGAAGTTTTGCTCTAAAATTTCTTTTGAGGGCTGAAAAACCAATGTATGACCGTCAAGCCTTGCGGCTATATCCGCTATGATAAGGCTCTTTCCACTCCCCGTAGGCAGAACCATGATAGCATTCGTCTTCTTCGCCCTGTTATTGAAGAAAGAAACGGCAGCATCAGAGGCTTTCTGTTGGTAATCACGTAGTTTGTACATATCTATCTTCTGATTTAATGATAAAAGGGGAATCCTCACTAAGTTTGGAAAGAAATGTCCGGATTATATAAGCCTGTTCCTTACTTAATCCAACCGGAGAGAATGAACCATCATTATTCTTGACCATCATGACAAATGTTCCTGCTTCCAAATCATTCATACCCCTTTCTCCTTTCGTAACTTCTTATTAAGTGCTTTGTAATACTTGATTAGCTGTTCGTACTCAAAATCAGTCATTTTGGAAGTACCATCAGCTTTCACTTTCAGCAAGTCAAATTTCTGTTGCCCGATTTTGGCTATCAGATTCACCCGATAGCCTTCCAAATGATCGGCTTTGAACCTGTTGCAGTGCCGGCATTCGGCATGGCAATTATTCTCATCAAACCGTGTTGCCAAATGTGTACGACTGAAATAGTGCCCGCAGTCTGCTTGTGTAAACGGCTTTATCTGTCCGCAACTGATACAGCGAAAATATCCGTTCGGCATACAATCACGAAGCCGGATGAAAAGGGAAAACTCCTTGTCGAGTTTAGCTTTCAAATCCGGCTTTTTCTTTACTGTTACCCCTGCTTTATCAAACAGAGGTAAAGGCTTGTCTTTTTTCTTAGCTTTGGTTCGTTTAATGTAATACGGCATTGTTTATAATTTTAGTTTGTGGTGGTAGCAGGATTCGAACCTGCAATGCTTGGCAATCTTCTACATCTTCCGTGTAACACTGGATTGGTTCGTTTTACAATGATGCCCAGTTTTCATAACATCATAACCAAGTCTACTAAGAGTTGTCAGCGTCTACCAATTCCGCCATACCACCAACCATCTTATACTTCTATAATTACAATATCCGGTGCAATCTGTTTGATCTGCTCCAATTGTTCATCAATGACTTTATTCTTGTATTCCTCGATGGCCTCATTCGCACCGGCAGACACAAGAGATAAAGAAACATCCCGACCGTCCACATCAGCGTAAATTTCGACTTCTATCTCTTCACAGGCAAAACCTTTGAAAAGAGGGATGTTTAGTTTGAAAGATTTTGGAAGGTTGGAATCAACCACCTGTGAGTAGTTATCCACCTTACTGCCATTTTCCTCCTTACTGCGTTCGATGTCTTGGTTTACTTTTGCCTTGAAGTTCTTCAAAGTAGAAACAAGCATCATGTTCTGCGACTTGTCAGTAAAGAAAGCTCGGTGCATCTTCAAAAACTGCGATAATTTGATAGGTTCCCATTTCTTATCGGTATTAATGCCGAACTCTACCATCTCTTTGGACGGCTGAAGTACACCGGTGATGGCATCTTGGTAATAATTTGTTTCGTTAATCGTTAAAATCATCCCCATCTTGTCACGATTCACGATAATATTGGAAGACTTTTGGTTGATTAAATCAATACGTTTCTCTAACCATCTGTAAGGCGCATCAATCGTCCCGTCTATCATAACCCTTTCCGGCTCTTTTATCTCCAGTTGTTCGGGGGCTGTTCCCTCTCTCAATACTACTTCAATAGGCGTACCATTATAATCTTTCGGTACAACCACGTTTAATTTGTTTTCGCTCATGATTCTGTTCCTGTTTTACGGTTAATATTAAAAATAGTTCTTTGCATTTCCTGCGGCATGATAGGACGGGAATAAACCAGCTCACCAAGTTTGTTGTAATACCCGGCCATCTTTTCTTCATGATAGAGAATTTTTACACACTCTTCATTTTCAACATATTCAGAGCCTTTCTTTATATTTTCAAGAAGTTCCTGTTTCCTTTCATTCAAAGGCTTTAACTCTGCCTTAAATGCTTCCATTGCTTCTTTTTTCTCTATCTCAATATCATTAATTTGAATTGAGGTTTCAGCAAGAGATTCTTTCTTTTGCGCTAATTCATCCGGTGTAAAGCGATGAGTATAGCCAATCTCTTCCACTGCATCGGCATTGTCCTGTAAGAACTGCCATCTATCCTTTTCGGGGATTTCTTGACCTAAAAATTTGTCCATAAAATAAAATGATTAAATAAATTCTTTGTTACGTTCAATTTCTTGCTGGGCATATACCAACATTTGATGTTCATTAGCAGCCGGTAGATAAATATCTGCCTGTGCCGTGCTCCAATTACGAAAACGCTCAATAGATAAAGTCATTTCCCCTGTTGTCAGTTCTGCCGAACTGCGTAAATAAGTTACTTCTTCACCTTTCTTGTTGATCGTTTTGCGTTCAAACAAATCACGGTTGCAAGTTCTCTTATAGAAGTCAATTTTGGCTTCGTCAAGGCTACAACCGTACTCACTACCGAAATATCCTAAAAGAAGATGTAAGTAGCTGTTTTGGGCAAGCGTGCGGTTAGGAAGTTTCTTTTTCACTTCCACCACCGCACGTTCACTAAACAGCTTGTTTACATACTCTTTGAACTTGGGTATTTGATATTCATTCTTCAAATCGAAAATCATTCCAAACCAAATATTTTTTTATCTATAATATATTCCCGATTTTCCTCTATGAATTCTATAAACCGTTCAACATGAGCGGTAAGCAACTTAACTGTCTGCTCATGATTATATGTATAATATTCAGGATAACGAACACCTGTTATCAGGGGATTCCGACTAGTTCCGCCTTTTAAATGGAAAGCAGTATATTCAAAAGCCTTAATATTATCCATTTGACCGGATGCAATTAAACAATAGGGATATACATGTCTTTGCCATCCATGTTCATACTTTCCAAATTGATAATTAGAGGTAGATTTAATATCATAAACAACATCCCTTATTAACTCATCTATATATCCATATAATTCCACTTCTCCATAACAGGTGGGAAGTATTGCAGAAACCAATACTTGAGACAAGGCGTTAGCAAAATATTCCGACTGTTCAATACACCAGATCCTATCAAAGAGGAAATGTCTTTCTGGAGATATATCTGTGGCAGGAAAATCAACCTGAATAATATTGGTTTCTTTATCTCCAATTATAGTATATGGCTCACGTTCATTAGGAATATGGTTTTTCTTATGAATATAACAATCTATGATGGCATTAAAAGCCGTACCCTTATCTGATGCTTCACTTTCAAAGGGAACACGATTTATGGCATCTAATAGGCTTTGTTTTAGTTCTTCCTCTATCTGTTCCGGGCTCTTCTTATATTCTCCTGTTTCAGCATCAATATTCCAAAAACTTTCAACTTGTTCGTCTACTCTTAGATATTGAGTGAATTTATCAAGTAGCGTCGGATATAGTTTATACTTAGGCCGCAGGTTCATATAGATTCGATGCTTTGTTAAATTTCAAACCTAGTTTCTTACATTTTTCATTAAGTAGGATACTACCACGTAATTTACTATCAAAGACATGTGTCATATTTAAGATAGCCGTTCTGGCTTCATTGGCGGAAACCTGGTCTGTAACCTGCTCCACAGTATCACGGATTGCATCAACCACTGTATCATATACAGATGATAATTCAGTTTGTTTTGCTTGATACTCCTTATATGTAAGAATAACATTTGTCATAAAATCATTCTTTCCTGTTATTTGCCCGGAAGAATCAATAATGACAGGTATTTTTATACGTGATGGAAGATTACAAGTATTTTTACCATAAAACTTTTCACATGGATCAAAAGATAT
Source organism: Bacteroides sp. LFL-34 (assembly GCF_027257075.1). Lineage (NCBI taxonomy): Bacteria > Pseudomonadati > Bacteroidota > Bacteroidia > Bacteroidales > Bacteroidaceae > Bacteroides > Bacteroides sp. LFL-34. Next base: position 61,178 of record NZ_JAPQKZ010000010.1, on the reverse strand, counting down.
AGTTCGATCTTTTCCTATAGCTTCCATATACCCGACCAGATCAAGTTCTTTTATTAAATCTCCTGCAGATGAACCACCAATTTCTGGACGAATCTGTTTATCATCCCCATTCTTTTCTTCACGTTCATGAGCTACGAATATCACAGATTTTCCCATAAGAGAAACCTGATTCACAAAATTAATGAACATATTTTTCCGAACTCCATACCCTTGTAGAGATAACGTACCGTCATTCTTGCGCATCTTAGGATTGGTTTGTATAATGAATTTATCCATGAAAGAAAGCATTTTGCCCGCTGTATCAATAACAATAGTATCGAATTCTTCTATTTCCTCGGAGGATAATACTTCATTCGTTTCTTCCCAACTGGTTATTTGGACAGTAGGGACACGATGAGCTGCATTTACACGGTGAATACCACCGTCGTAATCAAACAATACAGGATTAGGAGCACTTAATGCAAGTGTTGTTTTACCCATACCTGGTTGGCCATAAATCAGTGCTGACAATGTAGTCTTAACGGTCAGCTCGTTAGGTTTCTTAATAAGTCCCATATCTTATATTATTCAAAGTGGTTAATCGAAATAAATAAAGCGCCTATCCTCACGAACCGACGCTTCCAAAATCGAATTTAAATGACAAAATTTTATTCCTAGATACCGAATCAACGGACACTAGGATTAGAATGGTTATTTGCGATTTAGAATTGCTTCTACGTCACTTTCACGATATAATCTTTTCCCTCCAACCTCTATTTTACGGAGATAACCTTTTTTATCCCAACTCCATAAAGTTGATGGATCAACATGAAGTTTTTCAGCAACTTCTTTTATCGTTAAATATCTCTCTTCCGGTCTAACAAATGATTCTTTGACCCCTTTTATTGATTTTTCAATCAAATGATCCGCAAAATCTTTTAAGTCTTTACTTTTAATTTTTAAAGTAACATCTGCGCCACTATCCAATATTTCTGTAATTCCCATAATTCCTCCTATTATTTTTGTTGAACTTCTTTATAATTTCTTTCTAGTAGCATTACTATAGTGAGAACTACCATTATAGCGGCTGATATAGTCTCTTTGGTAGTTATTTCCAATTGCGTTGCTAAATGCATAGACATTCCTAAAGCAATGACCGCAATTATATTCTGTATTTTATGAATTGTTTTCATAGAACATATTTTTATAGTTAATATTAGGCAGCGAACATCAAATAACTATCTCTTTTAGGTCGAACAGCCCTTGCCGATATTCGAGCACTGGAACGCATTCTTAACCTTCTCATATCCATTTGGAAATTAGGAGTTATAGCTAAAATGAAGAACCATACAGAGAAGAAAAATTCAATTCCATGCTTTCGTATTTCTTTCAGATCGAAATTTCTTTTTGCCCTATCACATAGCATATATAAAGTAAGCTCGACATTGTTATTAATGCCTAGTTTCTTATGAATGTCCCGTATTTGCGCTTTTATCGTCCAAACCGACTTTTTAAGTAAATCCGCTATTTCATCAGGAGTATGACCTTTTGCTACTTCATGGGCTACTTGGTACTCACATTGAGATAAAGGTTCCATTACAATGTACGTTTAACAAAACAGATTTTATTTAATGGATCTATTCCTAATACATCCCATTCTTTACAATTCCACGAGGCTCTTCTTTTTCTACTAATTGTAGAGTTCAGTACATTGGGATTTTTAGGTAAGAAACCAAAAACTTGCCCAATTTCCATTTCATCAAGTCCATTAGAAACACTTTCTGGGTATTTTGATACTTTTATCCCTCTAGTACGAAGCACATTTTCCGTGATTACTTCTAGTCTTTTATTTGCCATAAGATTAATTATTTGATTATTTGTGGATAAGCCCGGAGTTGAACCGGGATTTGCAAGATTTCGTTTGTACGTTTCAATTGTGGTTCTGACTTCCCCGATCGTCTTTCTTGCTTCGAGGCTAGTCAGCCGTATTATCAAACTAAGCGTCTACCAATTCCGCCACTTATCCATTTGCCTGTACCACGTCAGATACAGGACTTATCGAAATTCAAACGAATAAAGGTGTACTATCTTCGCAGACTGTACACCCACATAGTAAAAACCATTAAAATATTATTTGCCTAATAATATACCCGCTATAAAACCCAATATAAAAATGATTATTTTTATATGTATGATAATAACATCATCATTGTCTTTCATGCCTACTGATATAATTATAAATATTATCTGCCGCATCAATTAAAGAATGAGTTGTATACACATTAGAGATTCTTAATGCATATTTAATACACCTTTCTCTTAATTTCTTTTCTCTGTGTTTTCTTATAATATTAAACATAACTATTTGGATTAAAAGTTTGCGCCCGTACCTTGATCCGATCAAGACATCACGCAAACAGTGCAACTGTCTGTACGGGCTATATGTTGAATCACTTAGATAGCGTTATAGCTCGCCTAACTGCTATATGCTTACTGATAAAGACGTTTTTTCGGACTTCCAAGTGATATGCGCTACTAATTCGAACCTTCAACCCGGTCTCGGCATTTCTGCTACGGTTGAATTTCTTTTCGTATGAACCAATATGTCAAAGAACTAATCAATGCTCCCCGAAAGCGTTTCGCTCGCTTCTTTCGTAGATTCTAACCTAACAGGGATTCGTATTCACTAACCAAATTGAAGAGGTAATTCATGATCCATTCCTTTGGCTTATTAAAAGAGGTCAATAACTGAACGGTCTTTTCGTCTCTTCCCTCCAAATCCTTCACGTATTGATGAAGGAAAGCCAATTTGTCGTTAATCTGTTCTGTATTCATAATTACCTCCATGAACTATCACGATTTACATAATCAGCATGATTTCCGGCAAAGAACGCTTTCAATACGTTTCCCTTGCTTGCATTGAATGCCGGCTTGAAAGACTTCTTTTCCTCTTCAATCTCTCTGTATTCTCTTTGCTGTCTCTTTGCCAGAAACCAAGCCTGTTTCAAGGCTTCACTCAAAGAGATACGACGATACGCTTTCAAGATGTGAGCGTGTTTCATTATCTCACTGTTATTGAATTTTCCGTTTTCTGTCAAAAATGTAAATGCGTTCATCGTCTTACCTATTTTTAGTTATGTAAAAAATTTGCTTTTCTCGCTCAAACTTTGCACCTTTGTGGTGTTGGATGTTGTTTGATGTTGCAAAGATACGCACTTTTGCGAATCATGCAAATTTTATGCGAATTTAATTCGCAAATAAAAGTTTTATTAACAATAATGCGAATCTTCAACCTGTAATATGGAAGTATTTGAAAGGATTAAAGAAGTAAGAAAATACTTTTTCCATGATAATAACATGGAATTTGCTAATTTCATGAATGAGAAAACATCTACTACAAGTGGATGGGTTAGTGGAAAAAGAGGAATCGGAAAAAGTGTTTTAGATAAAATACTGTCTAAAATTCCTGACGTAAATCCTACTTGGCTACTTACAGGAGAAGGCGAAATGCTCAAAACTACCAATAATACACCCCAATATAATGAAGCTACGCCCATCCAACAAGACGTGGTTTATATCCCGTTAGTTAATCAATTCGCTTATGCGGGTTATTTAGATGGATACACAGACGCATCTTACATGGAGCAATTACCTAAAATACCATTTATAGTAGATAAAGAAGGACATGGAAATTATATAGCCTTTGAGGTCAAAGGAGATAGTATGAATAATGGAACCGAAGAAAGCTATCTAGAAGGCGATAGACTTTACTGTCGTGAAATCGCTCCATACCTTTGGGCAACTTCCAAATTACATCTTCGCAAATGGGATTTCGTTATAGTGCACACCGATGGAATCATAGTTAAGCGCATTATAGATCATGATGTGGAAAATCACACTATTACTATTCATTCATTAAATGATATGTACCCTGATCGAGTTATTGATTTGTGCGATGTAAAACAGATTTTCAATGTTATAGAATCAGTTAGACCTAGAAGAAGATAAAATAAGAATAACAATCGAATATTAAATTAATTAAAACACAAGATTATGAAAAAGGCACTGCTATTAATTTCAATCTTTTTATTACCAACATTTTTGCAAGCATGTAGTGATGAAGACGACAACCAAAGATGTCAGGCAATAACTAAAGATGGAGACCAATGTAAACGTAATGCAGAAAAAGGAAGCATCTACTGTTGGCAACATAAAAAATAGCAATAAATTTAATGGGAAATTTTACTGAAGATTTAGCAAAAGGGTTTATACGGTCTGCTGTGAATCAAGTGGGACGAGATGGAGGGAAAGTGATAAGTAACTCTATTTATGGGAATGCACATAGTACCCCAATAAGAGGTATCGGAAAAAATACACATAACCAATTTTTCGATGAATCAACCAATGAGGTCATCTCCCCCGAAGAATTAAGATTAAGAGCAGAAGCAGAAGGGTTTCAAGTATCTTTATTTAGATATAACGCTGGCATTAAAATAGTACTCTATATTGTTTCTTTATTTTTTGCTATTTTAGTAGTACCTTCTATTATTATATTCATATTTGGTATCATGAAATTTTTTCAAAAAACAGTATTCATGAAGAAATCTGTTTTAGTTGCACAATTTGTACCAGATAGAAGATATAAAGATGGGCGCAGGCTGAACGGACATGTAAAACAAGATATAAGAATAAAAGTACCTTGTAATCCTTCCGAGCGAAAATCACTAATAAAAGCAGGCATATTATATATTTTACTCTCATTGTTTTTACTGGTCCCTATATTCTTATGGCGCTCTGTCGTTGAACAACAGAACATAGAGTATTATAAAGATATTATAGAAAATGCAGAAACAGAGAAAGCACATATTAAAGAAGACTTTGAATTATTTAAAGACACAGTGATATATAATAAAAAGATGAATGAATTTAATGAAAAGTACCAAAAGGCAGTAGAGTATTTAAATTCACACAATCAAACAAAATCGGATAATCAAAAAACTAGCTTATGAAAAAGATATTATTCTTAATATTAATTTTTACCATATTAATGACGGGATGTTCATCAGGTAAATATTATATATATCAAACAGAATCTAAAATAGATTTACAACCTACAAAAGATAATTTTCTTCCTTATATGTATGTTCCTAAAGGAAAACATATAGTTATCAAAGAGAGTCGTAGCACTGTAAAAAAAGCCCAATATGGAAGTCATAAAGGATATATTTGTGGAACTTATAATTTATCAAACCCTATACAAATATCCTCTAAAGATATAAAACATCTAACTTTTAACTCTACAGATTCCACCTATTACTTTAAAGGAAAAAGAATAGATTTTACAGAATCAATCAAGACAAAATCCTCATATTCACCTTCACGTTCCACTGGTACAGGTCGAGTACAAGTAAAAGGATATTATAGAAAAGATGGAACTTATGTACGACCTCATACAAGAAAATCACCAACCAAAAGAAAATAAGCTTATGAAAAAGATCATTTTATTAGTATGTGCAATCACTGCACTTTGTTCATGTGGGGGATCAGGTAATCAAAACGAGAAAAAAGTAAGAGAAGTAGTAGAAGCCAAACTGAAAACAGAAATGAATGATTGGTCTAGCTATGAGTTTGTTTCTGCGGAAGCCATTGATACTATAAAGTATATTGATAATATCAACTATCGAAAAGAATACTTCCAAAAAAGCATTGAAAACAATAAAGGGGCATCCAATTATGGATTAGATTATTCTTCTTCAATAACTAAAGATAGTATAATACTTATTGGAATAGATTCTATTCAAAATGCGATGGGCGATAAAGTCAATGAAGATGTAGCCTATTTATACAAGTATAAATTTAGAGGTAAGAATAAATTAGGAGCTGTAATCTTGGACGAGTACCTTATATATATTTCGCCAAACTGGGAAATAATTCAGATGACGAATGATCCAAAGAAACTTTATAATAATCCCGGAGACTTCCCCGGATATGTTGATCTTGTTAAAAAGAACATGTAATACCAATAATAGCCCGTCTAAAAAACGGGCTTTTATTTTATTAATAAATCTCTCCACATTCCTAGATGTTGTGCAATTGTTGTGCAACACACATAAATTAAAAATCGCAATCCATTAATTAATAATGAATTGCGATTTTTTATTGTGACCCCGGTGCGATTCAAACGCACGACCTTCAGAACCGGAATCTGACGCTCTATTCACTAAGCTACGGGGCCATTCTTTCTAAATGCGAGGACAAAAGTATAAAAAATCTTCTCATCTTCCTAATGATTCTTCTTTTTTTATAGTTCTTAAGGTACTTCCCCATGTTAAGACACTGTTATTTTGAAATGCTTTAGAGCATTTACTTTATCAAATTGACAATCTTTTAGAGAATATCCATTACATATATCAATTTTATTCCTATCTTTGCCGACAATTAACATTTAACAAACCTATGAGTTACTTGATAAAACCTAAGAACTATAATCCGCTACTCGACCTCAAACAGACCGAGCTGGGAATCAAGCAAATAAAAGAGTTCTTCCAATTAAACTTGTCATCCGAGCTACGCCTTAGACGTGTGACTGCCCCCCTTTTCGTATTGAAAGGAATGGGTATCAATGACGATTTGAACGGAATAGAACGACCCGTTTCTTTCCCTATTAAAGATCTGGGCGATGCACAAGCCGAAGTGGTTCATTCATTGGCTAAATGGAAAAGGTTGACCTTAGCTGACTATCATATCGAACCCGGATATGGTATTTATACGGATATGAACGCAATCCGTTCAGACGAAGAACTGGGCAACCTGCATTCTCTCTACGTAGACCAGTGGGACTGGGAACGTGTCATCACCAATGAAGACCGGAACGTAAACTTCCTGAAAGAGATCGTCAACCGTATTTATGCAGCTATGATCCGTACAGAATATATGGTATACGAAATGTATCCGCAAATCAAGCCGTGCCTGCCACAAAAGCTACATTTCATCCATTCAGAAGAATTGCGCCAACTTTATCCGGATCTGGAACCCAAATGTCGCGAACATGCCATCTGTCAGAAATACGGAGCTGTGTTTATCATAGGCATAGGCTGCAAACTTAGCGACGGCAAGAAACACGACGGACGCGCACCGGACTATGACGACTACACAACCAAAGGATTGAACGACTTGCCCGGACTAAACGGCGACCTCCTTCTGTGGGACAATGTACTGCAACGCTCCATCGAATTATCATCTATGGGAATCCGTGTTGACAAAGAAGCCTTGCAACGTCAGTTGAAAGAAGAAAAAGAAGAAAAAAGACTGGAACTTTATTTCCACAAGCGATTGATGAATGACACCCTTCCACTATCTATCGGAGGAGGTATCGGACAATCCCGCTTGTGTATGTTCTACCTTCGCAAAGCTCACATTGGAGAGATACAAGCCAGCATCTGGCCCGAAGATATGCGCAAAGAATGTGAAGAACTTGATATACACCTTATATAACAGACTATGAACGTACAAATTGAAGAAAGCTGGAAAGCACATTTAAAACCCGAATTCGACAAAGACTACTTTCGCACACTGACCGATTTCGTCAAAAGCGAATATAGCCAGTATCAGATCTTCCCTCCGGGAAAACTGATCTTCAATGCTTTCAACCTTTGTCCTTTCGACAAAGTGAAAGTTGTAATTATAGGACAAGATCCTTACCATGGACCGGGACAAGCACATGGTCTCTGTTTCTCTGTAAACGACGGAGTGCCTTTTCCCCCTTCATTAGTGAACATATTCAAAGAAATCAAAGCCGACATCGGTTCAGATGCCCCGACCACGGGAAACCTGACTCGCTGGGCAGAACAAGGAGTATTATTACTCAACGCAACTCTGACGGTACGTGCCCACCAAGCAGGTTCACATCAGAATCGTGGCTGGGAAACATTTACCGATGCTGCAATCCGTGCCCTGACAGAAGAAAAAGAAAACCTGGTATTTATCTTATGGGGATCATACGCTCAAAAGAAAGGGGCGTTTATCGACCGCAACAAGCATCTGGTGCTCACCTCTGCCCACCCCTCTCCTCTTTCAGCTTACAACGGCTTCTTCGGAAACAAACATTTCAGCCGTACAAACGATTACCTGAAAACCCATGGAAAAACAGAAATCGCATGGTAGTTGGAGAAGTTGAGAATGGAGAGTTGAGAATAAAGAGTAAAGAGTAAAAAAAATGGCTGCACTATTCGTCGAATGATAGCGCAGCCATTTTTCTTTTCTATATTCTAGCAAAACAATTACACGTCCGAATTTCCACTCTCAACTCTCAACTTATCCTAGTACCACTGAATGTTACTTTGCGTTTGGCTTCTCTGCTCATACTTCAAGTCTTGCAAGATGCTTGCATTCGCACGGATGGTAACATTGTAATATTTCCAGCGTCCGAAAGGAGAAAGACTGGCGGACAGGTTGAAACAGTGCAAGTCACGGGAGATTGTACAAGAAGTCTGCGTAATCTCTTTTGCCTGAAAATCATAGCCCGAGTTGAACGAGAGCGACCAGTTATTAGAAATCTTTATATTTCCGTTTGCATTGATGTTATGCGTATACGTATAAGGATATCGCATGGAATAACGGTTAATAGGCTTAGACCTATCTTCACGGATATTAAACGAATAGCTAAGGCTCAACGACCAAGGCATCTTAAACACCTGATAACCATCCGGGTCTGCCTGTGCTTTCTCTACTTTCTTAGGTGTAGTACCATCTCCTTCCGTTCCGTCAGATTCTTCATCATCACTATCCTCCGACTTCTTATCTTTTCCTTTTTCATCCTCCTCTTTCGGACCGAACCATTTCTTCCATGTGTCATTATTAAAGGTATAGTTGAAAGAAGAGCCATATCCTTGGAAACGCCCAAAACGACCATACGACCATTCTGTACGATTACTAGTCACTACATTACCGCTTTTATCGAATGTATAGGCATACGTAGCGAATTGGGCATTCATATTGAAAGTATAATTCTTGGTCAGTTTCAGACGGAGGTTCATACTTAAGTCACTCCACGGTCTTTCCTTTGCCGCCATATTATAGGACATATTGGCACTCAAATCATCAATAAGGCTAACTTTCTTGACTGTATCATTCTTTGCGTCATAATACTTCATCTCCAAGTTATTAGCTATCGAGAAACTAACCGTTCCCGACCCCTCACGAGAAGGCACGCCATAAGGCTGATTGGTAAAAGGAGAATAATATTGTGTATTACCATTATAATCGGTATATTCTTCCCAGTACTTGCCAAATCCCGGAGCACCACTCAAACTCACCTGCGGTGTGAATACGTGACGAATCTGTATCTCCTTCTTCTTCGCAAAGATCGGTTTATACATACCATACAATTTCGTACTTAGAGCCAAACTAGCCGAGTAATTGGATACACGATAAAAGCCGTTAAGAGAATCGCCCGGCAATGATTCCAGCCTGTGAGTATCTTCGTTATAATGCTGATTGATTTTACGGGTGTACCATCGTTCTGTATAATTCACAGAAGGATTGACCTGCAAATATTTGAACAGCGTAAAAGTAGCACTGATAGGAATGTTATGGTTCATCGCATTCTCCCATGAGCTTAGTCCGGCTTTGAACAAATGGTCATCTTTAGTACGGATACTGTTTGTCAGACGTCCCGTATAACCAATGGAAATCTTTTCGTACCAACGTTCGGCTCCTGCCGCTTTCTTGCGCTTGAACGGAAACAGACGGCTCAACGTAATATTCAAGTCAGGCAAAGTGACCGCAATAGAAGAGTCACGCATTGTCTGTGCGATATTGGTAGTTCCGGATAAGGTCAGACCGATATCGGGAAAACTACGAGAATAACTAATACTTGATGTTTTGGTATTTTGAGTCAACAACTGCGAATTATAAAGGTTGTTGATATTAGAACGTTCATAACTACTGGTCGAGAAGTTCACACTGGCAGAGAATGTAGTGTTCGGACTGGCTTTAGCATCCTGTCGATGGTTCCATACCACCTTAAAGTCCTTAGCAACTGTATAGTCCGGCATCCCTTTATCTCCAGTCTTAGTGACCTGATAGTCCGCTTGCAGCGTACCGGAATATTTATAGCGTTTATTATAGTTTGTCAATCCGGACAATCTCCATGAACCTTTCGTGAAGATATCTCCCGTTATTTTCAAGTCCATGATATCACTCATGGCAAAGTAATATCCTCCTTCTGCCAAACCGAAACCACGACTGGAGTCATCCATATAAGTCGGCATAATGAAACCGGAAGAGTAACTGCTGGAGAATGGGAAGAAGAAGAACGGCACAGCCAACGGCAGAGGCACATCTTCCACAACCAGATAGGCAGGTCCTGTCACTACATTCTTTTTAGGGCGCACTTTAGCTCTCGTCAGCTGCATATAGAAGTGGGGATGATCGTGATGATCGCAGGTTGTATAACGCCCATGCTCCATGAAAATTTCATCATTGGCCCCTTTCTTCGCCTTGCTTCCGGTCACATATCCTTCTCCCTGCTGGGTGACGATATCAGTAATTCCTGCTTTCTTGGTTTTGAAGTTGTATCGGATTGTTTCCGTATCATACGAGGTATCACCTTCTTTAAATACCGGTTTACCTTTTTCCACTCCGGTAGTATCCTTGATACCATAAGCATGCACAGTACTACTATCCAGATTCATCGAAATAACTTCCGCAGCCAGTTCGATGTTCTGATAATTCACTTTTCCGCTACCATAAAGTGTAGCGGCTCCTCCCAAAGTAAAGACAGTGGAGTCGTTAGATTCATAAACAACCGGTGCATCGAGTGGTTGTTTTTTCTTTACCGGTGCGATAGAATCAATGCGTACCGTTACCGTATCTGCTTTCAACGAATCATTTCCCTGAAGGGAATCCGTTTTCGCGGTATTGGAGGCAATCATTCCTCTTCTTCGACGTTGAGACGTAGCCTCATCGGGAAGCATCAGTAAGACAATCAGCAGTATGAATGATATAAGTATTTTTGCTTTCAATGGCGCCATTAACTAATAGTTTACGCTTGAAGTGGCAAAAGTACACAATCTTCACCAAATATGAGTTAGAATCTTCGTTATTTAATTATTTTTTAGTGCTATAAAAAGAGAGAACACCATCTATCAAAGCGGCTTAGACCTTCTTCACCATATTTTGCAATACTTTGCCGTGCTTTCTCCACTGTTTTCTCTTCATCCAGATGGGTTTTAGAAAAGAATTTATCCGCAAAGCAAATCAATTGTTCTTCCAGGGTGATGGGCAGCATCTCGCGATGAGGAACAGGAAGTTGCTGGGCAATGATATCTTCCAACGAAAGTCCGGCTCCCGTATGGCGTTCGCACACCAATGCGTGTTGGGGAAAACCTTCCGCCCGCAAGATTTCGGCTCCCAAATATCCGTGAGCGATATAAGGATGAGTGCCAAAGCACTGAATAGTTGGAGCGTCGGTCTGAAAAATACCAATATCATGCAACAGAGCGGCTTCTTTTACAAAACTCCGGTTTAAACGCAATTCGGGATGAGCATCCAGCATTTTCATTGCTTTTCCGGACACGGCCAAACTATGTATTACTAATATTTGTCTCTGCTGGGTATTCTCCGGATAATACTTATCAATGATTTCGTATGGATTCATGTACTTTATTTTTTGCTCTCTTGATGAGAAATTAATATTTTTGTGCAATATTACAAAAAAATTACCGATATGCAAACTAGAGTTTCCTTCATTCTTATATTTTTGTTCATTATGTTGTTGCCAATGCGTGTAAACAGTCAAATTGTCACGGGAGCAGAACAGATGGATCAATATCTGCCGTTGCTGAAAGGAAAACGCATCGGAATGGTGGTCAATCACACTTCTGTTGTAGGAAGAAAGCAGGTTCATCTTCTCGATACCTTATTAAAGAGAGACGTCCGGGTGGTCAAGGTATTTGCTCCCGAACATGGTTTCCGTGGTAACGCAGATGCGGGTGAAACGGTGAAAGACGGAAAAGATTCCCGCACCGGCATTCCTATCGTATCGCTTTATGGTGACAACAAAAAGCCGTCTGCTGCCCAACTAAAAGATATCGATGTGATTGTATTCGACATTCAGGATGTAGGGGCACGCTTCTATACCTATATAAGCACAATGTATTATGTGATGGAAGCTTGCGCAGAGAACAAGAAAGAAATGGTTGTACTGGATCGCCCCAATCCGTGCGATTATGTGGATGGTCCGATACTCAAACCTGCCTACCGGAGTTTTGTCGGCATGTTACCTCTTCCGGTTCTCCACGGATGTACCATCGGCGAACTGGCACAGATGATAAACGGGGAAGGATGGATTGCCAACAAGAAAAATCCTTGTTCATTAAAGGTAATTCCAATGACCGGATGGAAACACGGAGCACCTTATTCACTTCCCATCAAACCGTCGCCCAACCTCCCGAACGACCAGTCTATCCGATTGTATGCCTCACTTTGTCCTTTTGAAGCCACTCGCGTCAGCGTGGGACGGGGGACAACTTTCCCTTTCCAAGTATTGGGCGCACCAAATAAGAAATACGGAAGTTTCACTTTTACTCCCCGCTCCTTACCCGGTTTTGACAAAAATCCGATGCACAAAGGTATCACCTGTTATGGGGAAGACCTCCGAAATGTAACCAATGTGAACGGATTTACACTCCGCTACTTCTTGGACTTTTATCGCTTATCCGGCGAAAAAGCAGCTTTCTTCTCCCGTGCCCGATGGTTTGATTTGCTGATGGGAACTGACAGCGTACGCAAAGCTATCCTCAAAGGAGAATCGGAAGAGGCTATCCGGAATAGTTGGCAAAAGGAATTACAGGATTACAAGGAGATTAGAAAAAAATATCTTCTCTATGAGTAAAAAACTAGTATCATACTCTCATTCATTTTCATAAACCACTTATAATTAAAAGAATAAGTATGATAGATAACTATTATTTCCGGCATCTATCATACTTAGACCATCAAAAACGGGGTATCTATCATACTTGATTAATCCAATTGTCCGAGTAACCTAAAGATTTATATTCCATCATCGCCCGATTTATAGTCAGTTCAGGGTCCTGCATTTCATCCAAACGCTCTTTGGCGACTTGAGCCATCCACATTTTAAAGGGTTCCGCTTTGGGCGAGGGAATAGATTGAATTAGACGGAAAAGCTGTTGGGTTGTAGCTACATCTGTCTTATACAGTTTGCCGTCGGAAGAGGGTAATTTCAGTTGTCCGATTTCTTCGGACAACTGACTTCCTTCCGTTTTCAACTTCTTTTTTAAATCCCCCCAATACTTACGAGGACGCTCACTGTCTGTTAATACTTCAATCACATCCACAATGGAAAAATACCATTCCTCCTTTTGGTCATCCCAAACAGCACGGATCTTTTTATCTTCAAATACTTTTATAGCATCTTTTTTAGTCATAGCATTATATATCTGATGTAAATAATTAATAAATAACAAATTCTATTCTACCTCCAAAGGTACAACATGATAATACGTACCATACGTTTTCCGTTTAGATTTCACTCCGAGCCGCTGCAAGATACGTCCGAAATAAGACGCCTGCCTGGCGGAAAACGTCATTTTACTTGCTTTCTGAATCCGCCGCAGAATATCAATAGCCAGTAGCCATTCTCCTTCTTCCTCTTCTTCCGCCCTACGATAATAAACCATAAATAACTGTTCGATGGCAGGTGATTGTTCAAACTCACGGTTGTTTTCCGTCATGATAGCTTCTTCTTCGGAGTCAAACCAATAACGTTCGTTGTGATAAAGCAACTCCAACGCCTGTGCATAAAGCTGTTCATAATCAATAGGACGCGACACATCTATAGCTCCTGTCATGTAAATACCGATGAAACGACGGCTACCGGAAGTATCCGTCAACAAATCCCGATGATTGCTCGTGGCAATGAACGATGCATACCGGCGAAGCTCTTCCACTGCCGAAGCATTCGGACGACGTGTGTTCACCACCGGCTTTTGCAGAATATGTTTCAGAAAAGCCTGTTGGGTAGGGCTAATCTGGTCGAATTCATCCATATTGATAAGCAGAAAGCGATTCAGATACAACTCCGCGTCCCGTTTCCGACTGAAATCAATGCTATCCGTATAGTACGCCTGTAAAGCAGGAGGAAGAAGCATTCTGCAAAAAGTCGATTTCCGATATGCCTGCGGGCCAATCAGCAAAGGTGACGTACTGTTGGCGTGTTTCTTATCCATTCCCCTCCAATGGGCAACCATATTCAAAAACCACCGACGGAACAACGGCGCCCAATGCGGATTATCACAGGGAACACGGTTGGCCAGTTCCAAAATCCGGTCTTTACCATCCCAGTGAGGCAGATGATACAAAAAATCCTCCACAGGCTGATAAACAGGCACATGGTCGGAATCCAAATAGCGGATTACGTCCCTATCCCACATTTTCACCCCTTCATACATGGCATTCATCGTGATACTCGCCAGCACCCGCTTGTCTACCGGACGAAAATAGAAATTAAAACTATTCCGTTCGCGATATTCCACTTCCGTGGTCAGCGTATTGTATCGAAATTCATAACGGCGCTTCATAAATTCGTCCATCTGCATGGCGAAAAGCTGTTCGGCCGTCAGACTGCTCTTCTTGCCGAATCCCTTGGCGGAACGGTAGACACTTTTCACAGTTTCGCGAATCAGTAACTCGTCCGAAGGGAGCCGGTAGTGCGCCTTTGTCCACCGCACCGTATCTTCTTCGGGAATACCTGCCCGAAAGCAATGCTCCGCCAAACACACTAGTAGCGGTTGCAGATCGTCTCCCTCCCGATATCCGTCCAGTTCTTCGAGCGCCCTGTTGAATGCAGCAGAGAAAAGCACCGACAATGCTTCATAATTTTCATATCCGGGCGCCATTCGCTGCAAAGGAGAATCAGTTTCCCGCGTTCGTTTGATAAAAGTCGTTTCGGACGGAAGACTGACGGGCTGCTTCATATAAATGGGCATTGCTTTCGGATTGAAATAAAGTTCAGGATCATACGTCAGCCGGCAATATTGTTCGAGCGACGGTTCTTTCAGTTCGATATCAAAAGGCAGTTGTGGCTGATAATATTTCACAGCCGTCTGATAAGCATGCGCGTGAAAAAGTTCCGCTTGCTCGCGTAAAGTCGGCAAGCGGTCGTCCGAATAGGTGAACCGTACCCATACCTTTACTGATTTGCCGGAAGATCCGGTAAAAGCAAGGTATGTTTGCGGAAGCTCTTTGACCAGTTCCTTTATTTCGTCGGCTTCCGCTCTTCCTGAAAGATTGTTGACTTCCATCATCACTATGCCGTTATATTCATTCAAGGTCATTACCCCTTCTTTACGGACAAAAGCTGCGGCAGGCATCACTTTGGGAACTTTACGCACCTCTTCAATCGAATTTCCCGGAAGAGTATACCGCAAGACTTCCCTCATCTTTGAGACGGGCTGCGTCTTGACTTCCGTTTTCATCTGCTCCAAAAGGAGCTCCATTTTCAACGTTCGTAAGGTTTTTACCTTGCCATCGTCTCTGACTAATGTTATTTTCATCTTTTTTTATTATTATTTCCAGTAAAAGGAAAGCTGCACTACAGCCATACAAAGATACAACATGCTCTTCGTCCAAACAAATTTCACTGCTTTTATTTGCCACGCCACACGACTTTATTTTATAGAAATAATGCTTACTAAATTTGCGAATAAAGGCAGGATAATGTATCTTTGCAGGCAGTAAGACTTCAGCCCGCATAAGTGTGCCGTACAGCCCACCTATGCGGGCTGTATAGTTTACATTTGTGGGCTCTACAGCCCACAAATGTGTGCCCAAGAAAAGCCACTGATTCCAGTTGATTATCCAGGCTTCAATTGTAGGTTATCTTGCTGCAAAACAATCATTAAAATGCCTTTCAAAAGGCGTTTTAGCCACATTAACCCATAACAGAAAAGACATGTACGCAAAGTATGATTTTCGCAAAAAACCGTCTTCGAAAGAAGACGAAGACGAACAGCCGTTGTATCCCCGCATCGTATCGAACGGAACCATCGACTTTCAACAAATTGTAAAAGAGATCGCTCAAGCTTCCAGCTTTACGCCGGCAGATATTGAAGGAGTTCAGCTGGCTATTGAAAATAAAATATCCGAATATTTAGTCAGCGGACATCACGTCCAGTTGGGGAACCTAGGATATTTTTCAGCCAAGCTGAAAGCACGTCCGGTGATGGATGCCAAAGAGATACATGCACAGTCCATTTATTTCGATAATGTAAATTTTCGTCCATCATCTTCTTTCCGAAAGAAGGTTCGCGGATTTGTAGAAAAAGCGAAGTCGGGATTTGCACATTCCGCCGAAGTTCCGGTGGAAGAGCGTCGGCGCAGGTTGGAGAGGTTTCTGGATGAACGACCGATGATACGACGCAAAGAGTATACGCAACTGACGGGACTACTAAAGAACAAAGCGCTGAATGAATTGAACGGTTGGGTAAAGGAAGGAGTACTTGACACCATTGGAAGCGGCAGTCATAAAATTTATGTGCGGGTTAATACCATGAAAGATTAAACAGTAAAAACAGTGGAATAAGAATGATAGATACCCATATTTCATGAAGAAAGTATGATGGATACAAAATTTCAGAGACATCTATCATTCTTATTCATCAGATTATAACTATATTAGCAAAAAGAATGAGAGTTGTGATAGTTATTTTCTACTCTAAGAACAATCAGTTAATAACAAAACAATGAAAGATAAAACACAAAAAAGCTTCAGGGAAATAGCCCGGACATTACTTCTTGTTTTCTGTTATGCCTTTGGTAGTCATGCTTTTGCATTGGCTTTAGAGCACGAACAAACAGTAGAAATTTATAAAGTAACAGATGTCCCCAATCCGCGTAATGAAAGCTCTTCCAATTGGGTTAGCAATCCGAATCAGATATTGGATGAAAGTTATGTGTGGGAGATAAATAATATGTTGTCACAGTTAGAAGACTCATTGAGTATTGAAGTGGCGGTTGTTGCGCTCTCTTCTATTGGAGAAGATATTCCGGCAGAGTTTGCCCACAAGCTTTTTGAGCACTGGGGCATCGGAAAGAAAGCGGACGACAACGGATTACTGATTCTTTTAGTACTCGATCAACGTAAAGTCACTTTCGCAACCGGATACGGTTTAGAAGGAGTACTTCCCGACGCTTTATGCTTTCGCATTCAACAGAATAAAATGGTTCCGTGGTTTAGAAAAAACGACTTTGACAGAGGAATGACAGAGGGAGTCCGGGCTGTAACATTGGTGCTCTATGGAAGCGACTATGAACCAGTTTCTCAAGGCATTTCTGATAATTACTGGAAAAGTGCCGGCAATACGTTGTGGAATTTTCTGGCAAATCAGTCGCCTATGCTTTGGATATTCTTGATACTGGTAAATGTTCTCACTTATCGCATGAAGGTAAATAAAGCTCGCCCCAAAGACGGTTCAGCATTAGCAGCAATCAAAGTCCTGACACTTTACAGCCCACTTGGATGTCTTGTGTTGTTTTTTCCGGTCTGGCCTGCACTTATTGCGGCATCCTTATGGTATAAGTTCTACCAAAAACAACGTGTTATTTTGCAGAGTAAGACCTGCGACTCTTGCAAAGCTGTGGCTTTACAACTTTTATCCAATGAGCTTGCAACCCCTTTATTATCTGCTTCCGAGCAAATGGAACACAAACTAGGTTCTGCCATCCACCGTATTTATCAATGTACTTCCTGCGGCTGGATATTGCGGTATAAATCTGTCGTCGGAAGCGAATATAAGATGTGTAATCAATGCCATACCATTGCTTCCAAGCGTATCAGTCCGTGGAAAACAGTTAAAGAAGCCACATATTCCGATGCCGGATTGGAGGTTGCCGACTATCTTTGCTTAATGTGCGGAGATAAAAAGCAGACAACACAGAAGATTCCCCGCAAGACACCCCCAAATAGTGACAGTCCTAGTAATAGTCACAGTAGTAGCAGCAGTAGTAGTAGTAGCGGCAGCAGTAGTAGTAGCGGCAGCAGTAGCAGTAGCGGCAGTTTTGGTGGTGGACGTAGCGGTGGCGGTGGAGCGTCAAGTAGTTTTTAAGATCGGCTATTCATTTGAAGAAGTCGACTAACCAAACAAAGACGTGGAAACACATCTCACCTGAATATTTTCATAGAAAGATGGTTATCCACTCCTTTATTCTAACTATTTTTGCATAGATAACCGAACATAAAAAAGTGAAATGAATATCGAAGAATTTAGAGAATATTGCCTGTCTTTTAAGGGAGTCCATGAGAAGATGCCGTTTCCCAATGTGCCCGACAAATATAGCCGTGACGTTCTATGCTTTTATGTAGCGGACAAATGGTTCTGTTTCGTTAACATTGAGATTTTCGATTTTTGTTGTATCAAATGCAACCCTGACGAATCCGGAGAACTGCAAACTGAATATACCGGCATAAGGCCAGGATGGCACATGAACAAGAAATATTGGATCAGTGTCTATTTCAACCAAGATGTACCTGATGAGAAAATCAAAGAGCTTGTAAGCAACTCCTACGATATTGTAGTCAAAAGTTTGACAAAGAAAGAACGGGAAATGCTATAAATAAAGGAAGGATTCAAGAACCTCCCAAACGTAAATCCTGTACTCTGTTGTCTTTCCAAAAAACAGTGAAATTATAATTTACACCACTATTCCTGTAAAACACAATCTCCCAACTGTCACTATATAGTACAGCCGGCACGATCGTATAGGGATAAAAATCATCCTGCCAGGATCCGTATATTTTTTCTTTATGTTTCTGCTGGCTTTTGCTGGACAGCATGCTATCTAGTTGTTCTGCCATAGGTACCCAGTTCTGCAATAGCACCTGTAATTCCAATAATTGCCTGGAGAACGGAGCAGAAGCGTCCCCTTCTATCAAAACAAGAGTTTCTACCGAGTAAAAAGGCAACTGCACTGCACCACTCCAAAGGTAACATTTATCTCGCCACCAATCACAAACCTTACAGGTAAAGATGCCCAAACCTTCCACTTTATACTCTCTCTTAGTTCCAAACAACTCGTTTATCAGTGTCTTGAATACTTTCATTACTTTTCCCATCGTTTTCTTTTTTTTAGTATGCACTAACAATGTTACTATGATTTCTGGAATCTTACCGCTTGCTATGTGGGTGTGTTTGTGTGCATATTGTTCAATTTTAAGCTTTTATTCTTCGTAATAAGTAAAAATACGCTCGACATAAGGTTTTAATATACGACCGAGCCCCGTGCCAAAATCAACATAATCTTTGAAATTCTTTGTTTCAATCCAGTTGCCATTCGCATCACAGCCGTAGTCTTGGAAGTCTTTGTAGAGTATTTCAAATCCTGGCCGCTCGTCAATCGGTCGTCCTTGTTCATCGTATTTCTCTTGCACGATACTATTACGAACAACGGTTTTCAGTTTACCGTTCGGATAATATTCACGTTTACACCAGGACTCTAACTCTTTATTACCTTCATCGTCAATCCTATATTTTTTCACAACGCGGTTACTGTCACTGTATTCATAGATGAAATGCGTTTCCGGCCTATCACGACTCAACAAATCATACACTTGGGTCTGCGCCAACAAGCCATTTGTATCATACTCATAGACTGTTTTTCCCGATAATTCCCCTATATTATAATATTCCCTCTTCTCTACCAACAAATCATGTTCGTTATAATCATATTCGGTCATAGCCGGTTTGTCAATCGTGCCGTCAATCTGTTTGGTTCGGATAAGATTTCCCCTGTCGTCATAAGTATTTATCTCCCCATGGGAATCACTATACACAATTTCCAGTAGTTTCCCGTCAGTATTATACTTACTGACAATCGTACTGTTAGTTTTCGGAAAGCTAAGTGTAGATGTATATCCCCAAGTCTCATAGGTATAATCGGTCTTTCGGATAATATTTTCTTGTTTGTCGTACTCGTTGCATTGAGCAAGATTGCCGTCGATATTGAAATGAAAATGGTAGTGATGTATTCCGTCCTCTTCCCATTTCTCGCCTTTTTTGAATTTCACCGAGAAGAAAGACGATGTATTTTCCGGACGATAATAATAGATATCCAACGTTTTGACTTTTCCGTTCAACCCCATCCTGCTTTTGTCGTTATTGACAGAATCTATTGTCGGGGGAATGTATTTCAAAGGAGATTGTTGGCAACCTGCAAATATCGATATAATCAAACTTCCTAAAATAACAAGAACTACAACGGCTTTATTTTTCATGTTTTCTTTGTGTGTTACAATGTTTCGACGCAAAGATAACAAGAACTTGCGTAATAATGGCAGGATAAGGGTGAAATTTGATAAGTGGTTGGTACATATACCATTTTTGTGTTACCTCACCATATTGTTAATTTCGGCAGAAGGAGCCGTATATGGTGGGTATTAGAGAAAGAAATGCTACCTATCCGTTGCCTTTTTATGGAAGGGAAAGTTGGTAGAAACAGCATCTTTAATCTCTTGCACATACCCTACAACAGCCACAAAGAACGCTTGTTTTTTCTATCATTGCACTGAAAAAGGTAATCATTTTTTCTCGTTGGAAGAAAAATACGGGAATGAGATTAATTGTCAAGTACTTGTTGCCTTGTTCCGCTATGTTCTACATGCCGTTCATTAACTCTGTAAAATTTATTTTTGCAACCAAAGAAATGAGTTATGAATCAGGCAGATGTAAAGGTGTCGTTCTACCTCAAAAAGAGCGAAGCAGATGCCAAAGGGAACTGCCCCGTAATGGCAAGGTTGAATGTCGGCAAGTATTCAGAAGCGGCATTCAGCGTTAAGATGTCTGTGCCACATACAATGTGGCACTCAGGTCGTGCTACGGGCAAGAGTGTCGCAGCACGCGAAATCAACCGTCAGTTAGACGAGATCAGAGCCTCGGCTCTACATATCTATCAAGAACAATCGGCAATACGAGAAGGAGTAAGTGCCGAAGATGTCAAGTGCCTGCTTTTGGGTATGGCTTCGAGGCAGCAGACCTTGATGAGTTATTTCCGCGCCTTTATCAAGAACTTCGAGAAACGTGTAGGTGTGAATCGTGTCGCAGGTTCTCTTCGTGCTTACAAGTATGCCTATATGCATGTAGAGAAATTCCTCAATGAGAAATACAAACTGACAGATATTCCCTTTACGGCACTCGATCGTTCGTTTATTGAGAAATATGATCTTCACTTACGAACAGACTGCCATTTGGCTCTTGGTACGATAGTCCATCTTACAACCTCTTTTAGAACCATTATCAATGAAGCCGTAGCAGATGGTATTCTTACTTTCAATCCATTCTGGGGTTACGAGCCTGAACGCCCACAGCGTGAACAGAAGTATCTCACGGCAGAGGAATTAGAGTTGATTATGACAACACCATTGCATAATGCAAGACTTTACATCGTCAGAGATTTATTCTTGTTCTCCTGCTACACCGGAATATCTTATGGAGATATGTGTATGTTGACCAAAGAAGATTTGGTAACGGATGAAAACGGCACGCTCTGGATACGGACCTCCCGTAAAAAGACCAAGGTCGAGTATGAGGTTCCGCTCCTTGAGGTTCCCTTACATATACTTAATAAGTATCGTGATGTAGAGCCCAATGGAAAGCTGTTGCCTATGTACAGCAATTCAGACGTAAATCTTTCCCTAAAAAAGATTGCCGCAATATGCGGTATCAACCGTAGAATCGTCTTTCATGCGGCCAGACATACATACGCTACAGAGATTACTCTCTCGCATGGTGTACCATTGGAAACGGTCAGCAAGATGCTGGGACATACACGGGTGGATACCACTCAGATTTATGCCAAAGTAACCGATGAAAAGATTGATGCTGACACTAAAAGGCTCGACAGCAAGATTAGTGAACGCTTTACAATCGCCATTTGAAACCATTAAAGCGACTAAATATGAGAACAGACAAGAATACAGAGAATCAGAACACGAAGCGTCGCAGTACCTTCGCCATATTGTTCTACATCAACCGCACGAAAGTACGCAAGGATGGTATGTGCCAACTATTGTGTAAAGTTAGCATTGATGCTGAATGGGAACAAATCGGTACGAAAGTATCGGTGAATCCTTCTATCTGGAATCCCGATAAGGGTCGTGCCGATGGTCGTAGCGAAAATGCCGTAACGGTAAACAGAGCCATTGACGAACTTACCAAGGGGATAACCGAACACTATAATCATATCAAGAAGAGTTTAGGCTTTGTTACCGCAGAACTTGTCAAGAACGCAGTCAAGGGTATCGGCCAAAAGCCTGTAACATTGCTTGCCCTCTTCCGTGAACATAACGAGGAGTTCAAGAAGCGTGTTGGCGTGGATAGAATCAAGGAGACCTACGATTGTTATCAACGCTCATACAAGCACCTTGCAGCGTTTATTCAGGAGAAACGAGGTGTGGAAGATGTCACATTGCGAAGCCTTGACAAGGTGTTCTATGACGACTTTGAGATATTCCTGCAAAGCGATTGTCGTCTAAGTCCCAAGACGGTACACGAACATTTGTATAGACTGAAAAAGATGACAATGCGAGCCGTCAGTCAAGGCACTTTGCGTAGAGATCCTTACTGTCGACTACATCCACCGTTGCCTAAGCGCAA
Source organism: Bacteroides sp. LFL-34 (assembly GCF_027257075.1). Taxonomy (NCBI): domain Bacteria; kingdom Pseudomonadati; phylum Bacteroidota; class Bacteroidia; order Bacteroidales; family Bacteroidaceae; genus Bacteroides; species Bacteroides sp. LFL-34. The sequence goes on along the minus strand of NZ_JAPQKZ010000010.1, from coordinate 38,526 downwards.
GAGCCGACATATGAAGTTGGAGGATCTTAAAACCTTGATGTCAACGCCTGTAGATAAGCCTCAATTGCAACGGGTACGCGATTGGTTTATCTTCTCGACTTTTACAGGATTGGCATACGCTGATTTAAGACGGTTATCCGTGAACGATATAACACAGGCAGAAGATGGCAGCTGGTGGATACACATCAAGCGTAAGAAGACTGACACACTATCATCTATTCGTCTGTTGGATATACCACTTCGGATTATCGAAAAGTACAAGCATGAGCGGCAAAGTGATAAGGTATTCAATACCTGGGATCGAAACTATATGTCAATGCTAATGCAGGAGTTGAGTGAGGTGTATGGCTTTCATATTACCTACCACAAAGCTCGTCATAATTTCGGAACGCATATTACTTTATCGCTGGGTGTACCTATTGAGACGGTAAGTAAGATGATGGGACATACCTCCATCACCACCACACAGATTTATGCCCATGTTACGGATAAGAAGGTTGATGAGGATATGAAACGCTTGCGTGAGGTTACAGCAGACAAGAAGATAGAACTCGCAGATGAGGGTCTGAAGTTTGAGAGATGTATCAAATGGAAGCGGACAACAGTATAAAAACAATAGCAACGGCCTCAAATCGGGGTCGTTGCTATTGTTTAGGGTCATACCCATCGCTGTTCCTCTACGCAGCGTTTATGGGAATCATTGAGAATCTTTTCAATCTCAGACTCCTTGTAAAGAGCTTTGCCCTGAACAAGGTAGTAAGGTATTGCACCTGCCGAGCGATACTCCTGCAATGTGCGGCGGCTCACTCTGAGTATCTTGGAGAGTTCCTCATCAGTCAGAAACCTCTCATTGTTCAATGTAGGTTGTACCAGAGTCTCCGTCTTTTGAAGAATTTTGTTTACTCGTCTCAAACGCTCAAGTATCTCCGCGATATGCGGGTCAGTCTTGTCTATAAAAAAGCTGCTCATGGTCTTTTCTTTTTAATGGGGTGATAAGTGCTGTCAATGAATCTCTGAATATCCTCGGGTTTGTAGAATATCTTGTGCTTTATGCGTGCAAACGGTATCAAGCCCTTCTCTCGGTACACTTGCAGTGTTCGTTTCGAGATGCGGAGTATCTGACACACATCCTGGTTATCCATCCAGTTCTTTAGGCCAAGATCCTGATTAGGTCGGCATAGTCTGTTCACTCTATCCTCAAACTCGTTGAAGTGGCTGCATATCTCATCAAATGCCTTCTTATCTATACATACGATTTCCATATTCCATACTTGTTTTGAGGTTAGACATTGGGATTATTTCTCATGCTTGCCGGAAGTGGCAAGCCCTTCTGCTCGAAGAAGTCCTTGACCTCGGAAGCCTTGTAGTATGTGCGTCCGTCAATCATATAGTAGCGGATAAGTTTCTTCTGGCGGTAGCGAGCAAGGGTACGGTGAGTCACGCCAAGCAGTTTGCTCAGGTCGTAGTTATCCAGCAGGGTATCGCCATCGAGACACTCCTTCATCTTGTTCTGTCGCTCCAGCATCTTCTCAATCTTATCGAAGCGTTCCATCAGTTTGTAGAACATCGCATGGGCGGTTTCATTATTTATCTGTAACATCGTATAATCTGTTTAAGTGTAAATAATCGGGTTACTACACCGTGTTGCGCAACAGGTTATACTATCTAAAGGGCATTTGGCGTGCCAACGACATGAAATGACATAAAAAGACACCGATACAGCATTGTGTATCAGTGAAATAAAAATTTTCAGCGTAAAAATCGGGGCTTTTTAAAGTATTGCAAAATGCAAGACTTTTTCGCAATCTGCTATTGCAAAATGCAAGAGTTGCGATAGATGATGCGTGTTATTCCGTTAGGGAAGGTTGTGGTCTTATGAACATTCCAACGGCTCGGAGTAAGGTCATCGAATACGGGTGTACCTTTGCCGAGAATAAGTGGCAGAGTATAGACGACCATCTCATCAATAAGGTTGTAGCGTGATAGTCCACGCATAAACTCTATGCTCTGCGTGTCGGATATTTCAGCGATGTAGATGTCGGATCTGTTCTTGTCGGAGTCTCTTTCAGCAAGCAGGTCAAGCAACGGATAGTTTGGTACAAGACGGTAGATGCTACGCTCGTGCCAATAAGGAAAACCCTTTGAGTCGTTCAACACCCACTGCATCAGGTTCTCGTCAGCTTTCGGAAGAAAGCCGTCCATTGTCACTGCTGTTATGATCTGAATCTTTGCCATATCGTTACCTCCGTTCAAAAAAGAAGCGTGGTCATCACGCATCTAAACAGAGGCTCTGGCAAGCCCAAAGTGATACACGCGATGCCACGCTATGCATACGCATAGCATAAGCATTACGCAATTCATCACTTTAACTTCCACTGCCAGATTTCTGTTTAGGATTCTTGCGAACTTATGTTATGTAAACGGACAGAGACCATTAATGTTCTGTCACGATATTTCAATTTTACGGCTCAAAGATACAACTTTTTGCCGATACGCGGTTCATATTACCCCCACAATCATCATTTTATGCCGTACTTTTTCATCTTACGGTATAGTGTAGATGAGTCTACATTGAGCATTTGAGCCGCTTTTGTCTTAACACCACCACACGACTGCAAGGCTCTGATGATGCTCTGTTTCTCCAGTTCCTCGTCCTTTAACGGAAGCAGTGGAGCCTCCGAAGCATCTGTTTGTATTGCAGGAGTAATGTTCAAATCCGCATAGTCAATGAGCGTATCTTTGGCCATCAATACCGCTCGTCTAATCTTGTTCTGCAACTCCCTGATGTTACCTGACCAGGAGTGTGAGAGCAACAACCGTTCCGCTTCAGCCGTGAAGCCCGTTCTTTTCCTATGAAGCTCCGCCGAATATTTCTCGCGGAAGAAGTTGGCAAGCGGGAGTATATCTTCGGGACATTCACATAGTGATGGTTGGTGTATCTCAAACTCACCTAAACGGTGATACAGATCCTCACGGAAACGACCGTCAGCAATAGCCTTCTCCATATTCTCGTTGGTGGCGGCAACGATACGCACATCTGCCACACGCTCCCTGCTTGAGCCGACAGGCATGAATGTCCCCTCCTGCAATACACGAAGCAATGAGGATTGCATTTCAAATGGCAAAGTGCCTATCTCATCAAGGAATAGCGTACCACCTTTGGCGGCATCGAAGTAACCTCCCTTATCAGTGTCTGCACCCGTAAATGCTCCTTTCGTATGTCCGAAGAACATCGAGGCGGCAAGTTCACGAGGTATCGCTCCGCAGTTCACCGCCACGAAAGGCATATCCTTACGGGTGCTGTGGAAGTGAATGCTTCGGGCGATGGACTCTTTACCCGTACCATTGGCTCCGAGTATCAATACCGTTATGTCCGATGAGGCAACGATTTCGGCAAGATGCTCCGCCTCCCTTGCCTTTGGACTTATACGCTTGAATAGTTCCTTCTCCTTGCTGCGCATCGTTGCTATGGGCTTCAGCAGTTCCTTGACCATCTCCACCAGCTGCTCGTGATATACAGGCTTGGAAAGATAATCTTTTGCACCTATCTTGATAGCCTTGACAGCATCGGTAATGGAGGTATATTCGGTCATTATCACAAATGGAATATCCATCTTCTCCTTGCCAATCCATTCAAGGAGGTGTATGCCGTCGCCTTGTGGCAGACGCACATCTGAAAGTATCAGGTCGAACTGTTCCTTGCGTAGCAGTTTGTGGGCAAAGGGCTCATTCATAGCCGTAGCTACTGAATATCCTTCACGCTCCAGCCAGTCTTTCTGTATATGCGAGAGGGCTATATTATCCTCTACTATCAGTATCCGTTTCTTCATCGGCTATTCTCTCTATCTCTTTACGGGCATCCTCCATTAGACGCTCTATGTGGGTTATAATCTGTCCTGTATGTACCAATAATGCCTGAATATCATTATCCTGTTCCTTCAATGCCTTGCGGTATGCAAGGAGTGTGTTCTCCATTGAGAGCATCTCCCACATCGGCATCATACGATGTACGACATTACGCATGGACTCCACCTTCTCTGTTGTCATCGCAATCTTCAAATCCGTCATATCCTTCTCACAGCTCTCCAGCAGTAATCTCAATACCTTCCTTTTGTCTGTAACCTCAGCAAGCAGTCCGGAGAAATCAGCACTTTCGTTCTGTTCCCTCTCCTTGACTACGGAGGCGAGGTGTTGCAGCAGGTCTACCATGGAGAACGGCTTGAAGATACAGCCGTCAAAGCCAGCATCCAGCAGAGCCTGTCTGTCGCCATCCTCTCTGGCGGTCATCGCCACCACCGGTACGGTTCGGGAATTGCCTATGCGTGATTTACGCAACAATTCCAAGACTCTGTAACCATTGGTGTCGGGCATCTGAATGTCGGTCAGCACAAGGTCGTAGTCCTTATTTCTAATCTCCTCAAAGAGTTCTTTGGCATTGATGCAGGTCTTGCACGAGACACCGTTACGCTCCAGCATCTCCTTGATTACCTCCAACTGCAAGGTATCATCGTCAATGGTGATTACGCTGCCAGGCAGGTGATGCGAGATATCATCCATTACCGTTTCCTCTTCCACACTCTCATCGGTTACAGGCAGAGGCAATTTAACAATGAAGATCGTTCCTGCACCTTGCTTGCTCTCCACCTCAATCGTTCCACCAAGCAGAGTGACAAGACCTTTGGTGATAGGCAGACCAAGACCGTAGCCATCGGCATTATTCTCATTTGTAGCACGCTCGAATGGTACATATATGCGTTTCATCATATCTTCGGAGATGCCGACTCCCGTATCGCTTACCTTCATTGTCAGCCAGCCATTCTCATACGAAGCCTTGAAACATACATTTCCCTCGGATGTGAATTTGACAGCATTGGTGATGAGATTGTTGATGATACGCTCTATCTTGTCCTTATCACCCTTTACCGTGACATTTGTATTTGTGTTGCGATGCTTGAATTGCAGTCCCTTCTCCTTTATCAGGTGTGATACGCTGTCGGCTATTCTCTCCAACGACTCGGACAGGTGGAACGGAACGGGATTCGGAGTCTCCTTGGCTTCATCCAGACGATAGACATCAAGGAGGTTATTTACAAGGTGCAGGACATGCTTGCATAGAATGGTAATGTTCCTGAGCTTGTGGTTGCGTCTCTTCTTGTCCCTCATATCCATAGCCAGCTCTGCGTTACCGCTGATACCGTTGAGCGGGCCACGGATATCGTGCGATATGGTCATGATGATCTTGTTACGCATTTCAAGCAACTCGGCATTTTTGCAGTTGCTTGCCTCCAATTTGCGGCGACCACGCTCTTTACGCCCGTAGTCACGCATAATTACGATGTATGAGAGCAGCAGAGCAAGGAAGATGAAGGCTGTTATACCTCCCAACCATACTTTTGTCCGTTCACGGGTCTCAATGATCTGTTGCTCACGCTCTTGCAGGTCTGTCGTGACACGCTCATCCATTGCAGCAATTAGACTCTTCAGACGTTGGTTGATGTTGAGATTACGCTGTGCCAGACTATCTGCCGTTTCGGATAGTTGCCTGCTCTGCTCGGACTGTTTCCTGATGACATCACGATTGAGGGTGTAGAGTTTCGTGGAAGTTGTGGATTGAGGCGGAGTCTTCTCCTTTTTCTTGAAGAGTCCCAAGAAACCACCTTTCTTCTTCGGGGGCTCCTGCGTACTCTCATAAGCGATGACGGGGACACGCTCGGCAAGTTCTTCGCCAAGTTCAACCTGTTTTTCAAAGAGTTGGAAGATATTGAATAGTTGGATTTCCTTCTCTGCCATCAGATGCCGCAGACTATCTATTCGTTCTCCCGAATAGTAGTTCTTGAACTCGCAGAGAATGCTGTCGACCTCCATGCGTTTGGCACGGTAGAGTGCGGTGTCTGCCTCCTCCCATTCGAGGATCGTCTCACCGAACATCGTGAGGTCGAGCATATGCACGTATGCTTCATGTACATTTTGTCGGAGTCGGTGAATCTCTTTCACTTCACGCTCCAATCTGTTCATCTGTCGCCACTCGTGCAGGTACGTATATACGATACCACCAATTAGGGCGACAATAATAGTATAGCCAATGGCTATCTTCCTTTCTATTTTCATTGCGTCCTATATTTAAGTCGGGTTAGTCCGATCTGTTTATCATATATGCCTTGGCCACAAAATTACTAATAAAGCAAAAAATTAAGGCGACTTTATCATTTCTTAATAGCTGTTCAAGGCTGTGACATAATATAAAACGCTAAAAATGTTGGCTATATTGTTATAAAAGTGGGCGATAGCATAAAAAAAGCCATCATATTTGTGTGAATATGACAGCTACTATTGATTATACCATTATCGGATTGACCTTCATCGTACTGAGGTTAAGATAGAGTCCGTGATGCTCTATCATACCATGTCGGAACATCTTCCAGAGGATATTGCAGCCAAGCTGTGCCAATGTGGAGTTGATGAACAAGTCCTGCTTCTCCAATGCCTCGGCAAGTGAACAGCTCGGACCAGAGTCCTCTTCTTTGATTCGGGCATACTTCACAAGTTTGGTAATGACCTTTAATGACGGTACGGTCTGATAAATTTGTGAGGTGGGTTGCTTTATCTTCTTTGGAATACTGCCTAAGACGACCTGTCCCGATGTTTGCGTATTGCCTAAGTCAAGCCAATACAGAGGTGTCTGATAGTTGGTGTAGTTGCACGCAGGCACAGCCTTGAGGATATTCCAAAGGTCTATTCGTGATTTGATGTTATCCGTACAGGTTATGGTTATATTGGCAAGATGTTCCTGTCGAACATCTTTCATATTGGAGGGATAGAATGCCGGCACAGCCTTCCAGTCATTCCCGAAGAAGTTGTTGATGCGTGTTATCAGGCAATTCGCCTTATTCAGCCCCAAGTCGGAATACCCGAAGAGTTGTCGTCCTATGTTGGCTTCAGTTACAATATCGGGATCATATAGTGTTACGAATAGTCCCGGATGTCCGAGGGCACGAAACGTTACATCCAATCGTGCAAGGTTTGTCAATACTTGTGAGCCTGTACCTCCACCACCTATAAGGTTTACCGTTACGGGGTGTTGTGGTACGAGCAGATAACTGTCGGTATAATGTACTCTTTTCATCGTAGTATATCTTTAAGTTTCAAATTCTTTAGAGGCTTTAACTCTTCGAGGTTGAAGGGAGCATCCTTTGCCGCCTTTGTTACGAGAACAAGGTTACTCTTTGTGGGATTTCCGTTACCTCCGAGATGTGAGAACTCCGTGAGCCAGAATTTCTTCTCCCAATACTCAAGTAATTTGTCGTAGGTAATCTCTGTCGGCTTGTCAATCTTTGCCGAGCCGAGACAGACGCTTGAACCCGTGACATTGAAGAACGGAGCAGCGTAGAGTTCCGTTTCGGGCTTCAGCTCCTTGTCTATGTATGCGTAGATATTCATACGCTCATCGCGCACCTCATAGATGACACCGGGCAGGTTGTACTCGGCATTCTCAATATGTAGCGACTCCTTGAAGAACATCATACGCTTTTGTGGCGGGTTGTACCAGATATATTTCTCGTAGCCCTTACGAGTATCACTCCATAGCATATTTGTTGGGATGCGACCATGCGGTGTGCTGCTGTGCCTTTCGGAATACCCCTTTATCAGTTCGTTGATGAAGTCCACCGTTACGGGACGGCCTTCGCTCATGGCTCCCTCATTATCTATGCTCCTTACTTCAAGGAAGTATGTATCTCCTCCATCTGTGGAGTATGCTATCAATGCCGCACGGGGGCGCAGCATTGTATTTATCTGCTTGGTAAGTTTATTGGTATCCATAGTGATTATCGTATGTAGTGAATAAAATCATCTGCCCACTTGAAGAACCTTTCGGGGTAGGTATCTTCAAGTGTAAAAACCTTGTCGGTCTTTGGAGAGACGGCAAAGGTTGATGCAGGAATAATATCGTATGACTCCTGACGGGAGGAATTATAGAAGTCGATAAGGTGTTCCGTCATTATATCATCGCTGTCATAGACAACTCTTATCTGCTGTTCGAGTGTCATCGGCAGATAATCGGGCTCCTCGTCATAGAACGGGTCATAGCCATAGTACATGATGGCTTTATCCGTCTTTATGAACTCAAGTCCTCTTCTCAGCAGTTCGATAAGACCTTGTTCAAAGCCATTCTTACACTCATATTCTTCTATGGCTTTCGGCAGGTTCTTGTAATAGGACTTTCGCCACACCCTGTCGAGGAGTTTATATGCTCTACCATCCTTGTATGATTTCACGAGCTTTTCCCTCGCTCGCCTCTCTTTGGCATCTTCATCCTCATAGCAGCCTTCAGTCAGCATATCCATAGCCCAGTCCATATCATCCTCATCGTTGATAGTGGTTATACCGTTCTCTTTCATAAAATTATGATAGAATGTGATGACAATGCGTCTGAGTGTGGGATTCAGTTCCTCCACGAACTTTACAGGGAAGTAGTACAGTGTGTACTCACCCCAAGTATGTGTGTTCCACACATTGAAGTATAGACAGCCATTGTCATCTTCGAGGTTGAGATACATACCGCTTTTATTTACGAGGTCGTTCATCTCATTGTAGAGATTGACAATACCTTCACCGATAGTTCTGCCTGGCGTATGCTCCGCCTTTACATTCATCAATTCGGCATAGCGGAAATAAGAATCACGCAGGTATTCGTAATTCTCCTGCGTGATTAGGTTATAACTGTTTCCACAATAGCTCTCCCTCATAATAGTCTGTGGTGCTATGGGAAGAATAGGTGTCTTTAGAAAAGAATTACGGCACCCGTTGGCGCCGTAACTCTCTCTACTCTTGTCACACCGTATCGTACCTCCCGCTTGGTCGATGCGATTATCATCCTTGCGAGCTGTTCCGACTGATGTTCGTCCAATGGTCTGCATGACTTCTTCTTTTTAGTGTCCTTACTCATAGTTATCATCCTTTTGTTCCGATGGTTGTCTTGAACTCGTACACAGCCTTGTCATCCTTGATGGTCGGGCCGTGTACGGTTGCGGTGGTCAGTTCCGGATAGATGTTCGAGTAGAAGCTCATCACACTCTCCGGAGAGTCGTTCGGATTGGGATCAGGAAGTGTAATCATCTCTGTACCTTTCTTAAAGGTGAATGATCGCTGCATTTCGTTTCTTAAAAGTGCCATAGTCTTAAACTGTTTGGGCGTATGCCTGTGAATAATGATTTTCTAACATTGACTGAGGGAAGTCGGGATATTCCTCATAATCCTCGGGGCGGTATGCAGGGCCTTCGTGCATATATGCCTGCTGTAACTCTTCAGGCATAGGAGGCTCTTCATGATGTGGGAACATCGGAATCTCACCCTGCGGATAGTGAGGATGCTGCTGTCCTACATTTTGAGGAGGATAACCGCCTTGTGGCACGGTGAACATAGGCTGCCCGCCATACTGAGGCTGTGGAGGTTGCTGAACAGGTCGCTGTATCGGCTGCTGCACGGGACGCATTACCGTCTGTTGTGGCTGTGGCGGCATCTGTCGTGGTGCTGCCTGCGGCTGTATAGTCTGCTGTGCAGATTGCGGTGCCACATTCTGCGGTTGTGCCACTTGTGGAGCAGGTGCAGGAGTCTCTTCCATCATCTCGAAGAGCGAGCCTTGGTTCATCGCCTTCTTCTGTGCGGCAATCTTCTCATCTACCTCCTTCTGCTTGTCGGCAGTGGCATACATACGAGCCTGCTGAAGTGCGGTGATGGCATCCTTATGATTCTTGGCAGTGATCAGCTCCTCTGCCTTCTTCATATGCTTCTCGTACTTCTCACGCTTCTCCTTCTCCTCTTTGGTCTCCTTAGCCTTGGCATCCTTTGCCGCCTTGCTGTTGGCAGCGGCCTTGTCTGCCTGCTTCTCGAACTCCATCAAATTGGAGATAAGTCCCGTAGCCTTGCGTATAGGCTGCATGATGTGTTGCAGGAACTCTGCATCCATCTCTTCGGGAGTACCAGTTAGTGTCAGCGGAATGATGTGGTTTGCAGCCTCATCTTTCAGCCCATTAGCCTTCGGCAGTGTTGATACAGTAAGTTGTCCGTTCGCTTTGCGGATGACCAGAGTCAGATCTACGCTCTCGGTCATCATCTGTGAAATTGATGTGAAAAACATAACTTTATGATTTAATGTTAATACTGATTGATTTTCTTGTGATGTTCACTGGTTGAAGAACTCTGCAAGCAGTCTGTTACGGTCAGGGTGCTTGCTTATCTCCAGAATGGGATTGAGCAGCTCCGATATATGTACCGGACCTCGTGAGCCTCTTGGCGGCAACTTGATTTCAGGTTCAGTGACCGTTACTCTTCTTCTACGTACCACAGGCATCTGCATCGGTGCCATCGGTACACTTGCGATGATTGCTTGATTCATAGCTTTATCTTTTATTATATGGTTAATACTCGGACTTTGGCAGTCCGTTGAACTACGAGGGCGTTAAGGCTAATGCTTCCGGTAAGGCAAGGTTTTCGGGGAAAATACCGCAGCACGGCGAGGATGATTTTCTCCGAAACCACCTGTGGCCCGACCTTGCTGTCCGATAAGAAGCATTGGCCAACTTTGCCCTGTAGTTCATCGGCTTGCCAATGGCTGGTATTTTCTCTATCCCTTTCTTCATTCATATCCTCATTCTTGAATCGTCCACCTACAAAAAGAGCCGTCCGAGAAGGACAGCTCCCATAACCCATATCGCAATATATCTGCTTATATGTTGTATGTCGATGACAAGACCTTTTCATTGCTTTAAGAGTTAGAAGACCAAGAAACTGAGTATGGCAAAGAGGATTAATGCTGCCATTACGATGCAGGCAATCTTGTATATGAATCGGAAGAAGCCAGGGAAACATACGATGGCTACCGCAGCCCATACGGGTGATACACCTCGTGTATAGAGATAGCTGAAACCTAATGCTGCTACTACGGCTAAGAGTATCATACCTATCCACTTCATTCTCTTTCTTACGGTCGGGTCATTTGTTTTCATATCCTATATTATTTAGTGGGAACAGTCGTTCCCGATTTCGTGGGCTTGGATGTGAATCGCCTCCACCTGCAAGGTTTTCGGGAAAAATACCGCAGCCGTGCGAGGATGATTTTTGCCGAAACCGCCAGCGGCACGACCTTGCGGGGTGGAATGAGGGCGGTTCACTACCTTTGCCTACGAATCGGGATGACTGACATCATCTTTTCTTACCTCTCTTCTTGTCGGGAAATGCCAGCGTTACATTGAACTCATCGTCAAAGGCTACGGCGGCATCGAAGGAGTTGCCTTTCTTTCCCTTGAATCCCTTGATCAGCTTGGTTGTTCCCGATGAGAGCAACTGCTCTAGATGCTGCTCGTTAAGCTCCTTGTTCAGTACCTTGCGGAATACAAGCAGACCGCAATCCGGATTGTCGCACTTGGCGACCTTCGGGCGTATCATCACTTTGCCTGTACCGCATTTGGGGCAAGGGAGGGTACGCTGTTTGGGTGCAGGGAATTTCAGTCCTAGTACCTCGCGTGTTACCTGCGAGGTAAAACTCTCGATGGAGTGCATAAAGGAGCGTGTCTCCAAAGTATGCTGCTCTATTTGAAGGAGCGTCTTCTCCCAACTGCCTGTCAGTTCCACATTGGCAACCTGCATATCCTTGACTGCCTCGTAGATATAGAGTCCCTTCTCAGTAGGTACAAGCGCTTTGCCTGAACGCTCGATGTAGTCGCGCTTGAAGAGTGTCGTGATGATGGCGGCTCGTGTGGCAGGTGTTCCGATACCCAGTTCCTTCATTGCCTCCTTAGCCTTCTCATCGGTGATGTTCCTGCCGCAAGTCTCCATAGCGGCAAGGAGTGTCGCTTCAGTGTATAAAGGTTTCGGCATAGTCTTACGCTGTGCTGTGCCATAGCCCGTAACGGGTATCTGCTCACCCTCGGCGAAGCGTGCCGTACCCTTGTTGGCTTCAGTCTCGTCCTTCTCGGCATCCTCCTTACGGGCAAAGACTGCACGCCAGCCCGGATTGACGATGGTGGTAGAGCGTGAACGGAACTTCATATCCTCGGCAGTCGCCTCCATTACCAATGATTCCTTCTCGCAGCGTGGCGAGAACGCTTCAAGCATACGCCCTGCAATCATCGTATAGACAATCTGCTCGTGGGTGTTCAGTTCCTCAGGCTCTACGCCTGTGATGATGAGTGCGTGGTGATCCGTCACCTTGTCATCATCTACACTACGCATATTCAGATGCTCGAAGTCGAAACGCTTGCCATACTCCTTGAACTCGGGCATAGTGGCAATCTTCCAAAGGGAATCATAGACCTGCTCCATCAAATCGTGCGAGATATATCTGCTACCCGTTCTCGGATATGAGATATACTTCTTCTCATAGAGAGCCTGTGCCACAGAAAGGGTTTTCTCCGCACTCATATCGTGATGCGTGTTGCAGTCCTTCTGCAATGTGGTAAGGTCGTACAGAAGCGGAGCCTGCTGGTAGGTGCGCTTGCGCTCCACCTTCGTGATGAGTGCCGTTGAGTCGGGCGAGAATCGTGCGTGTGCCGCCTCTGCCTGCTCCTTGCTCTTGAAGTCCTCGATATGTGCGAACTGACGGAACTCGCCCAGATGCTCAAGGGTGATGTGCAGTTGCCAATAAGGTGTGGAAACGAAGTCGCGATTCTCCTTGTAGCGACTGCATATCATCGCCAGCGTAGGTGTCTGCACTCGTCCGAGGGAGTTGTTGGGCATACCCGAAGCCAAAGCCAATGCACGGCTGGCATTCATACCCACGAGCCAATCAGCCTTTGCACGACAGTCGGCAGCGTGGTAGAGACTATCGTAAGCCTCGCCATCCTTGAGGTTGCTCATACCTGCACGGATAGCCTCGTCCGTGAGTGAGGAGATCCAAAGACGCTTGAAGGGCTTAGTATATCCGAGATAATGGTAGATGTATCGGAAGATAAGCTCACCCTCACGCCCTGCATCCGTTGCCACGATGATGCTGTCGCACTTGCTGAATACCTCGTCAATAACCTTGAGCTGCTTGGCGGCACCGATGTCCGTTACCATACCTCTGTCGGTCTTGATCTGTCTTACCACAAGCTGGAATGGTTCGGGGAGCATAGGCAAATCCTCATGCGAAGCCTTACCGTATCCGTATGCCGATGGCATGGCGAGGGAAACGAGGTGTCCCAATGCCCAGGTTACAAGATAACCGTTGCCTGCCATGTAACCATCCTTCTTCTCTGTTGCACCGATGACGCGGGCGATGTCCTGACCTACGCTCGGCTTTTCTGCTATAATTGCTATCATAATTATTCGGGAATTAAAGAAGCCGTCTCCCGTCCCGATTACGGTTCGGGAAACGGCTGTCAGGTTAGTAATGGAATCGTGTTACTGCGTGGGGTTGATACCGATGATTTCGAGCAGCGGAGAGTCGTTCTTGCGTACAAGCTGCAAAGTGGCATCCATCACCACATCTACACCGAGGAGTACAAGGCTCAGCGATACGACACCTGTCTTCTCGCCTCGGAGCAGTGTCTCAAGCTCTCCGGCCTGTTCGAGTTCATCCTTGAGGATACCGATACCTGATAGCTCGTCCCAGTTTACATCTTCCACCTTGAAAGGTGCTTTATTCTTATCGTTCATCTTAAAATTCATTTTAGAGTTATACATTGATTTGAGTTGTCCGAGTTATGGATTAGATGCTCTGTCCCTTTGACTGACGCTTCTCCTGTTTTTCGGCTACCACATTACGCTGTGATGCGTTGCGGTTTCGGTCGGGATTCTCGTTATAGAAGTCGAGCTTGTTCTGGTTGGAGTTCAGCTTGACATACTGCGAGATGCTCTTGCCATCGAAGCCCTTCATGCCCTCCACGAGTACCGACTTGCCGCTCTGAAGGTCGGCACGCTGCTGACCGGAGAGCTTGGCACCGAAGATCTCCTTCGGAATCTCGAACTTGGCACGCTCCTCAAAGCCGTCGGGAGTGCGAGAGTACATCAGTCGTCCCGTCTCAAGGTCTGCCTTGATGAACGATGAGAACTCCTCGCCACGGTTGTTCACCATATCATTGAGGAAGATGGCTCGACCTTCACGCAGGTCTTTCTGCTCCTCAGCGGTAAGTTTCACACCGCCTATCTCCTTCGGGATGTAGATTTCTCTTGCACCCTCGGGCGAGTCGGGATTGTAACGTGTGTAGTTAGGTCGTCCTGTCGCCTCATCGAGTTTCACATACGATGAGAAGAGTTCGCCATCCTTACGCTGCATATCCTCCACGAAGATTGCCTTGCCTGCATTGAGGTCTTCAATCTGCTGCTTGGTAAGCTCCACACCACCGAGAGCGGTACGGTTGAAGATACGGTCGTTCTCGAAGATGAAGTCGATACCTCTACGCTCGGCACTTACCTGAATGTGGGCGTTGAACTCGTTGCCCGACTTGGCGGTCATGCCCTCGATATAGACCTTCTTGCCCTCACGCAGGTCGTTCTTCTCCTGGTCGGTGAGCTGCACGCCCTTAATCTCGTTAGGGATATAGACATTCTCAGCACGCATGGCCACCACCTCGTTGGTCATCTTGTCAAGGCTGATGAACGATGGGATATACTCTCCGTTGCGACCTTTGAGTTCCACCACTCGGCCCATATTGCCTGTTTCGAGGAGGTTCTTCTTGTCCTCTTCCGAGAAGATGTGTCCGAAGTAAGGACGCTCCAATTCGGGTTGCTTGCGGATACCGTGGATGGCGAGTACCACCTCACCTGTGTTGGACTGCTGCAACGACAGGCGTGCGTCGGTACGCAGTACGGCAGAGCCGAAGTTAAGGTTGATAGGTACAAGTTGGTTGGTCTTGTAACCTTTGAGCATTGAGTCGAGGAGTCCTCGCTCCTGAAGATACTCACGTGAGAGTCCGAAGTTCTTCAACTGGTCCCAGTTGATCATAGACTCGTTGTAACGATACTGATTGTTCTGCTGCTGGTCGTTAGCTTCAACGACGGGCTGCTGGGTTTGATTTTTCTTTGCCATTTCTTCTGAATTTTGATTGTTAATACTCTGTTCTGTTTGGTTTTTTGGGGTTATCTCATACTTTTTGAGAAACTCTTCCACTGCTTTTGTTTTCTTACCTTCGGCAAGGTCTTCGATGGCCTGCTTGACTTCGGGTTTGTCAAACTCCTCCTCCTTCATCGTGAAAAGACCGAAGTGTGTAGGGTCTTTCAACTGACTCCAGAAGTTCTTGAGGAAATTCTCGAAGAAGGTCGCATAACGGTCAATCTTGAGAAAGGAGTTCTGATGCTCTTTGTCTGCCGGCACGGTGGAATACTTGCCATTCTTGTTGATTTCGGATACCGCCTGAATGAGCAGTTCCATCTTGTCTAAGACCAGCACGATGTCGCTCATCTGCGGGTTCTCGGTGACTTGTGTTTTTGAGGGGTCATCCCTTACATTTTTCTTTGCCATAACTGTGAGTTTTTAGCGTTAATAACTAATGTTGTCACCGCAAATATATATAGCAAAATTTGATAAAACATTGACATTTAAGTCGTTAGACTATACAAGTCATAAGATGTCATCACTTGTCATAGCAGGTACGAAAGCAAAGACACGAAAAAGGGCAAAAGAAGGGTGAAAAGAGGGAAAATGCTCCACACAAAAGCTGAGGTGGAAAGAGCGAAAAACGAAGGCAAAAAAATGTGCGAGAAAGAAGCGGTGTATGACCGAAAAGCAATAACTTTTGTAATATGCAGAGTTGAGAGCTGAGCTGCTTTTGTCCCCACTTAAAAATTGGGGCACTAAAAAGATGGCGGTGGTTGATAGACCTTATAGGAGAATATAGATATGGCAGTCAGGTTGAGAATAGAGATGCGGCATATCTTACCGCAATGGATTTTTGACCTGTTGTACTATGCGTCGTAGGTCGCTTCGCTTGCTAAGTCCCAACCTCTGTCTCAACTCGGACGGCGATACCGGAGCGTTTTTTCGGGTGAAAAATTATCGCAGAGAATTTTTTGCCCGAAAACCCTCGGCTTGAACGTGGAGGTATTGTCCCTCCGAGTTAACTTCTTGAAGGGACTTTGCGAGTGAAGCGGGATTTTCACGCTATATATACTTTTTGTAGCCCATTCTGTCTTTCAATCGTAAAAAACGGAGTAACTTTGCAGTATTATAAAAATATAGTATATGGCATATTTTAATGATAAATTCAAAATGGCAAGGCTTGATCAAAGTCCTTATCTTTTTCATTTCATCAATGGGTATGACCAGTCTCCTCATGAAACATTACGAAAGATTTTGGAAGAAAAGCAACTTGTTAGCAGCAAAGGTTATATATGTTTTTCGGCTTCACCATTAACTGCTATTACAAAATTTTTTGACGTAAAGGTTAAAAGCACTGGAAAACCCATGTATCAACCTTGGGGATTAGGTTTTTCAAGAGATATATTAGTTCGAGATTTTGGAGCTAGAAATGTTATTTATACAGACGGTACGGAGGAAATACCAGATCATTTAGAGTGGAGAACGCAGAAATTGGATGTAGATTCTTATGACTTTGAGTATCTGCGTGAATGGCGAATCAAGAACGGCAAATTTGATTTCTCTGGATTCCCTAGAGGAGATATGATTGTTATAGCTCCTGATTATAATTGTTTAAACGATTTAGTTGTAAGATTTGATATGGAATTCACCCCTTTTGTAAATCATTATACTGGAGATATTGAAGAAGACTGGAGTGAAGTTTGGAAACGAGAATGGAAAGGTCTTTCAGTAGATAAATTAGATTCTAATAATATATTGGATGATTTTGCTGTTTCTGGCTCTACAATTTCTCAAATATTGGAAGAAGATATGCTTGATAAATTACTATCAGATTCACCTTGGAGTGTGCTAACTAATAAATAAAAAGGCTATGGAAGAAATCAAATATTATTGTTACATATGTGATGAAGAACTTACTGATACCAATAATTCAGATGAGCATATTATACTAAATGCTATTGGAGGACATTTACATTCAAATAAACTTTTGTGTAAAAGATGTAATAATACATTAGGAGACACCGCGGATGCAAAATTGGCAGAAGATTTATCCTTTTATACAGATATGTTGAAAGTGAAAAAAGTACGCAAGAATCCGCATAAACAAATTATGTTAGATGATGAAGGTCGTGAAGTTGCAGTTTATAACGCTGGAGAAAAAATAGAATTAAGACGCCCATATGTGGATAAAGAAGAAAATCAAGGTAATATCAGCATACATATAACTGCTCGCAATGAAAAAGAGTTAAAGGGAATTCTTAATGGTCTAATTAGAGAGGGAACAATCTCTCAAGAAGAAGCAGATAAACTTATTGAGAAGGCTGTCACTGTTGAACATAAGCCGATCCTTCATAAACGAAATTGTATTTCGCAAGAAGCATTCCCTAGTATTATAAAATCTGCTGTAAATTATTATTTGTTTAAAACTCAAGATACTCCTCGAATAAAACATTTAATTCCTTATATAGTAGGAGAAAAGGATGCCAAAGAAGTCTTGTATCTTCATCATTTCAAGAAACTTCCATATGATGATACCAAAGAAGAGGTAACTCATATGATTCATATAGAAGGAAGTAAAGATACAGCATTATTATATGCTATGATGGAATACTATGGTATATTCATTTATATTGTAGTTTTAGATTCAAACTATCACGGAGATGATATAAATGAAACATATACATATGATACAGTAGAAGGTTGTGAAATAACTCGAACTTTTTCATTACCTCTTACTCTTGAAGAACTTAATGTTTTTAGAGAACAACCATATGATGAATATGTGAAAAATTTGCCATACATTGAAGAAAGATGTGATAGGGTTATGAATATATGGCAAAGAAGAAAGGATCATGAAGAATTATCAAAAACCATAGAAAAAGCATTTGGGAAATATCCTGACGGATGCGTTATAACGGAAGAAATGATTTCTGAAATAGGAGATGAGATTATGAAATTTGTAGAAAATAAGTTGTCATCTCAAATTTAATAATGCAAAAAAGCCAACTTAAGCCTGCATATACAGACCTAAGTTGGCTTTCTCATTTATAGGAATTAGCAGTTCCTATGTGTGTATGCTCCACCCGTGCATCGGCTCCATCAATACGGCAAATGATTGATCGGGCTTTCCGTGATAGAGCAAGCCTCCAACAATACCCGTTCTGCCATCGGGATATACCTGTCGGAATCCGAATGAGTGTGGAGCCGAGTCATAGTAGAGTTCAATTTCACACGGGCAGTTTGGATTTTCCTCCCATTGTTTCAAGCGGTCAATACATTTTTGCAGCGTGTCGTTCTCGATTTCCTTTGCGTAGGCAACAGCCTTTTCATAACGCTCTTGACATAAAATCTTCATACTTGATATGTTTTAAGGGGTTTATAATAAATCTTCATATACTCCAAAGCCGTAGCAGTCGGCAATGTAAAAGTCCTCACTGCCGATTTCTGCAAGTGACTTCATATCTTCCAGCGTGTCGCAATAGAAGAAAATGTCATCATCCTTTTCGGTATCGGAATCCATTCCGATGGCAATACGCACTTCAACGGTATCGTAGTTATCCTTATAGCGTATAAGACAATCGGCATAGTGAGGCTCGATGCCTCGCTCTGTAAAGAACTTCAAGCATTGGCGACTTATCTCTTTTCTGACTGCATCGGGCTTCTTCCAATCGGAGTCGTCAATAATTTCAAGGCTGAGACCTTCGACAACCAAGCAAGTAGCACCATCTACATTTGTCATAAGTGTACGCTTGCCCATATACTTCTTGCGTTCTTCTTCCCAGTTGGGTAAATCCCATCTTTCTGTGGTCCATTCTCCACGATAATCCTTTGGTTTGCGGAGATACTCTGATAATGTCATTCTAATCATAGTCTATCATTATTTAAGTTATACATTACAGGCGAAGCACTGTATTCTATTTCTTTACCGCCTTGACTGTTCCGTGCAGGATTGTGCAAGGTTGGCGGGAAAAATACCGCAAGCCCCGAGGGGCGAGGATGATTTTTCCACGACACCCACAGGGCTTGACCTTGCTCAATCCGTAAGGCACGGGACAACCTTTGCGGTAAGAAATAGGATACAGATTCTAATCGTTATCCTCTTCGTCCTTCTCGTCTGGCAACAATCGTTTACGCAACTCAGGATCAGCCTTGATTCGTTCCATTTCATCTTGAACTATCTGCTCAACCTCATCTTTGATACGGGAATAGTTACGCTCTATCTGCTCCTGCATAATGTCGTTGCCGTTCTCGTCTTTGAACTCATTGACGATAGGAATCTTCTTGTATGCCTTTGTCTCGGCATTGACCTTTGCACTATCCACGATGATGCGTGAGTGGAAAATCTTCTGGTCAATCTCCTCGCCGAAGTTATCCGCCACGCTACCCACAAATGTGCCTTGCGAGAGGTTGGAAATCTTCGAGGCAGGTATAAGGAAGTCCAACTGAGTATTGATAGAGGTAGATGTGTCCTGACGGTTGATAGATACCGACTGACGCTGCTGGAGTATCTTGCCGAAACGCTCCGATAGGTTCTTTGCAGTCTCGCCAACCACCTGTCCGCTGAAGATATTCCCCACCGTATTTTGGATAACCTTCGCCTCCTTGTCACCATAGTCACGAGCCAACTGCGAGTAATCCTGAAAACCGAGACAAACAGCTACCTTGTTGCTTCGGGCAGTGGCAATGAGGTTGTCGATACCACGGAAATAGATAGTCGGCAACTCGTCAATGATGATGGAACTCTTCAACTGACCTTTCTTGTTCACCAACTTCACGATACGGCTGTTGTATAGACCGAGAGCCGCAGAGTAGATATTCTGGCGGTCGGGATTATTGCCTACGCAGAGTATCTTCGGCTCATTGGGGTTGTTCAAGTCGAGGGTAAAATCATCGCCCGTCATCACCCAATAGAGCTGCGGAGAAATCATTCTCGACAGCGGAATCTTTGCCGATGCAATCTGGCCTTGGAGCTGATCTTGCGCTCCACCTTTCCATGCGTCCATAAAGGGTGAAAGATAGTTTTCCAACGAAGGATAAGAGGTCAGAATCGTAAATATATCCGCATACGGTTTGTTCAGGAACTCAATCGTATGAGGGAAGGTACAATACTTACCGTCCTTGTAGATTCTCAGATACCAGATGATAGCCGCCAAAAGAATAATCGGAGATTCTACGAAGAAGTCGCCCTGTTTCTGAATCCATGTTTTATTCAAGTTAAGCATAATAGTATATGCTGATTCATAGGCATCGCTGATATCAACCATAAACTTCGGGTTAATGGGATTACAGCGGTGTGAGCGACGCGGGTCATCAAAGTTGATGACATAAAAACTCGGCTTTACCTTGTACTTGTCTATGTTCTTCAACAACTCATTGTAGGCAATTACCGACAGGTCATCAAACTTGTAGTCGTAGATGTATGTGGCAAAGCCTTTGGCTATGGTTTGCTTGATGTAGTTGTTCACTACGGCATACGACTTACCGCTACCCGGTGTTCCCAGTACGATGGTTGCTCTGAACGGATTCACGACATTTATCCAACCGTCCCATTCCTTGCCTTGATAGACAAACTTCGTAGGCAGGTTTACCGAATACTCATTTTCCATCAGTCGTGTCTCCTGCATGAAGCTCTCGTTGGCCACATTAAAGACATCTTCCATAAGGTTATGCTTGAACATACGGCTTATCCATACTCCAGACATAAGAAAGAGGATATATCCGACAGTCATAGTAACCGTGTAGATTACCATATTCACGATTGGCGAGAACGGTAAGTCGAGCATCCACCAATTCATAAAGAAGAGTACAAGACCACCGAGGAAGGTCGCATAAATCTTCTGCCAGGTCATCTTCTGATTCTTGACTCCCTTTGTGCCGAGGCACGACAGAGCCAAGAATATGATGGCGAACACCTTTGTCACAAGCAGGTTGCTGAACAGCCCTGCTGTATTCTGAAAGTTGAGCAGTATCTTATCTACCACTCCGATGTTGATACCCATATCCACGATGGCCTGATAGCAGAACCAGTAGATATGTACTACAATAAATATAATGGATATGGCACGCATGAACTCCATGACCTTTGCCAATCCTCTCAAATCATCTTCCTGTTGCATAATAAATTCGTTTTAATGGTTAGTGAAATTGGTTTACGATATGCCGCGTGAACGGCGTTTTTTCTTCTTCCTTTTCTTCTGGTACTGCTTGGCGAGCATCTCCTCCTGCGGATCATTTGCAGGAGCGTCAAACGAGAAGATTCCGAAGGCTTGCTCTATGCCCGATTCAAGGTCTGCCGATGAGAGGCTGTGGCTTTCCGAAAATCCTTGTGGCATATCAGTCCATGGAATGTCGCCCTGCAAGTTGAATAGCTTCTCGAAGTTGTTTGCCGAGAACTCCTTACCCAGACGGGAACCGTTATAGACCTCACGATTGTGGTGGTCGATGAATGTGACACCGTAAATGCGACCTGCATCGTTCTCGCGGAACACCACATCAATGCCCTTGCTGCCAAGCAGACGCACGAACTCCTCGCGGTTGCCACGACAGCCGTGCATTGCCAGAGCCACATCGTTGCGGATTTTGGGTTGCCACCTCTTCGCTCGTAACTCCTGAGCATTGTAGGCGATACGCTTCTCCACACCATCGTAGCCGAAACGCTTGCCGATAAGCGAGGACTTGATGGGCGTGCAGATAGGCTTACCGTTCTCATCGGTCATCGTGTAGATGATACCCGAATAGGGTTTGCCATCGAACTCGCCCTTGACCTGCTTTGCCTCGATGTTGAAGCACGAGAGCATGGCACTGTACTCGCCGAAGGATTGGAAACGGTACGAGGTAAAGACACTCTTGAGAATGTTCGATACCTGCTGCTTTACATCGCCACGGGTGTAGTCCGCTTTCTTGAGATATGGCTCCAACAACTCTCTGCGTTTGTCGGCAATCTGTTTTAGCCCGAACATCTGCTCCAATTCTCGGCAGGCCTTCATCGAGCGGTTCCACTCGTAGGCATCGTCTATCTTCTCACCGTTCTCATTCACGCAGGTAGATACTATATGTATATGTCTGCGGTCTATGTCCTCGTGGAGATAGACAATGTAGGGCTGGTTGCCGTAGCCCATCTTCTGCATATAGGCTCTTGCCAAATCCGCAAACTGACTGTCGGTAAGATTGTCGTCCAATGTCGGATTGAGCGATATATGCAGGATAGGCTTCTCGGTGTTGCGGTTGGCAGCAAGATAACTCTCAAAAGCGAACATCGTCTGCCGGACAATCCTATCAGGGTCATAAAGAGAATCGGTAATCATGCGGTTGCCCGCTATGATGCGTGCCGTATCCTCATTTACCTTCTGCTGATTGTAGATGATGGCTCCGTAGAGTGAAGCACCTCTGTTGATTTTAGCCACCATATCAACCTCCGCTTTTACGATTTAAGTGCCTCTCCTCAAACTCGCGTGTGAGGGCGATAATCTGCTTGCTCAGCACTACCAACTCCAGTGTGGCTTTCTCCAATTTGGCGACAAGGGCGAATGCCCGCTTATCCCCGAAGTTGGCTTTCACAGCTCGTACCGTCTGATTGTAGTTGTTGCCGATGGCTTGGAACTGATGGTAAAAATTCGTGAGGCGTATGTAATAATCCATAGCCGCCTTGTCGAGTTTTACTACCTTTACTTCACGCTCGAAGATTAGAGCCTTTAGAAATTTCGACCTCTCCTTGAATCCTGATTTTTGGAATTGGATGTCGAAGTGTCCGTTCTCTTCCGATGTCAATCGGACCACATAGCGATGTATAGCTGGATCTAATTTCGGTTTCCTGCCTACACCTTTTCTTTGGTTTTTCCTGTTGTTCGTCTGCATACTTTTACATTTAATTGGTTACTAACTTCCGCTATGGATTCACGACTTTGGAGTGAATCCCTCCCCGAGCCGCAGGCGAGTGGCAAGTTTGTTTTGAGTGCCCGAAAACATTTCGGGTGCCTCAAAACACAACTTGCTATGTTCGCTTGAACATGAATTTTCCTTCGTAAAATTGGCTGTCGCCGTTCCCCTCAGAGAGAAGCATCCGAAAACTCCGTTCGTCGTGCGTCCATAGACCTTTCTGGTGTAAAGTTAGACAGGTGTATTCTATTGGTAAATAGCGAGTTATATGCTATGTGGTGACATATGATGACATGTATAGTCAGAGGCTTGACAACATGGTGATTATTCCAATTTTTCGCTATTTCTTTGCGGTGTGAACGGTTGGGAATTACCCTCCGATAACGGAATAATGGTCACACTGTCGGTTGCTTCCGTGAACAGTTGGATAGTTGGAAGCAATGTCGGATATGACAGTTAACGGAAGGTCATGACCAATATACCGACCAGTAGCGGTTGGATAGTCGGAAGTATCCGATAACGGTTGCTACGATGGTCGGAACAACGGAAGATTCTGATAGTGCAAACAACCGCTAATGGATAGTTGGAAGGATGCGTTCACGGGATATTGGAAGAGACAGTTAACTTATTTATTAACAATTTAAATTTTAAGTATTATGAGTAAAGAGTGTTTGTTAGTTGCTATCAGCAACCAGAAAGGCGGGGTTGGTAAGTCAGCCCTTACGGTAGTACTCGCCAGCTACCTTCACTATGAGAAAGACCTTAATGTCGCAATCATCGACTGCGACTCACCGCAGCACAGCCTCGTGCGTATGCGTGAGCGTGACAAGAAGGCAATCTCTGCAAGTCCCTATCATCAGCAGCTTGTGGAGAAGCAATGGGAACGCACACAAAAGAAGGCATATCCCATTATCGGCTCTACGGCAGAGAAAGCAAGAGAGGCGGCGGACAAACTTGCCGAGAAGGAGAACTTGGATATTGTATTTGTGGATCTGCCGGGAACGGTGCAATCAACGGGTGTCTTCCGCACCATAGTTAATATGGATTATGTATTGACACCTTCCATTCCCGATTTGATTGTTATGCAGAGTACACTATCCTTTGCCACCACTGTATTGGACTATGCAAAGAGTCAGAAGGATGTTCCTCTCAAAGACATCATCTTCTTCTGGAACAGACTCAAGAAGCGTAGCAATACGGATGTACTGAAGACCTACTCGCAGATTATGGGAGAGTTGAAGCTATCCGTTCTCGACTCCACTCTGCCTGACCTATGCAGGTATGAGAAGGAGATTACCCATGCGAAAAAGTCATTCTTCCGTTGCACGATGTTACCGCCTCCTGCGAAACTTCTTAAGGGCAGTGGTATCGGTGAATTGGCCGATGAGCTGATTGTGAAACTTAAACTGAAATAGTTATGGCTAAGAAGAAAGTAGAAGTCAATGAGGATATGCTCAAAGACATTATGGTCGGTGATATCCCTGTCTTTGGCAGGGAAAGACCGAACTATCAGGAGCCGAAGGTCATTGAGACCGAGGATTCGGATACAGATTCGGACGAAGGCACTGAGGCGGTAGCCTCAAAGCCGAGTACCCCCAAGCCACGAAAGAAGCGTGAGGAAACAAGTACATATAAAGAGAGGTATCTTGTGAATATACCTGCCTCAAACCGCTCGCATGTATATATCAATCGCGAAGTGGCGGACTGCATCAAACGGGTGTTGCCTGTCATTGCTCCCGATATGAGTGTATCAGGTTACATCAGTAATATCCTTGTGGAGCATTTACAGCAGCACTGGGATGAGATTAACGAGTTATATAACAAAGAGTATTACAAACCATTAAAACCATTTTAAGTATGATTGAAACAATAGTAAATATCACAACAAGAGCTTGTTATTTGGTAACAGCAGGCGTTATCGTAAAGTATATCTATAGTCGATTTGTACGACACAAAAATCATCAGGGAACTAATATTCCTATGGTGAAGAAACAGACCATAGTTGCTCTTGTAGAGAATCCTTCGCTATATGAAGATACTTCTTCTGCAAAAGGAATTGATAAAGCGGAATATAAAAAGAGATTCCTTGGTAGTTATATGATGAAAAATCGCGTCCAGGTCTATATTGATAGAAGTAGTCATGAATGTATGAAGCGATTTTTATCAATTGCTGCACCAGATACGAGTATGGCAGGCTATGTCAGTAGAATTATCAAAGACCATATTGCTGAAAATGCTACGACTATCAATAAGATTTTTGAGGATAGTAAAACTAAACTCTTTTAGCTATGGAAGTAAAGATATATTTTGCAGTAAAGGTCTTATGTGCCTTATTCGTATTCTATCATCTGTGGGTGTTCTTGTTTTGCCGTAAGATTTACGGTTTGTGGGACAAACTGCATAACTGGGCACGCATAACCCGTGTCAGATTATGGAAGTACCGAAAGAAACGAATGGCAGAAAAAGCCAAGCGTGAAAGGCGTAAGAAAATATACGGTAAGGATTTGCTTACGGAAAAGCCTAAACCAATCCAAACAGTAATGCCTCAAAAGGTTGAAGAGAGTCCTCCTGTTGATGATGATCCGAATGAGGTAATGGGAAAGTCCAATATCATATATTATAACGATATTGAAGCTGACCGGAAGATTCCGACCCGTTCTTTACCTTTGAAAGAGGTAGAACTGCCTGTAGATAAGGACATCAATCCCGATGATGTAGAGGATAACATCGAACCTCAGAAGGGTTTGACCGAAGAGGATAAGCGTGAGTTGATGGAGCCTGAAGGAGTAATACCTGATCCGGACTTTGACAAGTCCTTAACATATGAGGATATGAACAACCTTGTGGATGTGCTAAACTCAGATAATCCTGACGAGCAGAAGTCTATTCGTGCAGCATCAACCATCCATCATAAGTTGGCTAATACGGTGATATTGGACTTCCTTGTCAATAAGGTAAGCAATGGAGATAAAGTAAATCAGTTGCTCCAAGAATGTTTGGATGCTAATGGAAATCCTCTGCCTAAACGAAGGAAAGCAAGTAAAGTCAAGTCGTTCGATATAAATAAGTATGCTTAGTATTTGTACATGGTTAATGATTTTTATTACTTAAACAATGTTGGCTGGCACTCCGATGTGAATCGTGGTGCCAGCGTTTTTTATGGAGTCCGCTATTTTAATTAACAAGTAAGGCAAGTATCGTAATGCCTCGTGCATTATGATTCTTGCCTTGCTATGTTGTTTAAGCTATAATTACTCTGCTGTTGCTCTTGGAGGAACTTTTCGGAATCGTTCCTGCAACGTTTCGAGGAACTTGAGCAAATCTGCAAACTCCAGAGCCTCTCCATAGATAAAGCTGGAACGCATATCGCTGTAGTCCACCTCATATTTCGGGACAAGTTCTTCACTTGGAACAATCGTAATGGATTCTGGCAGTCCCTTATCATAATCCACATATCCGACATGATAGAATTTCTTTCTATGCTCTACAATGTCATAATAAAGGTTAGAGTCATTCAATGCCTTATCCATATAATCGGTATGTGATAACTTTTCCAAATCATAGAAATGGCGAGACATACGATATGTTCTTGGCTCTTTCTTTTGGTATTCCTCACAAAGCAAAAATGCCTTCTCTAAGAATGTCCTTGCAGGACTCACGGTCTTGATGGTCTGAACAATATCAGAATCAACATCTTCATTCTTATAGACCTGTTCAACCAATGAAGATATGCGTTTCATTTCGTATGGTTCAGCCATAGAAAGGACACTGATTTCAATCTTCACAGTCGGTATTGCATAGGGAGCGTCGCTATTATAGAGTGATGGATATTGAACAAAAATCACAGATGGGTCTTTATCGTGATCCACCTTCTTTAGTTCACCATTTTCATCAACGACTTCATTTTCTGCAAGTACAATCACATCCAACCCTAAATTTGCCAGTTGTTCTTTCAAGTCATCTTTAAATTCACCGAAAAGATAATCCTGAGCCTTTTCTCTGAACTTGTGGATTTGAGTGTTGCTGGTGCAGTTGGCACACGACAGATTCATTTCATTTAAGAAGAAGTCACGACCAAGAGCCAAGTCAATATCTTCACTGAAACGGTCTATAATATCCCAACCTTTACTCAAACTTGTACCGCCTTTGAAAAGTAGATACTCGGAAGCCTTTGTGTGGAACAAGGCGTACAATATGGCTGTTACCCACCAATCTTTCTCCGCTGCGGCTTCATCAATATTCTTTGCTTCCACAACGCCCTGTATCATGGCCTTGCGTTCATCTATCGAAAAGTCTATCCATTTACTCATTGTCAGTATCCGTTTTGAGGTTTCTTTTTATAATTTGTCTTACCCATACCGGTGCCAATAATAGATCGTGTTCAATTGTTTCTGTTTCAGGTGTTGCAGATAATAGTTGAGCAACTCTTTTTTCCACGCTCTCTGTTATATTATCCTCTCCAATGCTACGAAGAGCCTGTACCAATTCGGGCATTAGTTTTCCTTTGTATGCAAAATTTCTTGGAACGCCATGTTTTAATGTTACAGTTCTATTGCCCAATTTCAGAGTTCTTGGAGTTCCTGATGTTATGAAACAAGCATTCATTGGGACTTGTGTGGAAAATCCCAATCTATTAGCAGCGGTTTCACCTGTTGGAAATACTATAGCCTTATCTCTCTTGGCAATCTCCGTTACCAGTTCAAAAGCAGAAGGATATACCACTCCAAATCGTGTTTTTTTTGCCTTAACATATACGCCTTTGGCTATTCGTGTAATCAAACCCTCTTTCTCAAATTGAGCAAGGAGTTTGGTTACATATTCCACATCAAATTGATGGAATGTAGACACAAAAAACACCTCGCCATATCTTGCGTAGGTTATCTTTGCCTTAACTTTATGTTCCACAGTTCTTTGCATACGATTTTTAGCCTATTTTAAGTCGGAATAAAAGCGTTTTTTTCCGACCACAAAGGTATGAAAATATTGCGAAGTGACAAAAGAATCCATTGTTTATTTCATTACACCTATACTTTTTGCTCTTTAAGCGGGCAAAAACTTGTGATTTTTGGAAGTTTTCGCCCGCTTAACCCGACAATATAAGGTTGAAATTTCATCCTTCAAACAAGCCTTCTTGTCCCTCTTTTTACCCCAAAATCCACCCTTCAAAAGACCCCAAATATGACATCTGACGACACGTTATGACGCGTATAGACCGATTTGAAAATCAATGGATTAAGTGCTATATATTCGCAGTCGAAATCACTTTTTGTATAACTAAAAAACATTTCGACGTATGAAGAAAAAAGTATTATTCGCAGCAGCATTTATGCTTGCAACAGTAGGTGCTTACGCACAGGGTAACGGTATCGCAGGTATCACCGAGGCTACCAACATGGTAACATCGTATTTCGACCCCGGTACCAAGTTGATTTACGCAGTGGGAGCCGTAGTCGGTCTTATTGGTGGCGTGAAGGTCTATTCGAAGTTCTCTTCGGGCGACCCCGACACCTCGAAGACCGCAGCCTCTTGGTTCGGTGCCTGTATCTTCCTCATTGTAGCCGCCACTATTCTCCGTTCATTCTTCCTCTAATATGGCGGTCTATCAAATCAACAAAGGGATTGGTCGTAGCCCCGAGTTCAAGGGGCTACGCAGCCAATACCTCTTCATCTTCGCCGGCGGTCTGCTTGCCATACTCATTGCCTTTATGGTGCTGTATATGGCAGGCGTGAATCAATGGATATGTATCGCACTGGGAGTCATCTCCGCTTCGGTACTTGTCTGGGCGACCTTCCACCTCAATGCCAAGTATGGCGAGTGGGGCTTGATGAAGATGCAGGCTGCAAAGAACCATCCCCGCTACATCATCAACCGCAAGCGATTCTTGCGATTGATTATTCCTAACCTCAAAAACAGAAAGTCATGAGAAATGTAATGAAAGCAGCTACCCTCGAAAGCAAGTTCCCGATTCTGTCGGTTGAGCACGACTGCATCATCAGCAAGGATGCCGACATCACGGTCTGCTATCGTGTGGAGCTTCCCGAACTCTTCACCGTCACACAGGCGGAGTATGAGGCGATACACTCGGCATGGGCCAAGGCGGTCAAGGTCTTGCCGAACTACAGTATCGTGCATAAGCAGGACTTCTTCATTGAGGAGAGCTACACCCCCGAGTTGCAGAAGGAAGACCTCAGTTTCCTCAGCCGCTCTTTCGAGCGACACTTCAATGAGCGTCCTTACCTGAAGCATACTTGTTATCTGTTCCTCACCAAGACCACCAAGGAGCATAGCCGCACAACCAGCAGTTTCAATGCCCTTACCCGTGGCTTCATTATCCCGAAGGAGATGCAGGACAAGGAGGCGGTGAGCCGATTCCTGGAGTGTTGCGAGCAGTTCGAGCGTATCATCAACGACAGCGGATTCATCACGCTCACACGTCTTACGGGCGATGAGATTACAGGCACGGAGTCAACTGCGGGCATCATCGAGAAGTATTTCTCGCTCTCGCAGGAGGATACCACCTGCTTGCAGGACATCACCCTCGGAGCTGGCGAGATGAAGATTGGTGACAACTACCTCTGTCTGCATACGCTCTCCGATCCCGAAGACCTGCCGACAAGCGTAGCCACCGACAGCCGTTACGAGCGTCTCTCGACAGACCGTAGCGATTGTCGCCTCTCGTTTGCCGCACCTATCGGGGTGTTGCTCACCTGCAACCACATCGTGAACCAGTACCTCTTCATAGATGACTCTGCGGAGATGCTGCGTAAGTTCGAGCAGACAGCACGCAATATGCACTCGCTATCGCGTTACAGCCGCTCAAACCAGATTAACCGCGAGTGGATTGAGGAGTACCTGAACGAGGCACACAGCCAGGGGCTGACGGCTATCCGTGCCCACTGCAATGTCTTCGCGTGGAGCGATGACCGAGAGAAACTCAAGCGTGTGAAGAACGATGTAGGCAGTCAGCTCGCCTTGATGGAGGCCAAGCCCCGACACAATACAGTGGATACGCCTACCTTGTTCTGGGCTGCTATCCCCGGCAATGCAGGCGATTTCCCTGCCGAGGAGTCCTTCTACACCTTTATCGAGCAGGCACTATGCCTCTTTATCGAGGAGACCACAGGACAGGATTCACTCTCTCCGTTCGGTATGCGTATGGTGGACCGCTTGACGGGCAAGCCTATCCATCTGGATATTTCGGATTTGCCTATGAAACGTGGTATCATCACCAACCGCAACAAGTTCATCCTTGGTCCTTCGGGCAGTGGAAAGTCCTTCTTCACCAACCATATGGTAAGACAGTATTACGAGCAAGGTACGCATGTGCTGCTTGTCGATACGGGTAACTCTTATCAGGGGTTGTGTAACCTTATCAATGCCCGTACAGGTGGCGAGGACGGTATCTACTTCACCTACGAGGAGAGTGATCCGATAGCCTTCAATCCTTTCTATGTCGAGGACGGTGTGTTCGACATTGAGAAGAAGGAGTCCATCAAGACGCTTATCCTCACCCTGTGGAAAAGGGATGATGAGCCACCGACGAGAGCCGAGGAGGTGGCGCTCTCCAATGCCGTGAACCTTTTCTTGGAGCGTATCCGTGCAGACAAGAGCATCAAGCCCTCGTTCAATACCTTCTATGAGTTTGTCCGTGACGAATATCAGGATATTCTCAAGGAGAAGCGTACACGCGAGAAGGACTTCGATGTGTGGGGATTCCTCAATGTCCTGGAGCCATACTACAAGGGTGGCGAGTATGATTTCCTATTGAACTCCGACAAGCAGTTAGACCTCTTGAACAAGCGGTTTATCGTCTTCGAGCTGGATAACATCAAGGACAACAAGGTACTCTTCCCGATAGTGACCATCATCATTATGGAGACCTTCATCAACAAGATGCGTAGGCTGAAGGGCATCCGTAAGATGATTCTCTTGGAGGAGGCGTGGAAAGCCATCAGCAAAGAGGGCATGGCCGAGTATCTGAAGTACCTCTTCAAGACCGTGCGTAAGTTCTTCGGAGAGGCTGTTGTGGTCACTCAGGAGGTCGAGGATATCATATCATCTTCGATTGTCAAGGGCACCATCATCAACAACAGCGACTGCAAGATTCTTCTCGACCAGCGTAAGTATGTGAACAAGTTCGATGAGATACAGGCTTTGCTCGGACTTACCGACAAGGAGCGTGCACAGATTCTCTCCATCAACCTCTCCAATGCTCCCGGCAGGAAGTACAAGGAGGTGTGGATAGGTCTTGGCGGAGCACAGTCGGCAGTCTATGCCACAGAGGTATCTCCTGAAGAGTACTACTGCTACACTACCGAGGAGACCGAGAAGCTGGAGTTGCAGCGGCTCACCGAGAAGTTGGACGGTAATATCGAACTGGCCATCAAGCAGCTTGCCGAGAGCAAGCGAAGCAAGTAACCCTTTTTATCAACCATTAAACATTTGAAGTATGTATAGTAACTTAAAATCAGACGAAAAGAGACGCCAGGAGGTCATCTCGTGCCTCTATTGGTCACTGATGCAGAATTGGAACATTCCGCAGTCGATGCAGGATTACTTCGGACTTACGGAAGATTACCGTCTGTATCATCAGTTGGAGGATATGGATCCTGCAATCTATCGGCAGAAAAGAGCAACGGGAGAGATACCTGATGTGCTTGAGGTGGATGCAAGGCTGACACGAGCCGTGGAGAAGATCTTCGAGAGTATCTGTGAACGACCTCCCGTGCCTTATCTCAACAAACTGAATGATGAGTTGGAGAAGCTGGGGCAGATTGCACATTTCCCCGACAATGTTCACGACACCATCCATATCCGTCCCGATTTCCTTGCCAAGTACGGTATTGACAGGAAGGCTTCTTCGGAAGAGTGTTCTGCCAAGGCTGAAAAGGCATATCGTGAACTCGATGCCCGCTTTGTCAGGATGACAGGCAGAAGACCTTATGCTGATGAGCTTTTCAACGGAATGAAGAAGAGGCAGAGCGACTCTTCCGAGGAGAGACCGTCCCGAAAGCAGCATATCCGACAGAAACCCAAATCAAGAGGTCGCAAGATGGGACTGTGATTTCAGTAAGACAATGATTAAGTATTCACCCTTTAATTCGTAACAGTATGAGATTGAAAATTTTTATACTCTGTCTGGTGGCTCTCTTTGTCAGCCAGACATCGAGGGCGCAGTGGGTGGTGACAGACCCCGGCAACCTCGCACAAGGCATCATCAATGCCACGAAGAACATCGTGCATACATCCTCTACGGCAAGTACGATGATTCAGAACTTCCAGGAGACAGTAAAGATCTATAAGCAGGGCAAGGAGTACTACGATGCTCTGAAGAAGGTGAAGAACCTTGTCCGCGATGCACGCAAGGTACAGCAGACCATCCTGCTTGTGGGCGACATTACCGACATCTATGTAAACAGCTTTGAGCGTATGCTGAACGACCCCTATTTTACGGTGGAGGAACTCAGTGCCATAGCTTTGGGATATACGAAACTGCTCGAAGAGAGTGCCCACCTCTTAAATGACCTTAAATCGGTTGTCAATGAGAACGGACTCTCGATGAGCGACAAGGACCGTATGGATATCATCGATAAGTGTTACAGCGAGATGCTCCAATACCGTGGGCTTGTGCAGTATTACACCAACAAGAACATCGGGGTGTCTTACCTCAGAGCGAAGAAGCAGAACGATGTTGACCGTGTGATGTCCCTCTACGGCTCGCCGAGTGAACGCTATTGGTAAATCTGAAATCCTACGACTATGGTACTATTAGCAGTAAACTTTGAAAATCTGCATCAGATACTCCAGAGTCTGTATGAGGATATGATGCCCCTCTGTTCGCAGATGACGGGTGTCGCCAAAGGACTTGCCGGATTGGGTGCTCTCTTCTATGTCGCCTATCGTGTCTGGCAGTCGTTGGCAAGAGCCGAGCCTATAGATGTCTTTCCGCTCCTGCGTCCCTTTGCTCTCGGATTGTGTATCATGTTCTTTCCGACATTGGTGTTGGGCACACTCAACAGCGTAATGTCGCCCATCGTGACGGGAACGCACAGAATCCTTGAAACGCAGACCTTCGATATGAACGAGTATCGTAGGCAGAAGGACAAGCTGGAATTTGAGGCGATGAAACGCAATCCCGAAACAGCCTACCTTGTGGATAAGGAGTCCTTTGACAACAAGCTCGATGAGTTGGGTGCGTTGGATGCGATTGAGGCTTGCGGAATGTATGTGGATCGTGCGATGTACAATATGAAAAAGGCTGTTCAGAACTTCTTCCGTGAACTGTTGGAACTGATGTTCAATGCCGCAGCCCTTGTCATAGACACGCTGAGAACATTCTTCCTCATCGTCCTCTCGATACTCGGACCTATATCCTTTGCGATAGCCTGTTGGGACGGATTCCATGCCTCACTCACGCAGTGGTTTGTCCGATACATAAGCATCTATCTGTGGCTACCTGTGAGCGACCTTTTCAGCAGCGTGCTTGCACGCATACAGGTACTGATGCTACAGAAGGACATCGAGCAACTGTCTGATCCCAACTTCATCCCTGACGGGTCAAATGCGGTCTATATCACCTTCCTCATTATCGGCATCATCGGATATTTCACCATTCCGACAGTGGCCAACTGGATAATCCAGGCAGGCGGCGGTGCAGGTAACTATGGCAGGAACGTAGCCCAGACAGCGAGCCGCACGGGATCGATTGCAGCAGGTGCGACAGGTGCCGCCATCGGCAACATCGCAGGAAGATTACTTAAACGATAACCTATTAAACAGTATTCAAATGGAATTCAAATCATTTAAAAACATCGAGACCGGCTTCAGACAGATACGTTTCTTCGGCATTGCCTACCTCTTTGTCTGTGCTTCACTTGTGGGCTTCTCGCTTTGGAAGGCATACAGCTTTGCCGAGGCACAACGACAGAAGATATATGTCCTTGACGAGGGCAAGTCGCTGATGCTGGCTCTCTCGCAGGACTTGGAGCAGAACCGTCCTGTGGAAGCAAGGGAGCATGTGAAGCGTTTCCACGAACTATTCTTCACGCTTGCACCCGACAAGAGTGCCATCGAGGGTAATATCCAGAGGGCAATGTTTCTGAGCGACCGCTCGGCATATGAGCACTACAGCGACCTTGCGGAGCAGGGGTATTACAACCGTATCATCTCAGGCAATGTATCGCAGCGTATCGAGGTAGATAGCATAAGCTGCAACTTCAACCACTATCCCTACGAGGTGGTGACATACGCAAGGCTATCCATCATCCGCGAGAAGAGTATCACCGAACGAAGCCTTGTAACCAAAGGGCGACTGCTCAACTCCACACGCAGCGACAACAACCCTCACGGATTCATCTTCGAGGCGTTCCGTGTGGTGGAGAACAAGGACCTGAGAGTCTATGACAGATAACCCAATTATTCACCATTAACATTTACAGCGATGAAAAAGTACATTCAGAAAATCAAGGATTCAATCAACAAGTCTTGGAACAACAAGGCATCGAAGACCAAACGCCTTATCATCTACGGCCTCTTGCTGGCGTATATGGGAGTGGCCCTTTATGTCATCTTTATGCCTGCTCCCGATTACAGATATGAGGAGTATGTCAGAAGTGAGCCGCCTGCCACCAATCTGATTATCGAGGAGGAGGCAACTCCTGCCGACAGCCTCTCGGATGAGAAGATACGGGAGATGGAAGAGTTCTTTAACCAATTTAATTCAGAGAGCTATGAGTAACGATGCAAATGCTCTGAAAAGAAAGGAGCAAATCAAGAAAATTCTTGTGTATGGCGGAATGGTTATGCTATGCCTTGTATCATTCTACTTCATCTTCAAGCCATCGAAGGAGCAGGTGCAGGCGGAACAGCAGAAGGTAGGCTTCAACGCCGAACTTCCCGATCCGCGAGGTGCAGGCATCGAAGCGGATAAGATTGCAGCCTACGAACTGGAGGATATGCGTGTCAAGCAGGAGCAGAAGATGCGTACCCTTGAGGACTTTACGGCAATGACCACCGATGACGAGGAGGAAGAGGTGGTCGAGATACCCGAGGAACCGAGATATACAGGTGGTGGCTCATCCTATCGAAGTGGCAGTAGCAGTCGGAGCAACTCGTTCTCTACATCCACATCTGCCTACAACGACATCAATGCTACGCTCGGCAGTTTCTACGAAGAGCCGCGTGAGGATCCTGAAAAGGAGGCTCTGAAAGTGGAACTTGAGGAGCTGAAGCAGTCGATGGCACAGCAGCAGAACAGCCAGCCGACATATGCCGACCAGGTGGCACTTTTGGAGAAGTCATACGAGCTTGCAGCGAAGTATATGCCCGGAGGTACTGCTGCAACCTCCGAGGGCGCAGCCGAGGAGGTGGAGACCACCACACGAAGTGGCAAGGCGAAGGCACAGCCCGTAGGTCATGTAACGACTCCCGTAGTGTCGGCACTCGCTCAACCTGTAAGCGACTCGGTGATGATAGCACGGATGGCACAATCCGTAGGCAGTGGCTTTCACACTGCGGTAGGCGAAGCACCGAAGCAGACAGCACGTAACACCATCAAGGCGTGTGTGCATGGCGACCAGACGATCATCAGCGGTCAGAGTGTGCGGCTCAGGCTCTTGGAGGCGATGCGTGTCGGAAAGTATGTACTGCCACGAAACACCCTCATCACGGGTGAAGGCAGCATCAAAGGCGAAAGGCTCGACATCGAGATTCTTCAGGTGGAGCATAACGGAACGATCATTCCCGTAGAACTTACCGTCCACGACAATGACGGACAGGCGGGAATCTTCATACCCGGCTCCATGGAGGCGAGTGCGGCAAAGGAGATGGCGGCAAATCTGGGACAGAACCTCGGAACGAGCATATCCATCACCAACCAGTCTGCCGGAGACCAACTGCTATCCGAAGTAGGTCGCGGTGCCATACAGGGCGTGTCGCAGTACATCTCCAAGAAGATGCGTGAAGAGAAGGTACACCTCAAATCAGGATATACACTGATGCTTTATCAAAACAATCAATAACCTATTAAAACATTAAAGACATGAAAAAGATTTTTGTAATGCTTGCCCTCACGATGGGCGTTGTAAGTGCCAATGCACAGTCGGTTGATTCAACCGCAGTAACTAACACAGTAGCCGGTGATGTTACCCTCACTACGGACATCTATCCGCAGCAGGAGGATGGTGACATCTATCACGGGCTGACAAAGAAGCTGACCTTTGACCGTATGATACCGCCTTACGGCTTGGAGGTGACATATGACAAGACCACTCACATCATCTTCCCTGCGGCAGTACGCTATGTCGATCTCGGCTCGCCTAACCTTATTGCAGGTAAGGCCGATGGCTCGGAGAATGTGATTCGTGTGAAGGCTACGGTAAAGAACTTCCGCGATGAGACCAATATGTCGGTGATTACCGAGAGCGGCAGTTTCTACACCTTCAATGTGAAGTACTCGGATGAGCCTCTGCTCCTGAATATCGAGATGAAGGACTTTATTCACGATGGCAGTGAGGTAAACCGTCCCAACAATGCTCTCGACATCTATTTGCAGGAGCTTGGCAGTGAGTCGCCGAAGTTGGTACACCTTATCAGCAAGGCTATCCACAAGGACAACAAACGCCACATCAAGCACATCGGCTGCAAGGCGTTCGGCATCCAGTATCTGTTGCGTGGACTCTACACCCACAATGGTTTGCTCTACTTCCATACGCAGGTGAAGAACACATCGAATGTACCATACGAGGTGGACTTTGTGACCTTCAAGATTGTGGATAAGCAGGTGATGAAGCGTACAGCCATTCAGGAGCAGGTCATCTTCCCTCTGCGTGCCTATGACTATGCCACAACCGTTGCGGGCAACAAGGATGAGCGTACTGTATTTGTGTTCGACAAGTTCACCATCCCTGCCGACAAGGTGCTTGTGGTGGAGATGCACGAGAAGAGCGGTGGCAGACACCAGACCTTCACCGTGGAGAGTGAGGACATCGTAAGAGCAAAGGTAATCAACGAACTTAAAGTGAAGTAACCATGAAAAAGTATCTGTTTCTACTTGTCGCAGTCGTATCGCTTGCCCTGTCATCAGGGCAGGCATACGCCCAGCGTTATCTCCCGAAGATGATGGGTGTGGAACTCAGAGGCGGCTTTGTAAACGGCTCGAAATCTCCGCTCAACTACTACACGGGAATAGCGATGTCGGGATATACCAAGAAGGCTAACCGCTGGGTGGTCGGTGCAGAATATCTGCTCAAGAACTACGACTATCGTGGTACATCCATTCCTCGTGCCCAGTTCACAGCCGAGGGCGGTTACTATCTGAAGTTCTTGTCCGATCCCACAAAGACCTTCTTCCTCTCCATCGGTGGCTCTGCATTGGCAGGCTACGAAACGGTGAATTGGGGCGATAGATTACTACACGACGGCTCTACGCTGCTTGCCAAGGATGCCTTCATCTATGGCGGTGCCATCACCCTTGAATTGGAGAGTTATATAACAGACCGTATTGTCCTGCTTGCCAATGTGCGTGAGCGTGTCCTCTGGGGAGGCTCACTCGGCAAGTTCAGCACTCAATTCGGCTTAGGTGTCAAATTTATAATCAATTAAAAGCGTTATGAAAAAGTTATTTTCCTATATGATGGTTTGCGGTGCCATGATGACCGCTGTATTAGGCTTCACATCTTGCGAGGATGACCTCGATGTTCAGCAAGCCTATCCTTTTAAGGTTGAGACAATGCCTGTACCCAAGCGATTGGTACAGGGCGAGACAGCAGAGATACGCTGTGAGATTGTCCGTGAGGGGTATTTCTCCGATACTCGCTACACAATCCGTTACTTCCAGCCCGATGGCGAGGGTACATTGAGAATGGATGACGGTATGGTGTTACTCCCGAATGACCGCTATCCGCTTGACAGAGATGTGTTCCGTCTGTACTATACCTCAGAGTGTGAAGACCAGCAGACGATAGATGTCTATTTCGAGGATAACCACGACCAGCTCTATCAGCTCACATTCACATTCAATAATGAGGCGAAGGAGGAAGAGGATACCACAGAGGGTAACACGATTACTCCCATAGGAACTATCGTCTCTCCAATCAACATCAATCCTTAAACAACGGTGGCAGGCACTCGCTTGTCGGGTGTCTGCCGCCATAACCAATCACTAAAAGAGAATCTATGAGAATAAAATTGATGATTATTTGTCTGACCTTGCTTTGTGGATATGCCAAGGCACAGACACGTGGCGGCGACTCATCGCCACCACTACCCAAGGAGATTTCTGCGGAACTGTTCGATAAGGCGGTAGCACTTATCAAGGAGTTTGAGGGGTGGCACTCGGCAAAACACTATCCATACATCGGTTATGGTCATAAACTGCTTCCACACGAAAACCTGACAGCCGATATTACCGAGGAACAAGCGGATTCGTTACTCAGAGCCGACCTATTGGAGCGATACAAGTATTTCCGACAGTATGGGAAAGATGCTCTGTTGTTATCCGAAATTTCGGATAACAGAAGTTATCCAAACCAAAATATTATCCCAACTTGACTTTTTATTGTATTGAATATCAGTAAATTGTTATATTTTAGTAGCAGATAATAAAGAGTGATTGTTCCATTATTCAAGAACAGTCCCT
>NZ_JAPQKZ010000009.1:0-165906 GCF_027257075.1 Bacteroides sp. LFL-34 | reverse complement strand
CACACCAATTGAAAAATACAGGGAACTGCTTCCTGACAGATGGGAAAAGGCTAATGACTAAAAAGGGATCATTAGCCTTTTTATTTTAATACACTATATAGAATCGCGGAGACGCTTACCGTGAAAGGATGGGTGAAGGGAACACCCTTCACCTATAAACTGCTTATAGATAGGATAATACAAGGAAAAGTGAAGGGTGAAGAAATTGTTCATTATAACTCTTCGCATACCCGCATTTCCATACCTTTATATACCACTACAATCTTGTGTAGTTGCGTGGAGCCGATAGCTTGTTTCACCGTGTCCGTGTCGGCATAGCGGTTGGCTTGGGCGATGGCTTCTTGACGCAATTCCTCCACACGGTTTTCAGAATCGCGATATTTGGCGTACTTCAACTCAACGATGTAGCTGTGCTTCATGTCAGAATATATGTCCAACATGGGACAGAGGAAAATATCGACGTAACCCGCTTGTGTATCTTGCTCGGAGATAGGGCGGTAGAAGCGGTTTTGCGCGGTCATGGCCAAGGTGAAGCCGTGAACGAAGAATTCGCCCTTTTGCTTGTCACGCTGGGATGCATAACGTTTTAGGCAGTCGGCAATGTAACCGAAATAGGCTTGCCAATTGCCATCATAGGCGAGCTGGCTTGAAAGTTCGCTCTTTTCGTAGCTGCTGAAATTCAAGTCTGCGTCGTTGTAGGTATTCAGCAAATAAGTGTAGAGCTGCTCTTGAACCACCAGGTTCGGAATGGTCAGTTTGGTCTTGCCTTTATATATTCCGCTAATGGTCAACATTCCGAAATAGTAGAGCAGGCTTATAAAATTGTCAGGATTGGTGATGTTGACGGCAGGGAAACCTTTCTTCAGTTCGCCAGTGATATAACCTTGACTCACTAAAGTTTGAATGACGGAAGCATCGTGTGCAAACTCCTTATCCTTTCGAATGAGCATACGCAGCTTTTCATAATCGATGCGTATATTATCTTCTATCATTTCTCGTGGCGCTTTGCCGTTATCTATGTAATTCTTCACGAAGTAGAGCACCATGTTGGAGTTGTACATGGTAGTTTCACCGTAACAATCCTGTGCGAAGCAATAATTGTCGTACCATGGTTTCATTATTTCTATCAGTTCGTCAACAGTATGGCGGAAAGGGCTGTTCGTTGAATAATAAGTCAGCATTTCGCGCACTTCTTCTTCGGTGAACCCCATCATTTGGTTAAATTGGGGGGTAAGTGAGTAGTTTGTGCCGATGTTGAAGCCACTCGTCAGGTCATCCATCGTTACGGGGCTTACACCGGTGATGAAACAACGTTCTATGCTGGAATAAGTTCCTGCCTTCACCTTATTGAAGAAAGCACGCAGATAACCTTCGCCATGCGTTTCATCAGTGTAGCGGTGCAAGCTTTCCGCATCGGAAAGGATGGCGTTGGTGAAGTGGTCGTATTCGTCGATGAAGAGATACATTTTCTGTCCGGCACGTTCGCACTCCGAAACCAAATAGTCCAGTTGGTTGACAGCCCCGTCCTTTTCGTCCAATCGTTCTCTGATACCTTGTGGCAGGAGGTCGGAATAGACTTCACAGAAGAAGTCGAAGCGGATTTGGCAATGTGCATCCAGTCCTTTTCGATAATCGTTCAGTTCGCCGGTGATACCTGAAAAGTTGAGGTAAAGCACTAGGTAGCTGTTACGGTTTGCTGTGGGATGCTTCCCGATGTAGAGGTCGCCAAATAAGTCGTCGAACTTATCGCGGGTACGCACATCGTAGTAGTGTTGGAGTACGTTCAGCGTGAGACTCTTGCCGAAGCGGCGGGGACGGATGAAGAAGAAGAACCGGTCTGCCTGCTCTATCATAGGAATGAAGCGGGTTTTGTCTACATAATAATAGTCTTCGCGGCGGATGACTGCGAAGTTCATCATACCGTAAGGTAAACGCTTTCTGTTGGGTACTATATATTCCATTGGATCCATTTTCTGTCCTCCTGCTGATTTCTTTTTTATAACTTGCTTATTAATAGCGTTAACGACACAAAGATAGTAAAAGTTCTTGTTGGGTACGAGGCATCCTCAAAAAAGTATTGGAAAAACTCATTCACACTAAGAATTGCAGCCTTGGCAAAGCTATTCTGAAACAGTAGTGAAGGGGCGGAAATAATTCTCGAGATTAGCTTGTATTTACTGAAAGATACTGTATTTTTGTGCAGAACTAAAAAACAGATTATGTTGGACATTATTTTGATTGTAATTAGTGCCCTTTGTATGATAGCCGGGTTAGCAGGTTGTATTCTGCCGTTTCTTCCCGGTCCGCCTATTGCTTATGTGGGGTTGGTCATTCTGCACTTCACGGATAAGGTACAATATTCTACGACACAATTAATCGTATGGCTATTGATTGTAGCTGTTTTGCAGGTATTGGATTATTTCACTCCGATGCTGGGAAGTAAATATAGTGGCGGTAGTAAATGGGGGAATTGGGGATGTATTGTAGGAACTCTTGTCGGTCTTCTTTTCTTGCCTTGGGGTATTATTCTTGGTCCGTTTCTAGGGGCGGTGATTGGTGAACTATTAGGAAATAAAGAGTTCTCGCAGGCACTCAAATCAGGTGTGGGTTCTTTACTCGGATTTATATTCGGAACTTTACTGAAGTTCCTTGTCTGTGGCTATTTTTGCTATCAATTTATCATAGGTCTTATTCGGTAACCTATTTGATGTTGTAAAACATTCGTAAGAATAACCTATCTATTGCCTTTACATAGAGTACTAAATCGATGTGCGTTCGTCTTTATTGAAGTAGCACATTGAGGTAGTACCATGAAAAAGACTTTTACTTATCTTTCTTTTATCATTTTCTTGGGGTGGTTTCCCTCGCTTTTTGCGGGAGAAATTTATGTATCCCTGCAGGGGAATGATAAGAATCCCGGGACAAAGGAAGCCCCGTTTTATACATTAAACCGGGCGATCAAACAGGCTCGTGAATGGCGTAGACTGAATCGGCCGGAAGTAGCCGGAGGAATTTATATTCGTTTGGAAGAGGGTGTTTATGCCCAGCGCAATTCTCTGTTTCTTCGTCCGGAAGATAGTGGGACACCCGATTCTCCAACGGTGATTTGTGCAGTAGATGGTGCTCACCCTGTAATTAGTGGTGGAGTTGCTGTTACGGGGTGGAAGCGTGGATGTAATCATCCGGCAATTCCTGAAAAGTTAAGGCAGAAGATATGGTCGGCAGAGGCTCCCCTAATAGGAAATAGAAGAGTAGAAACCCGGCAAATGTGGGTGAACGGTCATAAAGTTCAAAGAGCTGCGCAATTTCCTGACGGAGGATTGGAACGAATGATTGACTTCAATCCGGAAGAGCAGACAATTACGATCCCCGTTTCTCAAAGTGTAAATTCGGAAAGACTTCAAAATGCCGGTCAACTGGAAATGATTGTCCATCAACGCTGGGCAATTGCTATTTTGCGTGTGAAAAGTATAGACGTGAAAGGCGGACAAGCTGTAGTTCGCTTCCATGAACCTGAAAGTCACTTGGAGTTTGCGCATCCCTGGCCGCAACCCGTCATCGGAGGAGAGAAAGGAAATTCTTCCTTTTGCCTGACCAATGCACTGGAATTGCTGGACCAACCCGGTGAATGGTTTCAGGAATATCCTTCCGGCACGATTTACTATTATCCGCAGGCGGACGAAAATATGGAAACAGCTGAAGTGATTATCCCTGCCTTGGAAACTTTAGTGACCATAGACGGTACATTGTCTCGTCCGGTAAAACATATACAATTTAACGGAATTACTTTTGAGCATACCTCCTGGATGCGTCCTTCTTATCAGGGACACGTCACCTTGCAAGGGGGATTTCCTTTATTGGATGCCTATAAACTACAAGAACCGGGGCTTCCGGAAAAAGCAGAACTGGAAAATCAAGCTTGGATCACCCGTCCCGAAAGAGCGATACGTGTAAGAGGTGCCGAACATATTGATTTCAAGCATTGCACCTTCCGTCATTTATCGTCCACCGGACTGGATTATGAATGGGCAGTCACAGCATCGAGCGTCGAAGATTGTCAATTTACGGATATTGGAGGAACGGCTTTACTGGTCGGTGCGTTTCCGGACGGAGGATTTGAGACGCACGTCCCTTTTATTCCTGCTGACGTACGGGAATTATGTTCCCATATTACTATCAGAAACAATTTCATTAGTAATGTGACTAATGAAGACTGGGGATGTGTAGGTATCGGCGCCGGATATGTCAGAAACATGGATATTTCTCATAATGAAGTCTGCCATCTGAACTATTCAGGGATTTGTGTAGGCTGGGGATGGACATCGCTGGAGAGCGGAATGTGCAACAACCGGATAGAAGCAAACTATGTACATCACTTTGCCCGTCGGCTATACGATGCAGGCGGTCTGTATACTCTTTCCAACCAGCCGGGTTCCGTCATGCGAAATAATCGGATCGAATATTTAATCGAAGCCCCCTACGCTACGAATGACCGGGCTTTTTATATCTATCTGGATGAAGCTACGGACGGATATACAATGGAGAACAACTGGTGTCCTGCTGAACGTTTTGATTCGAACCGCCCCGGGAAAAAGAACGTGTGGAAGAATAACGGCCCTCAAGTGGCGGACAGTATTAAATACAAAGCCGGAAGAATAAAGCAAGATTGAAACAAATCAATGGATTAACATAGTCATCAATGTACTAGTATAGCAATCAATAAACTAGTGTAATAATCATTAGAACTAGACTAGTATGGTAATCATTCAAACTAATATGATAATTATAGTAATCAATAAACGATATTTAATCAATAAAATAGATGAAACCAACGAACTACCATTTATTTGATTTCCTTGATTTCGATACCGAGTTATTAAGGAATGAGTCGCTTTGGAAAGCATACAAGCCAACGGCTGTTTATGAAAAGGAAGGAGATATTTACGTAACAGTTCCCTTTCAGAAGCAAAAGCTGGCTAACGATATGATGGCGGATACCGATGTTCCCCAGGAGGAATATACGTTAATCATC
Organism: Bacteroides sp. LFL-34; assembly: GCF_027257075.1. NCBI lineage: Bacteria > Pseudomonadati > Bacteroidota > Bacteroidia > Bacteroidales > Bacteroidaceae > Bacteroides > Bacteroides sp. LFL-34. The sequence continues at coordinate 160,874 of NZ_JAPQKZ010000009.1, read as the reverse complement.
CGTCAGTATAACATCGGCATCACCCGCCTGTTTCTTGGCTTCGGCGATTATGTACTGACAGATGAGTCGGAAATGCTACAATTCAGTGACCGGATTCAGAAAGTGCCCCTGTTTATAAAAGAACAAAAAGGAAAATGGATTCTTTCGACGGAAGACGGAACGAAGCGTGCCATTATCAATGTGGAAGAGCCTCTATTAGACCGATGGAGCGAATTGCTTCCCGACCCTCAAGAAACGCTTGACATCACTTTATACCCTGACGGAAAGCGTGAAATCCGCTTGTCAGCCTACGACCATTTTTCGCCTCCCCGCTACGATGCGCTACCTGTTGCCTTTTGCAAACGCGACGGTCGGAAAGAACGTGCAACGCTTTCTTTTGAATGTAAGCCCGATGAGTGTTTTGCCGGAACCGGAGAACGTTTCTTTAAAATGGACTTGAGCGGACAGACTTTCTTCCTGAAAAACCAGGATGGGCAAGGAGTCAATAACCGGCGTACTTATAAGAATATCCCTTTCTATCTATCCAGCCGCATGTATGGAACATTCTACCATACATGTGCTCATAGCAAGCTCTCGCTGGCCGGACATTCCACCCGTTCCGTCCAGTTTCTAAGCGACCAGGCATTGTTGGATGTATTTGTAATAGGCGGTGATACGATGGAAGATATTCTTCGCGGTTATCGTGACCTGACCGGCTATCCGTCTATGCCTCCTCTTTGGAGTTTTGGCGTTTGGATGAGCCGTATGACTTATTTCAGTGCCGATGAAGTAGACGAAATATGCGACCGCATGCGTGCCGAACACTATCCCTGTGACGTAATTCATCTGGATACGGGCTGGTTCCGTACCGATTGGCTCTGCGAATGGAAATTCAATGAAGAACGGTTCCCCGATCCGAAAGAATTCATCGGGCGATTGAAAAAGAACGGCTATCGTGTCTCTTTATGGCAACTTCCATACGTTGCGGAAAATGCAGAGCAGATTGATGAAGCCAGAGCCAATGATTATATAGCCCCATTGACCAAACAACAAGCGACCGATGGTTCCAACTTCTCCGCCCTGGATTATGCCGGAACAATCGACTTTACTTATCCGAAAGCAACCGAATGGTACAAAGGACTATTGAAACAACTCCTGGATATGGGAGTAACCTGTATCAAAACCGATTTCGGTGAAAACATTCACATGGACGCCCTCTATAAAGGTATGAAGCCGGAATTGTTGAACAACCTGTATGCCCTGCTTTATCAAAAGGCCGCTTACGAAATTACGAAAGAAGTGACAGGTGACGGCATAGTCTGGGCACGTTCCGCATGGGCGGGATGCCAGCGTTATCCTTTGCATTGGGGAGGCGATTCCTGTAGTTCCTGGGATGGAATGGCAGGTTCTCTGAAAGGCGGTCTACATTTCGGCCTGTCGGGATTTGCTTTTTGGAGCCATGATGTTCCCGGCTTCCATACATTGCCCAATTTTATGAACTCGGTAGTAGCAGATGATGTGTACATGCGTTGGACCCAATTTGGCGTATTCACATCGCATATCCGTTATCACGGAACCAATAAGCGTGAACCCTGGCACTATCCGGCCATAGCTCCGTTGGTGAAAAAGTGGTGGAAATTGCGTTATTCGCTCATTCCATACATCGTAGAACAAAGTAAACTAGCCATAGAAAGCGGCTATCCGCTCTTGCAGGCACTCATTCTGCATCATCCGGAAGATAAACTTTGTTGGCATATAGATGATGAATACTATTTCGGCAATGATTTCCTGGTAGCTCCGGTGATGAACAGCGAAAACCTTCGGGATATCTATCTTCCCGAAGGAAAATGGGTGAACTTCTTTACGGGAGAACGTTTGGAAGGAGCATGCTGGTTGAGAGACGTGTATGTTCCGTTGGAAGAAATGCCCGTATATGTGCGTGCAAATGCCATGATCCCCATCTATCCGGAAGACGTGGACTGTACGGATGAAATGGATTTAAGCAAGAGCATAGCTTTACGCATAGATAATGATTATAAAGGATTTTGGAATAGTTCACCACAGATTACACAGATTGACACAGATGATAAGGGGAGATAAATCATATCTGTGTTAATCTGTGTAATCTGTGGTGGACTATGATAGATTGTGGTAGAAAATTAATTAATTTAGTATAGTATGAAAACATGGAAGAGTAATTTAGAAGAAACAAAACAACGTTATATAAATTGGTGGAACCATAAAGGAATCATTCTCAATATGTGGGAACACTTCCAGGAAGGAGTGCAACCACATGCAGAGATAGTACCTCCTGCGCCGGCAAAAGATTTGTCGCAAAAATGGTTCGACCCTCAATGGAGAGCTGAATATCTGGACTGGTACGTAGCGCACAGCAGTCTGAAAGCGGATATTCTTCCGGTTGCGAATACCCAACTGGGTCCCGGTTCTCTAGCCGCCATTTTAGGCGGAGTGTTTGAAGGCGGGGAAGACACCATTTGGATTCATCCCAACCCGGATTTCACCGATGAAATAGTCTTTAACCCCGAACACCCGAACTGGATTCTTCATAAAGAACTCCTGAAAGCCTGTAAAGCGAAAGCCAACGGACACTACTTTGTCGGTATGCCCGACCTGATGGAAGGATTGGATGTCCTGGCCGCACTGAAAGGAACGGATAGGGTATTATTGGACACAGTGATGCAGCCCGAAATCCTGGAACAGCAGATGCAGCAAATCAACGACATCTACTTCAAAGTATTTGATGAACTATACGACATCATCCGTGAAGGCGACGAGATGGCTTTCTGTTATTTCTCGTCCTGGGCTCCCGGAAAGATGAGTAAACTGCAAAGTGATATTTCGACCATGATTAGTCAGGATGATTATCGCCGGTTTGTGCAACCTTTTATTCGTGAACAATGTCAGAAGATTGATTATACTCTTTATCATCTGGATGGAGTGGGAGCCATGCATCACCTGCCTGCTTTGCTTGAAATTGAAGAATTGAATGCGATTCAATGGACCCCCGGAGTGGGCGAACCACAGGGAGGATCTCCCAAATGGTACGATCTGTATAAGAAGATTCTGGCAGGAGGAAAGAGCGTGATGGCTTGCTGGGTGACATTAGACGAACTAAAACCCCTATTGGATCATATCGGCGCGGACGGTGTACATTTGGAAATGGATTTCCATAACGAAAAGGAAGTGGAACAGGCCATGCGGATTGTCGAAGAATATACCGGTTCTTCTACCGCTGTAAATACCAATGAACATCAACAGGATGCCGACTTGGCAGCTACCGAACAGGAACGTATTTGTATACGGGAAGAACAACATCGGGAAGAGGATAAACTGAAACCTCTGTATGAAGCCATTGTTGCCGGGAAACTGGAACCTGCGGTTGAAATCACCCGGCAAGCTATTGCGGAAGGAGTAGCTCCCCAAATGATTATCAATAATTATATGATTAAAGCAATGGGCGAAGTGGGACAACGTTTCCAGGATGGAAAGGCTTTTGTTCCCCAACTGTTGATGGCAGGACGTGCCATGAAAGGGGCTTTGGAACTACTGAAACCTTTATTGGCAGAAAGTGCTTCCACTACAATCGGTAAGATTGTCATCGGTACAGTGAAAGGAGATCTCCATGATATTGGTAAAAACCTGGTGGCTTCCATGCTGGAGGGGTGCGGCTTTGAAGTCATAAATATTGGTATTGATGTGACTTGTGACAAGTTTGTGGAAGCTGTGAAGGAAAACCATGCTGACATCTTGTGCATGAGCGCATTGCTGACTACTACCATGACGTATATGAAAGAGGTTATCCAGGCATTGGAAGAGGCCGGTATTCGTAATCAAGTGAAAGTGATGATTGGCGGAGCACCCGTCAGTCAGGGGTTTGCTGACGAAATCGGTGCGGACGGATATAGTGATAATGCGAATACAGCCGTGGCAGTTGCCAAAGAACTGATTGGAAATAAAAAATAGAATAAAAAGGCACGGATTACACGGATCAACACGGCTCTTAATTACATAGCCTATTAAAACCGTGAAATCCATGTAATCCTTGCCTGAAAGAAAATTAGATTTAAACTTACGTTACTTATTTAATACTTGAATTATGCATGTGAAATTCTTAGAGACATTAGATTGGAGTATTCTGATTGCCTACTTCCTTATTTTGATAGCTATTGGTATATGGGCAAGTTCAAAACGAAAAAAGGGGAGTAGTCTTTTCCTTGCGGAGAATTCGTTGAGATGGTATCATATCGGCTTCTCCATGTGGGGGACAAATGTCGGACCTTCCATGTTGATAGCTTCCGCAAGTGCCGGATTTACTACCGGTATTGTTTCGGGGAATTATGCCTGGTATGCATTTGTCTTTATATGTCTGCTTGCTTTTGTCTTTGCTCCCCGATATTTGGGTAGTCGCATCACGACATTGCCCGAATTTATGGGAAAACGTTTCGGACAATCTACCCGTAACATCCTTGCCTGGTATACCATTATTACCATTCTTATTTCATGGCTTGCATTGACTTTATTTGCCGGTGGAGTTCTGATCCGTCAGGTCTTCGATATTCCTATGTGGCAATCGGCATTGCTGTTACTTGTCATCTCCGCTTTCTTCACGATGCTCGGCGGACTGAAAGCTGTGGCCTACACGAATGTATATCAAATGATACTGTTGATTGTAGTATCAGCCACACTGGCTATCATGGGAATCTATAAAGTGGGCGGTGTAGGAGCACTGGTGGACGCCGTTCCGGCGGATTACTGGAATCTTTTCCATCCAAATGATGACCCGGCTTTTCCTTGGCTACCTATTATCCTGGGTTATCCTATTATGGGAGTTTGGTTTTGGTGTACGGATCAGTCGATGGTGCAACCGGTTCTTGCTGCCAGGAATCTCAAAGAAGGACAGATGGGAACCAACTTTACCGGATGGTTGAAAATATTAGATGTACCTTTTTACATTCTTCCCGGCATTATCTGCCTCGCTTTATTCCCACAATTGGAGAATCCCGATGAGGCTTACATGACAATGGTGACTCATTTGTTCCCGACAGGAATGGTCGGCTTGGTATTGGCTGTATTGACAGCAGCATTGGTAAGTACTGTCGGCTCTGCGTTGAATGCATTAAGTACGGTATTCACGATGGATATCTATGTGAAGAAAATCCGACCGCAGGCCAAGCAGAAAGAGATTATCAGAGTGGGACAAGTGGTTACGGTAGTCGGTGCACTAATCTCTGTGATAATAACCATAGCGATCGACAGCATCAAGGGACTGAATCTATTTAATGTTTTCCAGTCTGTACTGGGATTTATAGCTCCTCCGATGGCAGCTGTATTTCTCTTTGGCGTGTTCTGGAAACGCACCACTACTCTGGCAGCTAATATGGCTCTGACATTGGGAACTGTGTTCAGTATCGGAGTGGGAATTTTGTATTTATGGGTATTTCCGGCCGAACAATATAATGCGTGGCCTCATTTTATGCTGCTTTCCTTCTACTTATTCGTTATCATCGGAATAGGCATGATAGTAGTCAGCCTGTGGGATAAGTCTCCGCAATTGGGCATCTTGAATATGGAAAAGATAGAGGACAAACCTGCACGAATTGTTCTTATCCTATGGGGATTACTTATTGTGACTATGATCGGGCTTTACATCTTCTTCAATGGCCACTAGTTTTTATTCACCACAGAGGACGCAGAGGACACAGAGATTATTATCTAATAATAAAAGACTCTGTGTCCTCTGCGTCCTCTGTGGTGAAACTATTTTCTGCGAAAACAATTTTCGTACGTACACAGCCCGCAAGTATATTCCAGCTTACGGACATGAGAACCCACTCCAATAATACCACTTACAGATTTGATGGGAATCATCAGACTGGAATCAGTCAACTGAATACCACAAGGCGAAGCAACCGGAAATAAGGAGAATAGTTTTTGTTGTTCCGATACGTGCCATCCGCAATAACCGGGGCTGTACCTATTAGTGTGTTTCCAACCTCTTTTTTCGATAAATACAGCCAACTCCTCTTCCATGCAATCAGCAGCCTTTTCTGCAATGATGCTCCCCAATGAATCTGCTATATATATTTTCACCATGTCATCCTCTTGCTGGAGGAGATGTTGGAACTCCTCAAATTCAACTCCGGCAGTTGCGGTAAAAAAGGCAAAAGCTTCCGAACCCCGTAATTGGCGGGTAATGGTTTTACCGATTGAGAGAACCGTATCTTTTACTGTCAATGTTGCTTTTTCGGTGTCGAGCAGTCCATCGGCGATGAAAAAGAAAAAACGGGGACGAAGAAGGGGAGTGGTACGGTCCAGTAAAGTATTTATTTCCTCTATAACCATTCCATCCGGCATAGAATCTTTATATCCCATCGCCTCGTAAATTTCGAGTGATGGGATCTGTAGTTTCTGATAAGTGAGTTCCTGTTCAAACATTATTGAATTCTTCCAATGCGGCATAAAATGCGTCTATATTTGCTGAAGGTGTGAGGGGTGGAATATCACAACCACTTGACAATACGAAGTTGGGATATGCACGAGTAGCTTCTAATAGTTGCAAAGTCGCTTCTTTCATAGTTTCCGGGCCTGCCATCTTGAAAAGACTCACCGGGTCCAGATTTCCCATTGCCAGTGCATCGGTCGGAACCTCTTTCAACGCTTCCTCCATCTTAATTTTATTCCCGAAGTGGTAAGCGGCTGCACCGGTATAAACCATCGCTTGCGTGCAATTCCCTGTGTTTCCGCAATTATGAAGTACTACGGCAAAGTGATCATCCTGTACCTTCTCTACTATTTCTTTCACAAATAAAGAAGAATATTGCAGGCAATCTTCGTTGGATAACAATCCCGCAGCAGGTTCAGCCATGATTACACCGTTCACACCGGTTGCTTTCAATGCCATACAATAGCGGGTGATGAAATCACTGCATTTTCTTAACAACGTATTGGCTGCATCGGGATTAATATAAATCAGCATCATGATTTCCGACATATCATACAAACGTCCGGCCAGCGAATAAGGACCGATGCAACCGGCAAAAACCGGGCGGTCTGTAATATTTCTGGCTGTCAGCATATTTGCTTTAAGATATTCCGGGATTCTTCCTTTATTCAACGCCGGAACTTCCAGCTTTTCAATAGCAGCTTCATCCGCCAGTAAACGGCCGGACACACTGGGCACCTCATTTTTCGGAAAGATAATCTCTGCCCCGAAAGCTTCCGCTTCTACCGTCAGATCCATGATAACGGTTGCTGCCGCAGCCGGATACTTGTCACAAAGAGCTTTGATAGCCTCATAATGAACCTGTCCGTTTGTTACCGCATCATGCACCGTTTTCCCGATAAATTCGATACCCGGATGTGTCATGATCGGAATTGCAATCGTTTCCTTACCTTGGATCGTTTGGCTGATCCATTCTTTCATATTCAGTTTACCCATAATTTTAGTTTTTAACTTCGTCTTGTAATAAAGACGAAGTTACCCCTCTTTTGTAATCTCGTATATGATAAAATCTGATACCGGTATAAAAAAAGCTGCCCTTCAGAAAGAAGAGCAGCTTTACACCTATTTGATTTATCTTCAGGCTTTATTTTACCGGAATCTTATCAATACGATTCTGATGACGGCCACCGTCAAATTTGGTAGAGAAGAACTCTGTCAAAATCATATCCGCTTCTTCAGTGCTGATGAAGCGTCCCGGCATAACCAGTACATTAGCGTCATTGTGCTGACGGGCCAGGTGCGCAATTTCTGCATTCCAACAGAGAGCAGCACGAATTCCCTGGTGCTTGTTCAGCGTCATATTGATTCCGTTTCCACTGCCGCAGATAGCGATACCGGGATAACATTCTCCCGATTCCACTGCAAGAGCCAGCGGATGAGCATAATCCGGATAGTCTACGCTAGCGGTAGAGTTAGTTCCGAAATCCTTGTAAGCCCAGCCTTTTACTTCCAGCCAGCCGCGAACATATTCTTTCAGTTCAAAACCGGCATGGTCGCATGCTAATCCGATTGTTTTCATTAGAGCATTGCTTTTACCTGGTTATATACGTTCTCGGCAGTAAATCCAAGTTTTTCATCCAACACAGTGTAAGGAGCAGAGAAACCGAAAGATTCCAATCCCCAAACTTTACCGTGGCAACCTACCAGACCTTGAAGAGTGACAGGCAGACCGGCAGTCATACCGAAAATCTTCGCATCTGCCGGAAGAATAGCTTCCTGATATTCTTTCGGTTGGTTGCGGAACAGACCTTCAGAAGGAGCAGATACAATGCGTACCTTCACGCCATCTTTGCGAAGTAACTCTGTGCCGGCTACCAATGTAGCTACTTCAGAACCTGAAGCCACCAGGATAACATCCGGATTTTCGTCGGAACCTGCTACGATATAAGCACCCTTGGCTGCTTGTTCGTAATCTGTTCCTGCCGGTAAATTGGCAATATTCTGACGAGAGAAGATTAATCCTGTAGGAGTAGACATATTTTCCATAGCAAGTTTCCAAGCAATGGTTGTCTCTTCTGCATCAGCCGGACGAAGTACCAACATAGAGTTGTGTCCCTTATGGTTTTTCAGTTTTTCCATCAGGCGGATTTGAGCTTCCTGTTCTACCGGTTCGTGAGTAGGACCGTCTTCACCTACGCGGAATGCGTCGTGTGTCCAGATGAATTTCACCGGTTGTTCCATCAAAGCAGCCATACGTACGGCAGGTTTCATGTAATCGGAGAATACGAAGAATGTACCGCAAGCAGCGATTACACCACCATGGAGAGACATACCGATACAGATACAAGCCATTGACAATTCAGATACACCTGCCTGGAAGAATGCTCCGCTGAAATCACCTTTCTTGAAAGAATGAGTCTTTTTCAGGAAACCGTCAGTCTTGTCAGAGTTAGAAAGGTCGGCCGAAGCAACGATCATGTTTTCTACCTGTGTAGCAAGTGCGCCCAATACGGTTGCAGATGCAGCACGAGTAGCGCTACCTGCTTTCTGTTCGATAGCAGCCCAGTCCACTTTCGGAGCTTTGCCCGAGAAGAAGAGTTCCAGTTTTGCTGCCAGTTCCGGGTTTGCTTTCGCCCATGCAGCTTTCTTTGCATACTTTTCAGCAACGATCTTTTTCAGTTCTTCTGCTCTTTTTGCATACAGTTCGGCTACTTCCGGGAATATAACGAACGGGTTAGTAGGATCACCACCTAGATTCTTGATTGTATTTACATAAGCGTCGCCGCCGAGAGGAGCACCGTGTGTAGCGCAGTTAGCTTCATAGCTGCTGCCGTCTGCCTTGCGTGCACCTTTACCCATTACGGTTTTACCGATAATCAGCGTCGGGCGTTCTTTTTCAGCCTGTGCTTCTTTGATTGCTGCACGGATTTCGTCAGGATCATTACCGTTGATACTAAGTACGTTCCATCCCCATGCTTCATATTTCATGGCAGTATCTTCAACGGTTACGTCTTTCGTTTCTGTAGAAAGCTGAATATCGTTGGAGTCATAGAACATAATCAGATTGTCCAATCCCAGTGCACCGGCAATACGTCCGGAACCTTGAGAGATTTCTTCCTGAATACCACCGTCAGAGATGTAAGCGTAAATGGTCTGATTCATCACCTCGTCGAAACGGGCTTTCAAGAATTTGGCAGCGATAGCAGCACCTACTGCAAAAGTATGTCCTTGTCCCAGCGGACCGGAAGTATTTTCGATACCACGCATGATGTCCACTTCAGGGTGTCCCGGAGTAGGGCTTCCCCATTGACGGAATTCTTTCAGCTCGTCCAGCGTGAATTTTCCTGTCAATGCCAACGTAGAATAAAGCATCGGAGACATGTGGCCCGGGTCGAGGAAGAAGCGGTCACGTCCTTCCCAACGGGGATTTTCAGGATCGTATACTAGAAACTCAGAGAAGAGTACATTTACAAAATCAGCACCACCCATGGCGCCACCCGGGTGACCGGAATTGGCTTTCTCAACCATTGAAGCAGCAAGAATACGGATGTTATCCGCTGCACGATTCATAAGTTTGTTATCGTTCATATCATTAAAATTTAATTGATTTCTATCAGATTGTTCGCAAAGATAACTCTTTATGTGGATTTAACAATCCCAAAGAGCTATCTTTTTTATCGACAATTTTACGGTCTTCTTGTTTGTGATACAATAAGTAATTGCCCTAAAATTACTGTAACTCTAAAGTAACAATGGACTTAGCAGGAAGTTTTACCTTCATTGTACCTTTATTGATTTTTACCTCTTTGAAAGGTGCCGGTTTTACAATATTAGGGTTTTCAAAAGAATTGTAATCGGTCAGTTTTGCAGAGGTCAGAATCTCTCCGACTGCTTTTTTGGCTTTCGTATCACCCAGATTGATGGTGATTTCCTGTGCTTCATCAGCATCTACATTGGAAAGAGAAATATGGATCACCCCATCTTTATTTTTGGAAGCTGTGGCGCTCACCATCGGTACAGTGCGGTTATCACGTACACTTATCTTTTCGCAAGTCAGGTCGATAGGAAGATAAGTGGCATCCTGATGTACTTTATACATCTTGAAGACATAATAAGTAGGAGTGAGCACCATTTCTTTGTCTTTTGTCAGAATCATCGATTGAAGTACGTTGACAATCTGTGCGATATTTGCCATCTTCAAGCGGTCTGTATATTTGTGGAATACATCAAGACTTAAAGAAGCCACGAAAGCATCACGCAACGTGTTTTGCTGATACAGATGTCCTTTGATGGTTCCCGGTTCTTCATCCCACCAGGTTCCCCATTCGTCCAGTAAGAGGGCGATTTTCTTGTCCTTGTCATATTTGTCCATGATGGTACAATGTTTCTTGAGTACATCTTCCACTTCCAGACATTTGCCCATCGTCCAGTAATAATCATCCTTGTTGAATTGAGTGGCTGATCCTTTGCTGCCACTCCATCCGGTTACGGTATAATAGTGCAGAGAAAGACCGTCCATCCGGTGTCCTACACGATTCATCAATACATCTGTCCATTTGTAATCATAGTCACTTGCACCACTGGCAATTTTGAACAGACGGTTGCCGTCATAGTTACGGCAATAAGTAGAATAACGACGGTATAAGTCCGCATAATATTCCGGACGCATGCTGCCACCACAGCCCCAGCTTTCATTTCCTACTCCCAGATATTTGAGTTTCCATGCTTTGTCACGACCATTCTTACGACGAAGATTGGCCATGGGAGAGTCCCCGTCGGAGGTCATGTATTCCACCCATTTGGCGAGTTCTTCTACGGTACCGCTACCTACATTTCCACTCACGTATGGTTCGCAACCCAGCATTTCGCAAAGATTCAAAAACTCGTGTGTTCCGAAACTGTTATCTTCAATGGTTCCGCCCCAGTTGTTGTTCACCATCTTCGGACGGTTCTCTTTCGGACCAATGCCGTCCATCCAGTGGTATTCATCGGCAAAGCATCCGCCCGGCCAGCGAAGGACGGGAACGGACAAGTCTTTCAGTGCATTGAATACATCTGTGCGGTATCCCTTAATATTGGGAATATCCGAGTTTTCGCCTACCCAAAGACCGCCGTAGATACATGAACCCAGGTGTTCGGCAAACTGGCCGTAAATTTCCTTCGGTATGATTTCTTTGCCTTGGTCGGCATGTACGGTTATGGTAGCACTCTTTTGTGCAGAAAGAGATACAGATGCTGCCAGAAAAGCCGTGCTGACTAATAGTTTTGCTTTCATAAATGGTATTTGTTTAATGATTATTTTAGTAAACGAACTTCATAAACGGCAGAGGTCCATTCCGTCCCGTCAGGGATAAAACGTATCGGACAACTACCCGTATTCAGTTTTTGAGGCAGAACATAAGAAAGAGTAATGAAACCGTCTTTATCTGCTTCACTGATAGTCGGATGAATAGCCAACTTTTCGTTATTCAAAAGAATAGCCACTTTATTGCGGTCATCTTTCCGTATTGTAATCAGTATGCGGCTTGCTTCCTCTTTCACTTTCAGCTGATAGCCGAACCAACCTTTGGCACGTCGGAAATGCCGGTCTTTATTCGTCCCTGTTTCTGCCTGTTCATACTGGATGCCATGGTCAGACTCCGGCTGCTGTTCGCCAGGGAAGATAAGGTCAATGGTTTGATTAGCCAATTCTGTTGCTTTTCGTTCAGCCGTTGCCATCTCTTCCTGAATCGCTTTAAACTGCTCTTCGCTTGCCTGCCGGAAATAAACGGCATAACGGGAATTATGCAGGCGGAAGAACGGAACGAGTTTCAATGCTTTGCCTTGTGCAGGATACACCTCTCCGTTATAGCTGAAAGTAATCCGGCTATTCTGTTCTTTCTGAAGAGATTTGCAGATTGAATCAGGATTTCCTATCAGCATCGGAACTTCTTGTAAAGGAATTTGTTTGCCATGAGCGATATGGCCGCCACGACTGTCATCGGCATATAAACCATCAAGATATTCAGTGCCTGTGGAAGCTGCAAGAACGATTGGACCATATAAGAAAGCATAATAATCTTTCTTGTCGGGAATCTGTTCCACGCTGACTTTCATAGGCAAGTGGAAAGTAATGACATCCCCTTTTTTCCATTTGCGGGAGAGAGGAAGATACTGGTTACCTTTTGCCATAACGAACATTTTTCTTTTTCCATTGATGCTGACGCTATATCCTTTGGATTGGTTCGCCCATTCCGGAATACGTATCATTAAAGTACGTTTTTTCTTAGGCGCTTCATCTATTCGCAAAGTTACCTTGTCGTCATCAGGGAAACGGGTTTCCTGTGTCAAAATAATGCCTTGCTCTTTCCAGGTCAGTTGTGAAGGAATGAAGAGATTGACATAAAGTGTGTCTTTCCGATACGCATAGATAAATTCACCGTATTTGGTATGATTCTCCAAGCCTGAACCTACACAGCACCACATGGATGTTTCCGGTTGTGAGTATACACGATAGTGTCCTGGACGCATAGGAGTGAAGTAGACAAATCCACCTTTATCCGGCTCTTGTGACGCTAAGATATGATTGTAAAGCGCACGTTCGTAATAGTTTACGTAGTTTGGATCAGGTTCGTTTGTTTGATTCGGATTGTGAGAATTCTGATAAAGCATTTTAGTAAGCCGGAGCATGTTGTAAGTATTGCAGGTCTCCGGTCCTTGAACGTCGTTCAGCATGGACGTGAAGTTATCCGACGGATGGAAATGTTCGCGGACGCTATTTCCTCCGATGCAGACGGAACGGTGATTGACTACCGTGTTCCAGAAAAAACGGGCGGCATGATCCCATTCTGCAGCATGATTCCAAGTCTTGTCGTCTTGTGACACTTCGGCTATTCGCTTGTAGCCGATCACTTTTGGAATCTGTGTGTTGGCGTGCATTCCCGTCAATTTGTCTTCCTCTTTGATAAGCGGGTCTAAGATAAGCTTGTGGGAGAAACGGCGTGCCAGTTCCAGATACTTCTTGTCGCCTGTGATTTCGGCCACGTCAGCGAACGTTTCGTTTAATCCGCCATGTTCGCTACGAAGCATATCCTGCATTTGTTCGTCGCTCAAGCCGGAAGTGATATCGATCATCCAATCTGTAAAAGCGATAAGCATTTGGCGTGCAAGGTCGCTTCCTGCATAGAGATATGCATCCCGCAATCCGGCGTAAGTCTTATGTATGTTGTATAGAGGCACCCATTTGCCGTTAAGGTCGAAACCTCCGGCACGGATCTTTCCTGCTTTTATATCTTTCCAAAGTTGAAGGCTTCCCGGAGTTCCTCCGATGAATCCTGTGCCGACAGTTTGTTGTGCCCGGTTCAACTCATTCAGCATGTAGTTGAGGCGATTATAGACTGCGGTATCTCCGGTGGCGGCATACATCATGGAAAGTGCGGATAAATAATGTCCGCCGATATGTCCGTCCAATCCGGTATTTTCCCAATTGGTGTAGCTGGGGGCTTTAGGCTGTAACCCTGCTTCGCGGAGAAAAGGAGCGAGCAGACGGTCGGGGTCTAATGCAAGTATGTAATGTAAATCAGTCTGTTGAGCTTGCAGAAACGGACTATCCAATAGTTTCACATTCTGTAAAGGGAAGTAAGACACTTGTGGGGCGTTTTGAGCTTTGCCCAGTGAGATGGACAGCACAAGTGCAAGTATGAACGAGGTGGTTTTCATGATAATAGTCTCCCCATCTCCCTCTCCAAAAGAGGAGAGGGGTGGAGATAATTAATGTTTGTACTTAGTTAGAATTGACTCTTGATAAACAGCGATTTATCGGCAATCTCTGATGAACAACAATGGATTGCCGACTGTCAATTATTTAAATTTGACTGCTGCCTCTTCGATAGGCAATCCTGCCTTATAGTTTTCGATGTATGTATTGAAGCCGGCTACATCTTCGGGTGTAGGTGATACCTCGATACCCGCGTCACCGACAAATACGCTTTCATCCAGAAAATCGGCAAGAGATTGTTTCTTTTCATTGTTCACGAGGTAAGAACCTAACAGGGCAATACCCCAGGCACCACCTTCGCCGGCTGTTTCCATCACAGAAATAGGCGAGTTGATAGCTGCAGCAAGTATTCTTTGACCTACTCCTTTGGTTCTGAATAATCCTCCGTGACCAGTAATTCTGTCCACTTTGATTTTTTCTTCGTTGAACAGGATATCGTTGCCAATCTTGAGTACTCCTACTGAAGCATATAGGTGAGTCCGCATAAAGTTTGCCAGGTTGAATTTGTCATTTGCCGAACGTACAAACAACGGTCTTCCGTCAGCAAATCCAGTTACAGGTTCGCCTGAAATATAATTGTATGAAAGCAAACCTCCGCAATCGGTATCACCGGTGAGTGCAATATTGTAAAGTTTGCTATAGATTTCATCCATATTTACAGGTATGCCCAGAAGCTCCTGATATTCCTTGAACAGGTTGACCCACGCGTTGAGATCAGAAGTACAGTTGTTGCAATGCACCATGGCTACCAGACTTCCGTCAGGAGTGGTCACCATGTCAATCATTTCGTATGGCTTCGACAAATCTTTCTCCAATACGATCATAGAGAATGAAGAAGTACCTGCCGATACATTTCCGGTGCGTTGTTTGACTGCATTGGTTGCCACCATTCCGGTACCTGCGTCTCCTTCCGGCGGACAAACCGGTATTCCTGCCTTCAAATGACCCGATACATCGAGCTTTTTACTTCCTTCCGGAGTGAGGACACCAGCATTTTCACCTGCCGACAATACTTTAGGCAGAATATCTTCCAGTTTCCAGCTATATTCTTTCGGAGCAATCAGTTTATCGAACTTAGCCACCATTTCAGCTGAATAGTTGTGGGTTGTCGGATCGATAGGGAGCATACCCGATGCGTCACCGATACCCAATACCTTTTCGCCAGTTATCTGCCAATGCACATAACCTGCCAGAGTAGTCAGGAAATCAATGTCATTCACATGCGCTTCATTGTCCAGGATAGCCTGGTACAAATGAGAAATGCTCCATCGCAGCGGAATGTTGTAGACAAACAGTTCTGATAAGGCTGCTGCTGCCCGACCTGTATTCGTATTTCTCCAGGTGCGGAAAGGCACGAGGATTTCTTCTTTTTTATTGAACGGCATATAACCATGCATCATGGCGCTGACACCGATAGCAGCCAGCGTCTCAATCTCTACGCCGTATAAGTTCTTTACGTTAGCGCGAAGGTCAGCATAGCAATCTTGCAGTCCCGACCAGATAGCTTCAATATTATAAGTCCAAAGTCCGTCAACTAACTGGTTTTCCCAAGTGTGGCTACCTTGAGCAATAGGCTTGTTTTCTTGGTCAATCAAAACTGCTTTAATTCGTGTTGACCCCAGTTCTATACCAAGAATGGCTTTGCCTGCTTCGATGGTTGATTTTGCATCTAATTTCATGTTGAAATCAATATTTTAAGGTATAACGATAATGATAGAAAAAATCAAGTTTCGCAGGTGCTTAATAATTGGATTAAGCTCTTGCGAAACTTGAGAGATCGGCTTTTTAGCAAAGCGCTTTATTCAACATGTAATACACTTCGTTCATGCGCAGTTCTTTTTTGAAGCAGCTGATCGTAGTATCCTTGTTGATATGTACCATTTCGATACCTGCGATTTCAGCGTAATCTTCCCAATATTCTGCTGTCAGGTCGTAAGAGAAGCAAGAATGGTGAGTTCCACCAGCCAGGATCCATGCACCTGCACCCACTTCGAGGTTAGGCATCGGAATCCAGAGAGCAGAAGCAACCGGCAACTTAGGCAGCGGTTTCGGTTCGATACATTCCACATCGTTCACAATCAGGCGGAAGCGGTTACCCATATCTACTACTGTAGCAGTGCATCCTGCGCCTGTCTTTGAAGTAAATACCAATCTTGCAGTCTGGCTCTTGCGGATACCTATACCGAGGAAGTGTACTTCCAGGCGCGGTTTGTTGGCTGCGATAAGCGGGCAGATTTCTAACATGTGTGACTGCAGGATAGAGCTGTTGGCACCGTCGAAGTTCAGCGTGTAGTCTTCCAGGAATGAACAACCTCTGGGAAGTCCCTGATTCATTACCCATACTGTACGGTACAGAGCAGCCGATTTCCAGTCACCTTCAGCGCCGAATCCGTAACCTTCCGCCATCAGACGTTGTGAAGCAAGCCCCGGGATCTGATCGAAACCATTGTATTCGATGTCGCCCAAATCGTCGAAGTTGGTCGTAAATCCTTTAGCGCCTTTAGCTTTCAGGATAGCACGCATGGCAAGTTCTGCTTTAGCGGCATTCCATACTTTCTGATAAGCTTCAGTCGATTTGTCTTCCAAAGAAGCATCGTGGTCGTATTCTTTGAAGTAGGTAGCTACCAATGCATCTACATCTTCATTCTTGATTTCTTTGTGGTATTCCATCAATTCGCTTACCGGACAATAATCTACATGGTAACCCATACGTTGTTCAGCTTCCACTTTATCACCGTCGGTTACAGCTACATTGTTCATCTGGTCGCCGAAACGGATAATCAGCATATCCTGTGAGTCTGCCCAACCGGCACAAACACGCATCCAGACAGCGATCTTGTGCAAAGTGTCTTCCTCTTTCCAGTGACCTACCACTACTTTACGACGGATGCGCATACGGGTACAGATATGTCCGAATTCGCGGTCACCGTGAGCTGACTGGTTCAGGTTCATGAAGTCCATGTCCATTGTATCCCAAGGAATTTCCTTGTTGAACTGTGTGTGCAGGTGTAACAATGGTTTCTTCAACTGTTGCAGACCATGAATCCACATCTTAGCAGGAGAGAAAGTATGCATCCAAGTGATTACACCGATACATTTTTCATCGTTATTGGCTGCTTTGAATACAGTTTCCACTTCTTTAGAAGAGTTGGCAGTACCTTTGTATACCACCTTGACAGGGAGTTTACCGGATTCATTCAGTCCGTTTACCATTTCATTAGAATGTGCGTCTACTGCGATTACTGCGTCACCTCCGTACAGAAGCTGTGCTCCTGTTACGAACCATACTTCATATTGATCAAATACGTTATTCATAATGTTATTGCTTTAATTTTTAATATTTGTTTTTTTAATTGTTACTGTCCATAATAAGCATTCGGACCATGCTTGCGGCTGAAATGTTTTTCTACCAGCAACGGGTTCATTGTTAAATTCGGGTTTACCGCATAAGCGATACTTGCCATTTTGGCTACCTGTTCCATTACCACAGCGTTGTGTACAGCATCGTGCGCATCTTTTCCCCAAGAGAAAGGACCGTGATTTTTTACTAACACTCCCGGTGTATGTACAGGATTCAATCCTTCAAAACGTTTCACTATCACATTACCGGTTTCCAGCTCGTAAGCGCCTTTCACTTCCGCTTCCGTCATATCTGCCGTGCAGGGAATAGCGTCATGGAAATAATCCGCATGAGTTGTTCCGATGTTCGGAATGTCGCATCCTGCCTGTGCCCAGGCAGTCGCATAAGTAGAGTGAGTGTGTACCACTCCGCCAATCTCCGGAAATGCTTTGTAAAGTACTACGTGAGTAGGAGTATCCGAGGATGGCTTCAGTCGTCCTTCAACGACCTTGCCATCCAAATCCACTACTACCATATCTTCGGCCTTCATATCATCATAACTTACACCACTGGGTTTGATTACTACCAATCCGCTTTCACGGTCGATAGCAGAGACATTGCCCCAGGTAAAGATGACTAATCCATGCTTTACCAATTCAAGATTGGCATGAAATACTTTTTCTTTTAGTTCTTCCAGCATAATGATTATATTTTAAATTTCGGGTCTTTGCGGTAAGCCTTGCCGTTGAACTTATACAAGGCAGCGCCCCGTTTGGAACCCAGTTTATCAATTTTATCAGTCTTTTCTATATAATCCATTTCAGCCACTCTTTTACGGAAGTTTCGTTTATCCATTGTTTCACCGTAAATGGCCTCATATAAACTTTGTAATTGGGATAATGTAAAGAGTTTCGGAAGCAGATTGAATCCGATAGGTTCTACGGATGCTTTCTGTTTCATCAGTTCCCGTGCTTTTTCTACCATTTCAGGATGGTCGAAGATAAGCGGGGGAAGTTCGTTCATATTCACCCAGTAAGCATTGTGCTTCTGAACCAGTTTCCGGTCATACTCATTGATGTTAATCAATGCATAGTAAGCCACGGAGATAACCCGTTCACCCGGATCGCGGTCGATTGCTCCGAAAGTTCCTACCTGTTCCATGTAGACGTTTTCCAATCCGGTAAGCTCATGCAATACACGTTTGGCGGCATCATCCACACTTTCATTGTTTTGCACAAATCCTCCCATCAGTGACCATTCACCCATTGCCGGCTCGAAGTTTCTCTTTAACAATAGCAAGCTGATTTCCCCTTCGTTGAAACCAAAGATGATGCAGTCGATGCCGACATAAAAGGTGGGATTCGAGCTATAATAAGCCTCCCCCCGGTTCTTTCCAAAAGAGAGGGAGTTTGAGCTTATCATTGACTCTTGTGAATTATCTTTATCCATTTAGATTGTGATTTTAGTTATAATAAACCAGTCTTTCCGTTGGCAAGACTATTTTTATATTCCTTCAACCTTTCCCAAAGAGAAGGTTGAAGGAAGGGCTTATTTTTTACCAGAAATACCAGTAGAAAGCACCTGTAATAGCCAGAATAATTACAGTATGAATAATATCCCAGTGATTCCAGCTTGCACGTGTAGCTGCTTTTTGTTCTTTGGTAGCTGTACCGAATACTAATCCCTGAATCTTTTCTGCAGTCGGAGCTTTGGTTGCCAGGCTGACCACGATTACTACAATAATGCAGAACAAGAACATCCATCCACAGAAGAATAACCAGTTCATATCATAGAACAAATATTTGAATGTAGAATCTGCTACTTCACCTGCATTGCTATAATATACTTTTGCACCGAGGCGAGTTAAACCGATTACCATACCAGCAATCAATCCCCACATACCACCCTGGGCGGAAGTACGTTTCCAACAGATACCCAGTAAGAAAGCCGCAGCGATACCAGGAGCTAGTACGGATTGAACGTCCTGCAAATAAGTATAAAGTACATCGCCTACACTACGCATGATAGGAATCCAGAGAATACCTAAAATAACGATTACAACCGTTGCAACCTGACCGATACCTACCAGTTTCTTCTCCGGAGTTTCCGGTCTGAAACGTTTGTAGAAGTCGATAGTAAACAGCATGGCTGATGAGTTAAACAGAGATGCAAGAGAACTCATCAAGGCAGCAAGAATACCACATACTACCAGACCTTTCACACCGGCAGGCAATAATTTGGCTACTAATGTCGGGAAAGCGGCATCGGCATTTGCTGTTCCGTTAGCCAGCATCGGCAAGAAACCTTCGCCACCGGCACCGATATATTTTTGATGTAATGCAAATGCGATCATACCAGGAATCAAGAAAAGGAATACAGGCAACAATTTCAGATAAGCACCGAAAATGGTACCACGACGAGCTTCCATTTCATTTTTACCTGAAAGTACACGTTGAACGATGAACTGGTCGGTACACCAGTACCAGAAACCGATAATAGCCGAACCGATCAAAGCGCCCAACCAAGGGAAGTTTGCATCATCATTACTACGGATCAGGTTAGTCATTGTATCACCGTAATTATTTACGGTAACAGCCCCACAGACCCTCATCATTTCGTCCCATCCACCTAATTCTTTGAAGCCGAGTACCAGAATTATTAATGATCCTAGCAGTAGGATAGGGGTTTGAAGAACAGAAGTGTAAAGAACTGATTTCATACCACCGAAGATCGTATAAAGTGCAGTTAACACTACCAGACCGATAGCTGCAATCCAGAAGAAATCAATTCCCCAAAGCTCTTTGATACCGAATACTTGTTGGAATACAAGACCACCGGCATATACAGTCACAGCTACTTTGGTTAACACATAACTCACCAAAGAGATGACCGACAGGATGGTACGTGATTGAGGATTATAGCGGCGTTCCAGAAATTCCGGCATTGTATATACCATGCTTCGTGTGTAGAAGGGTACAAACACCCATCCCAGAATCAAGATCATCCATCCCTGAATTTCCCAGTGTGCCATAGCCATACCACTGGATGCACCGGCTCCTGCCAGTCCGATCAAGTGTTCCGAACCGATGTTGGATGCGAAAATAGAGGCACCGATCGCAAGCCATGTTGCGTCGCGTCCGCCCAAGAAATAATCTGCCGAGTCATTTTGTTTTTGTCTGACTACCCAAACAATAATACCGATCAGAGCCAGAAAAAAAACTCCGATTACTAGCCAATCTAATGCTTCCACAATAAATATGATTTATGAGTTAATATTATTTCTCTACAGAGAATTTGAAAATACATTCACTATTATAAGTTTGTCCCGGTTCCAATACAACAGAAGGCCAGTCTGCCTTGTTAGGGCTGTCAGGATAATGTTGTGTCTCCAGACACACAGAAGCACGTTGGTTGTAAACGATGCCTTTCTTTCCGGTTACGGTTCCGTCGAGGAAGTTTCCTGTGTAAACCTGTACACCCGGTTCGTTGGTATATACTTCCAGAGTAATACCGCTTTCAGGTGAAGTGAGTTTTGCGGCAACTTGCGAAAGATCTCCCTTTGTGTTGAGTACCCAGTTGTGGTCATATCCTTTTCCGTTCTTCAGTTGAACGAAATCGTAGTTGTCGATCTCTTTACCTACAGCTTTCGGAGTGGTGAAGTCCATCGGAGTGTCTTTCACCGGAGCGATTTCGCCTGTAGTCATAAAGGTACTGTCTACCGGAGTATAATAGTCTGCGTTCACATACAATATATTGTCGGTTGAAGCTTTTGACGGATCACCAGCCAGGTTGAAGTAAGAGTGGTTGGTCATATTGATGATCGTCTTTTTATCGGTAGTTGCGCTATATTTGATGTCGATAGCGTTGTCTTCAGTCAGTTTGTAAGTCACTTTAGCTGTCACATTACCCGGGAAGTTTTCGTCTCCGTCCGGTGAGACAAGTGTCAGTTCCAGCGTTGTCGGATCAATCAGATTAGCTTCATAAACTTTGTATTGCCAACCTTTCGGGCCTCCGTGCAGGCAGTGGCCGAAATTGTTTTGCGGCAGTTGGATCGTGTCGCCGTCCAATGCGAAACGTCCTTGGTTGATACGGTTTGCATAGCGTCCGATAGAAGCACCGAAGTCGCTGGGTACATTAATATAGTCAGCAATGCTGTCAAAGCCTAAAACTACATCTTGCATCTTACCGTTCTTGTCGGGTACCATGACAGACACGATACGTCCTCCGAAGTTAGTGATACATACTTCCATGCCTGCCTTGTTCTTTAAGGTGTAAAGAGCTGTTTTGGCATTGTTCACTTCTGTTTGAAATTTTACCGGGTCAAGACCGGACAAGGTCAGCTCGGAAGCCGGCTTGTTATTGCACGCAACCAGCATCAGCGCGGCAAATCCTGCAAGTAGAAAATGTTTTTTCATGGTTTTATTTTTAATGTAAATGAGATATTTATCTTATTTTGGGTGTAAAAGTAACACTTTTGTTTGGTGTATCAAATACACTCTTGTATGTTATGCAGCATAAACGGTATATTTTATGATTTCCCATACACCTTATTATATATATAAATGTACGCTTTCCATCCGTTTATTTTTCATATAATAGAGCGGGTTAATAGGTGTTTTTTGATCTGGTTTCGTATTATAAATATCAGATACGGATGGAAAATTGTGCAAATGAATGGAATTTGATCCTTTTTGACCGATATACACCTGTTAATGATAAAATCGGGTACGGGGAAAATAGAGAATCTGATTATCTTTGCATTTTAACTATATATAATTTTTTATTGAGAACCATGAGAAGATACGCAAATTTATTGGCAGTATTAGCCTTGTCTACTAACCTTGCGCTTCATGCGCAAACTAATGAGTTGGTGATACAGACGAAGAAGCTGGGTGCAGAAATCCAACCTACTATGTACGGACTCTTTTTTGAGGACATCAACTATGCTGCCGACGGCGGACTTTATGCCGAACTGGTGAAGAATCGTTCCTTTGAATTTCCACAACACCTGATGGGATGGAAAACGTACGGAAAAGTATCCTTAATGAATGATGGCCCTTTTGAACGCAATCCACATTACGTACGTCTTTCTAACCCCGGACATGCACATAAGCATACCGGATTGGATAACGAAGGTTTCTTCGGTATCGGTGTCAAGAAGGGGGAGGAATATCGCTTCTCCGTTTGGGCGCGTTTGCCGCAAGGAAGTACGAAAGAAACATTGAGGATCGAACTTGTAGATACCCAATCAATGGGCGAACGCCAGGCACTTGTTGCAGGGAATCTTACGATTGATTCTAAGGACTGGAAAAAATACCAGATAATCTTGAAGCCCGGCAGTACTCATCCGAAATCCGTACTTCGTATTTTTCTTACTTCCAAAGGAACAGTAGATCTGGAGCATATCTCTCTTTTCCCGGTTGATACTTGGAAGGGACACGAAAATGGTCTTCGTAAAGATTTGGCACAAGCATTGGCGGATATTCATCCTGGAGTCTTCCGCTTTCCCGGTGGTTGCATTGTAGAAGGTACCGACCTGGAGACTCGTTACGACTGGAAAAAATCAGTTGGCCCGGTAGAGAACCGTCCCTTAAATGAAAATCGTTGGCAGTATACTTTTACTCACCGATTCTTCCCTGATTATTATCAAAGCTATGGATTGGGATTCTACGAATATTTCCTGCTGTCTGAAGAAATGGGTGCGGCACCTCTGCCGATTCTGAATTGCGGACTTTCCTGCCAATATCAGAATAATGATCCGAAAGCTCACGTAGCCGTTTGTGATTTGGATAACTATATTCAGGATGCACTCGACCTGATTGAGTTTGCTAATGGAGACGTGAATACCAAATGGGGAAAGGTACGTGCCGATATGGGACATCCTGCTCCGTTTAACCTGAAGTTTATCGGTATCGGTAACGAACAATGGGGAAAAGAATATCCCGAACGTCTCGAACCGTTTATCAAAGCCATTCGTAAAGCTCACCCGGAGATTAAAATAGTAGGTAGCTCCGGTCCGAATTCCGAAGGAAAAGAATTTGATTACTTGTGGCCTGAAATGAAACGTCTGAAAGCCGATTTGGTGGACGAACATTTCTATCGTCCCGAAAGTTGGTTCCTGGCACAAGGTGCCCGCTATGACAACTACGATCGTAAAGGTCCGAAAGTCTTTGCCGGCGAATATGCCTGCCATGGAAAAGGAAAGAAATGGAACCATTATCATGCTGCTTTGCTCGAAGCTGCTTTCATGACCGGATTGGAACGTAATGCTGACATCGTTCACATGGCTACCTATGCTCCGCTTTTCGCTCATGTGGAAGGATGGCAATGGCGTCCTGATATGATTTGGTTCGATAACCTGAACTCTGTGCGTACCACTAGCTATTATGTACAACAACTGTATGCGCAAAACAAAGGAACAAATGTACTTCCCCTTACCATGAACAAGAAAAATGTAACGGGAGCCGAAGGACAGAACGGACTCTTTGCCAGTGCTGTTTACGATAAGGATAAGAATGAACTGATTGTAAAGGTTGCCAATACCTCCGCCACAGCTCAACCGATTTCCTTGAATTTTGAAGGATTGAAGAAACAAGATGTACTGTCTAATGGTCGTTGTATCAAACTTCGTTCGCTTGATTTGGATAAGGATAATACACTTGAACAACCTTTTGCCATCGTTCCGCAGGAAACTCCGGTATCTATTGAAGGCAATGTGTTTACTACCGAATTGGAACCCACTACGTTTGCAGTATATAAATTTACGAAGAAATAAGTAGAACTAATTAGATGTTATTAGATTAATAGATTTTAGATTTTTGTTAATTGTAAAAAGTAAGGGCGGCTCCCATCACGGAAGCCGCCCTTCTTAATTATTTAATAACGAATAAATTCTTATTCCAGTCTACGAGAACCGTCACCGATTACTACGTCATACACTTTCGGGCTTCTGCCGAATTTAGCTTTGAAAGCAGCTTTTGTTTTTTCAACGAAGTTATCGTACAACTCATCCTTAACAAGGTTGATAGTACAACCACCGAAGCCGCCACCCATAACGCGTGAACCGGTTACACCGTACTCTTTAGCGCAGTCATTCAGGAAGTCGAGTTCTTCGCAGCTTACTTCGTACAACTTGCTCATGCCGTGATGAGTTTCGTACATCTTCTTACCTACAGTTTCGTAATCATCCTTTTCCAATGCCTCGCAAACATCGAGTACACGTTGGATTTCTTCGATTACATATTCTGCACGCATATAGTCTTCAGCGCTGATATCAGCTTTCGCTTCTTCTAGCATAGCCATTGTACAGTCGCGCAGGAATTCTACGTGCGGATGTTTTTTCTGGATAGCGGCAACAGCAGCTTCACAGCTTTGGCGACGCTTGTTATAAGCAGAAGAAGCCAATTCGTGCTTAACCACTGAATCCATCAGAACCAGACGATAACCTTCCGGATGGAATGGGAAATACTGATACTCCAGTGAACGGCAATCCAGACGGATCAAACTACCTGCTTTACCGAATACGGAAGCAAACTGGTCCATAATACCGCAGTTCACACCACAATAGTTATGTTCTGTAGCCTGGCCAACTTTAGCCAATTCGAACTTATCTATCTTGTTTTCACCAAACAGTTCGTTCAGTGCGAAAGCATACGTACTTTCCAAAGCAGCAGAAGAAGACATACCTGCACCCAGAGGCACATCACCTGCGAAAGCAGTATTGAATCCCTTCACATCAACGCCACGTTTAATCATTTCACGGCATACACCGAAAATATATCTTGCCCAGCTGGCGCGTGGAGCATCTTCTTCATTCAAACCAAATTCTACATAATCCTTCAAGTCGATAGAGTAAGCCTTTACTTTGTCAGTACCGTTAGGTTTGATTTCAGCAATCATCCCTTTGTCTACCGCTCCCGGAAAAACGAATCCACCGTTGTAGTCAGTGTGTTCACCGATCAGGTTGATACGGCCCGGAGAAGCATATAAAAATCCAGTAGTTCCGTCAAAGTGTTTAATGAATCGACTTCTTACGTATTCTGTATCCATGATATTTATATTTTAAAGGTGAATAAATTGAATTCTATTCTATTCTATGTGATTATTCCACAGGAATATCCTTATTTACATTCTTGCAACCTACCAAACCGTAGAACAACAGGTAAGCCAGAGCAGCGATAATCAACCAGTAGCTAGCCATATAACCTACAGAGTCAGAGATGCTTTGTTGGATCAACGGCAATACACCACCACCAACAACCATCATCATAAAGATTCCGGAAGCCTGTGCTGTATATTTTCCTAAGCCTTCTACTGCAAGGTTGAAGATACCACCCCACATTACAGAAGTACAAAGACCGCAAAGTACAAGGAACAAGGCGCTTACAGGAACCTGTGCCATCATAAAGCCTTCGCCTACAGTGTAACCCGGCATTGAAACCGTTACATCTTTCGGAGTGAAGATAGCGATCAATACGAAAATGATAGCAGTAGCAGAAACAGCGATCAACTGTGCACGGCTGGAAACCTTACCACTGATAGCACTACTTGCAGTACGCCCCACAAGCATCAGCAACCAATAGATAGCAGCGATAGCACCACCGATAGCAGCACCGTTCATCATGATACCGGCACCTTTATCGCTTGAATCGGCAAGATAGAAGTTCAGTGTACCCGGGATACCAATTTCAATACCTACATAAATAAAGATACCGATTACACCCAGTAAAGTGTGACGGAAGCTCCATGGACTGTGAGAGAATTTTTCTTTCTTCACTCCACCTTTCTGAAGGTGTGGTTCAGGAATAGCAACAAATGAGATAACGATAAATGCAGCAACGAATACACCCATAGCAACGAAGAGCAGAGGAGCAACGTCAGACATAGCAGTACTTGAAGTAACAGTACCGATCAAAGCACCTACGAAAAGCGGAGTCAATGTACCAGACAAAGAATTAAGAGCTCCACCAGTCTGAATCAACTGGTTACCTTTGTTACCACCGCCACCGAGAAGGTTCAACATCGGGTTTACCACTGTGTTAAGCATACAAACGCAGAAACCGCAGATAAATGCACCAAGCAGATAGATTACAAAGTTTAATTTGATAACATACTCACCGAATGCGAATACTTCAGCACCTGCTCCGAATAAGCTGGAAAGATACTGTGTGAACAAACCGAGGAAACCTACTGCCATTGCAATCAAAGCAGTCTTCTTGTAACCGATCTTAACGAGCATGTTACCGGCAGGAATTCCCATAAACAGGTAAGCCAGGAAGTTCATCATATTTCCCATCATACCTAAAGTGTTCGAACCCGCATATTCATTTCTCCAGATTGTTCCGAATGGAGCAGCGAGGTTTGTTACGAAAGAGATCATCGCAAAGATGAAGAACATCGTGATAATTGCGACGAGATTACCGTTCTTTTTTTCTTGTGTCATGGTTCAAAAAAAATGTTAGTTTATAAAATTAGGTTAGTTATTTTTCAAGTCTTATTCTTCTACCGTAAATTTGTAGACAGTGATCTGTTGGTATTCATCACCCGGCAGCAAAGTGGCCGATGGGAAATGCGGTTTGTTCGGAGTATCCGGGAAACACTGTGCTTCAAAGCAGATAGCGCTTCTGGCAGGGAATGTAGCTCCGTGTGCACCTTCAAATCCGTTGAGCCAGTTGCCCGTATAGAGTTGTACACCCGCTTCGGTGGTATATACTTCCATGATACGTCCGCTTTCCGGATCCTTGCAAGTGGCAGCCAGGTCGAGCGAACCGCTTTCCATCTTGTTCAGTACATAACAGTGGTCATATCCTGCACCGAAAATCAGTTGCTGGAATTTGTCGTCGATACGTTCGCCTACAGTGTGTGGAGCACGGAAATCCATCGGAGTACCCTCTACTTTGGCAATTTCACCGGTAGGGATGGAAACTTCGTCGATAGGCGTATAGAAATCAGCGTTGATCGTAACGATGTGGTTGTTAACGGTAGGAGTAGGGTTGGAAATACCGGCGAGGTTGAAGAAACCGTGGTTAGTCAAGTTAACGACTGTAGCTTTGTCGGTGGTAGCGCGGTATTCGATAGTCAGTGCATTTACTTCATTTTCCAGGCGGTAAGTCATTTCCACTTCCAGATTGCCGGGGAATCCCTCTTCACCGTCAGCAGAAACATAGTTGAATTGCACTGTGCTCTCATCAATCTGGACAGCATCCCAAACACGGGCGTGGAAACCGGTAGGTCCACCATGCAGAGAGTTAGGTCCGTTGTTAATCGTGAGTTCATGTTCTTCGCCGAACAAGGTGAATTTTCCTTTCGCGATACGGTTGCCGTAGCGTCCGATAGTAGTGCTTAGGAAAGGTTCCGGGCTGTTGATGACGTGGTCGATGCTGTCGTGTCCGAGGATTACATTAGCATACTTACCGTTTTTGTCCGGTACCATGATAGAAAGAATGGCGCATCCGTAATTGGTTACAGCTACTTCCATTCCCTTTGTATTTTTGAGGATAAATAAATCAGTTTTCTTATCATTTATATCCTTTTGGAAATCTTTCCGGCTGAGCCCTGATAGATTCCCTTCTGTTGGGAATGTGTTATTCATGTCTGGTATTATTAAAAATTTCCTGCAAATAAAGGGAAATTCTTTCTTTCTCACAAATTATTCCGACTAAATATAACAGGTGCTTTAGGAAAGTTTAGCTTTATTACTTCATCTTCTTTGGATGCAAGGACAAAAGATGATTTCTTAAATGAATTTTCATCCTCCTTTTCTTAAAAACTGAACTATTTTTTGTATGTTTGTTCCCGGATTGTAACAATCCGAGCGAATTTAATCTAAGTTTATAACAAGAAAAACAAAAATGTATCCATTAAAATTCGAACCTATTCTGAAGCAGACGCTTTGGGGGGGCGACAAAATTATTCCGTTCAAGCATTTGAATTCAGACTTGAAAGGAGTAGGAGAAAGCTGGGAGATTTCCGGTGTTGAGAACAATGAATCCGTAGTGGCTAATGGCCCGGATAAAGGTTTAACCTTGGCCGATATGGTAAGAAAGTATCGTGAGGAACTGGTTGGTGAAGCGAATTATGCCCGTTTCGGCAATAAATTCCCACTGCTCATTAAGTTCATCGACGCCAAACAGGATTTGTCAATCCAGGTACACCCAACAGATGAGTTGGCGAAGAAACGCCACAATTCGATGGGAAAAACCGAGATGTGGTATGTGGTAGATGCCGACAAAGGAGCTAAATTGCGTTCAGGATTCTCTGAACAGATTACCCCGAAAGAATATAAAGAACGCGTGTTGAACAATACGATTACCGACGTATTGCAGGAATATGAAATTCATCCGGGTGATGTATTCTTCCTTCCTGCCGGACGTGTGCACAGCATCGGGGCAGGTTCTTTCATCGCCGAGATTCAGCAAACTTCTGATATAACTTATCGTATCTACGATTTCAACCGTAAAGATGCGAATGGTAAAACCCGCGAACTTCACACCGATTTAGCCCGTGAAGCCATCAACTACGAAGTATTGGATGACTATCGTACTAAATACGAACCGTTGAAGGACGAACCGGTAGAACTGGTTGCCTGCACTTACTTCACGACTTCTCTGTATGACATGACTGAAGAAATCAGTTGTGACTATTCCGAACTCGATTCATTCGTGATCTTTATCTGTATGGAAGGATCATGTACAATGAGAGACAATGAAGGTAATGAACTGACTGTTAGTGCAGGAGAATCTATCCTGTTGCCTGCTACCACGCAAGATGTCACTATCACTCCCGAAGGAGGAAGTGTGAAATTGCTGGAAACATACGTATAAGATAATAGCGTACAAAATGAAGGTCATCCGACTTTGTTTCATCCTCATGATGGGCAAAGCCGGATGACTTTTTTTATTACTAATAGAATAAAAACGGCAAAAAACTCTTTAACTATATTTATTAAAAAGTTTATCTGGAACACACAAAAAGATTCGTTCTTTTGCCGCTTGCCAAATGGCATAATATATAAAATAACTAGTGATGTAATGAGGAACAAAAATGGATTTAGCCGATGTGCAGAGTTCTACATCGGCCGTTTGCGAAAGGAGGGACGCTATTCTACGGCGCATGTCTACAAGAATGCCCTCTTCTCTTTCAGCAAGTTTTGCGGCACGCTCAATGTGTCGTTCAGACAAGTCACCCGGGAAAGTTTACGACGCTACGGGCAGTATCTTTACGAGTGTGGCTTGAAACCCAACACGATCTCTACGTATATGCGTATGCTTCGTAGTATTTATAACCGGGGAGTAGAAGCGGGCATTGCGCCTTATGTGCCGCGACTGTTTCATGATGTTTATACCGGTGTCGATGTTCGCCAGAAGAAGGCCCTGCCTGCTGTCGAATTGCATAAGCTTCTGTATGAGGACCCCAAGTCGGAGCGTTTGCGTCGTACACAGGCTATTGCTGCCCTGATGTTCCAGTTTTGTGGAATGTCGTTCGCTGATCTGGCTCACCTGGAGAAATCAGCTTTAGAACAGAATGTGTTGCGATACAACCGTATCAAAACTAAAACCCCGATGAGTGTGGAAGTACTTGATACAGCCAGAGAAATGATTAACCAGCTTCGCAATAGGGAAGATGCACAACCCGATTGTCCGGATTATCTGTTTGACATCCTTAGCGGCGATCAAAAACGTCTGGATGAAAGAGGGTACCGGGAATATCAGTCCGCTCTTCGCCAATTCAATAATTGTTTGAAGGACTTGGCAAGAGCCTTGCATTTGCAATCTCCAGTCACTTCCTATACACTTCGCCATTCTTGGGCAACGACAGCGAAGTATCGGGGAGTACCTATTGAAATGATTAGTGAATCATTGGGCCATAAATCTATAAAAACCACACAAATCTATTTGAAAGGCTTTGGACTTAAAGAACGTACAGAGGTAAATAAAGGGAATTTATCTTACATTAAAAACTGTTGTGTAGGCAGGGTGAAAAGTGCAAAGTATTAGTATTCAGAACTAAAGTATGTGTGTTACTTCTTAGGTAACGGAACTTAAATTTGACGCAAAGATAGACAAAAACATAAATAGTAAGCAAATATTCTTCCACTTTTTTTCGTTTTATCTGAAATATAGGAAAAAAACTATCCGAACATGAAATAACTTTATTTTCATGTTCTAAACTTTTTATTGCCTAATCTCTGGATTTTTCCTGTTGAGTATTAGGCAGTTCCTTTCTTGTGCCCTATTCCTATATGTGATTTCCATTTTTATAGAGACGCGCGCCTTGTGTGTGTATTGTCCGTTACCTAAGAAGTAACGGAATAACATGGGGTAAAAAAACATGATTTTAACAAAACCAAAATCACTTAGTGCTGGGCCTAGCGATGGGACAGGGGAAGGCGTAGCACACTCTAAACGCTGGTATGTTGCTCTGGTTCGTATGCACCACGAGAAGAAGGTAGCCGAACGTTTAGACAAAATGGGGATCGAGAATTTCGTCCCTGTCCAACAAGAAATTCATCAGTGGAGTGACCGGCGCAAGGTAGTTGAGTCTGTCCTTCTTCCAATGATGGTGTTTGTGCACGTAAATCCGAAAGAACGCAAAGAAGTTCTGGGTTTTTCTACAGTGAGCCGTTATATGGTGATGCGTGGTGAGAGCTCTCCGGCGGTGATTCCAGATGAGCAGATGGCTCGTTTCCGTTTCATGCTCGACTATTCCGAGGAAGCTATTTGTATGAACAGCTCTCCTTTGGCACGTGGTGAGAAGGTCCGTGTTGTGAAAGGACCTCTGACCGGGCTGGTTGGTGAACTGGTCAATGTCGATGGCAAAAGCAAGATTGCCGTCCGGCTGAATATGCTGGGATGCGCTTGCGTTAATATGCCTATTGGTTATGTCGAGGCTATCTGCGAGAAAAACTAATCCCGTCATCATTTATCCACCATTTACATGAATACGAAATTATCCGGTGCTTTTGCACTGATATTCTTTTTCTTCTTTCTCTCGGCTTGCCAGTCCTATAAGAAAGTGCCTTACTTGCAGGATGCGGAGATTTTGAAACAGGCGAATACGCAAGTTGCGCCTGTTCAGGACGCAAGACTGATACCGGGTGATGAAGTTTCCATTCTTGTTTCCACTTCCGATCCGGTTGTTTCGCAGCCTTTCAATGCGCAAGGCAGTACGTTTCTATTGGACGATCAGGGAAATATCAATTATCCGGTTTTAGGTAAACTTCCTTTGAACGGTTTAACAAGTCGTGAAGCTGAAAACCTGATAACGGATAGACTGAAATCTTACGTGAAAGAAAGACCTACGGTAGTAGTCCGTATGTCCGGTTTTAAAGTTTCCGTTTTGGGCGAAGTGGCCTCTCCCGGTGTTTATCCGGTAGTGAATGAGCAGATCAATGTGCTCGAGGCCCTTGCCATGGCAGGAGATTTGACTATTTATGGTGTTCGTGATAATGTAAAACTAATCCGCGAAGACAGGAATGGGCATAAACAGTTTGTTACACTCAATCTGAACGACGCGGATTTGTTATTATCTCCTTACTATCAGTTGCAACAGAATGACATCCTGTATGTCACTCCTAATAAAACCAAAGCGCAGAGCGCAGACATCGGAACAAGTACGACGATGTGGGTTTCGGGATTTTCCATTCTGGTATCTATTGCCAGTTTGCTGGTCAATATACTTAGATAATACCATCTAATTCTCGGTACTCCTCCGTACAATTAAAACACGGACACTCCTTCATCGGATTCAAATCATGATGGCCTACAATCAACGTCTTAGGAAATATTTTCCTCAATTCGCGGAGCAGACCGAGCAAAGAAGCCCGTTGTGCCAATGTACGCGTGTCTTTGGGACGTCCCGCCATATCCAGCCCTCCTTCGTAACAAATACCTATCGAATGGGTGTTATGGTCACGGCAGTGTGCCCCGACCTTTTCCAGAGGACGGCCTTGGTAGATTTCTCCATCCCGGGTGATGTAGAAATGATAGCCGATGTCACGGAATCTCCGGTGAAGGATATGATCTTGACGGCAAGCCTCCGCCGAAAGGGACTTTCCTTCCGGCGTGGCACTGCAATGAATGATAATCAGAGTGATGGTACGCATAAGGCTACATACAGCTCTGTACTCCGATCAGACCTCCGATAGCGGTGGCAACGGTGATAATCACTTTGATGATGAAGCTCCATACGGAGCGGGGAGAAGATGAATTACTCATGATGTTACTTTTTTAAAGATTAAAAATAAAGGATTTAGGATTAAGCAGCCGGATCAGGCGCTTCACCGCCACCATCCGGTTTCGGATCAGGGGTATCACCCGAATCAGAACCTCCTCCGGCAGTTGTTGGTTTCTGATATTCGGCCTGCTGTTTCAACTGGCTGTCGAGTTTCAGGTTGGTGGTTGACAAATTACCGGTAGCACGGGCTTTCAGACGCATACCAGTGATGTTTTTCTCCAATGAGAAATCTTCCAGCGTATCAGCTGCCTTACTGCGGATGCCCACACCAAAGATGGCAAGGTCGTCGATTTTCACACATTTGCCGTCGAGCAGCAGTTCCTTGATGCAGTCTACCATGTCGGAAAGCACACCTTTGATGACACCACCGGAATACGGTGAATTGTGTTTTGACATGTGTTCGGCAAGCTTAGCCAAATCAAACGTCTCGTCGCTTACCGCACGGGCGAACCACTTGCCTGCATTCAGGCCTTTTTGCTGTTGGTTTTGATAAATTTTGTAACGAATCATAAAACAATAAATTAAAGGGTTAAACATTGTGTCCGGGGGATTCTTTTCCCTTTCGACGATACAAAGATACAACCCTGAAACCCGCAGAAATCAATAGTCTACAGTTGCACGCGATTGTTGTCAATTATGCGCAGTAACGGTCGGTTATTCAATGGAAAAACGTAGGATATGTGAATATGTTTTGTTATTTTTGTAATTGTAAATCAGAAACTTATTCATCATGAACGAATTCAAAATACGCGCCTACGGTCGCATGGAACTGGCTCAACTTTATTCTCCGGAACTAACTGACATTGCTGCATATCGAAAGATGAAGAAATGGATCTCTTTATGTCCCGGACTTCTGCAACGCCTGTACGACTTAGGTTACGAATCAAAGCGCCGCTCATTCACCCCGTTGGAGGTGAGAGTGATTGTAGATGCCTTGGGAGAACCTTAGAAGAGCGGAAAAGTAAAGCACCGCTTTAGCAATCGTAAAGCTATGCTTTACCACTTCTAAAGCGCCGCTTTAGGATTCATGAAACGTCCTGTTGTTATATAAATGCAAAAAATGCACTTTTTCCGAGGGTTCCCTAACACACGCACACATGCGTACGCGTATAAACGCCTTTATCGTCTGTATTGATAAGCAATCCTTTTTTTATCAGACGGTTCAGCCAGCTAAGAGCAGTGTTAGGTTTGATTTTCATCTTTTCAGCCTGCTCCAACAACTGTGCGCGGGTGAACTGGTTGCCCATTATTTCAAAAAGTGCATCCCGGTCGGCATTGGCTCTATGTTTGACCTCTGTGGAAGGAAGAAAAGATAAGATATGTGTGGCATGACGATAGAGCGGAGTTACAAGTTCCAGCACCGCATGGAAATCTTCAGCGGTGATTGTCACATCCCAACGGGTGATAATGCCGTCTTTGATATTATCGGCGGCAATCTCCTTGTCAGGAGTCAGCAGAGGGGTGGAAGAACCCTTGAACTGATAAGGCTGGTCGCATTCCAATGCACGAATCATAGCTATTTCTGCCATGATACGGCATGTATTGACAGCCAGTCGGGCTATGGAACTGCTCATTTCGTTATCGTTGGCAAGTCCCGAGCGGAAAAACAGATCGGCAAAGAGGGCATTGAACTCTTGCTTTTGCTCATCAGTGAGCCGGAGCGTATGAAGCCCGTGTGCTTTCATCAGGTCCAGTTGCTTTTTCCATTCCAGGCCTATGTCTGTGAAGATGGCTTCCAGATCGGTTTCGCCACTTTCAAACTGGTTGATCCATGTCCATATACCGTGCATATAATAAAACAGCTGGCGCGAGAAAAGACCGTTCTCTGTCGAGGGAATGAGTGGTTTTACTTGTGCGGGCGTGCCGGAAAGCAGGAGGGAGAGATAGCTTTTCTTTACTTCCCGGTATTCCTGGTCGGTGCGCCGGTTGTACGACAGGCGGTCGTGGTCGAATGCTTTGCGGAGTGTATCGCTCCAGTGTCCGTATTCAGAACCGATAGCAGCGGAGATGGTATCCGCTTCGGTTTCGCAGATAAGTCCTGTGCCGTTGGCATCCATGATATTTTGCAGAATACCT
The DNA here is from genome assembly GCF_027257075.1 of Bacteroides sp. LFL-34. Classification (NCBI taxonomy): domain Bacteria; kingdom Pseudomonadati; phylum Bacteroidota; class Bacteroidia; order Bacteroidales; family Bacteroidaceae; genus Bacteroides; species Bacteroides sp. LFL-34. Next base: position 126,026 of record NZ_JAPQKZ010000009.1, on the reverse strand, counting down.
GTTCCGGTGTTATTGCCCGAGATGAGAAACATTTTATTCTTGGGCATTTGAGGAGCTTCCACTTTGCAGCGCTCCTTTCCCATAGTATCATAGGCGGCTTTCTCTTTTTTGTAGGCCTTGACCTCTTCCGCTACTTTTTGGCGGATCTCGTCATGAATAGGCTCTACAAGCAGCCGGATGAACGAAAGAATTCCCTTACCCGAGGCGGAAGGGGCTACAATAAAACTTTGCAGGCAAGGAGACTGGAGTTTGCCGGCGTATGGACATCTCACATATCGCTCCATGCTGGCACCTATGGCGGTCAATGCTCCGAGCAGCATGACATCGCGTTGTGTGGGGCTGGTGGCATAACTCATGATGAGCAACAGGATTTTCGGCCAGTCCGCTTCGGTGAAAGAGGGCAATGGCTGGTTCGGGTCACTCCCGTCCTGCAGTTCTTCGGATTCGTCCGGTTCTTCATTGTCCACCTTATTATATACATGCGTGTGTGTGAGATTTTGGGACGGTGCATTTCCTGCATTTTTTGCATTTTTCCGGTGGTTCATCACTCCCTCTTTGCAGAGAGTTACACCCGCCCTTTCAGCAAGATGGAATGCAGTGCCCAGATGGACATCTCCATGCCGGGTAGTAAGTGCATTGGAGAATATCCGTTCGGCATGTTCCCGTTCGTACTTGGCAGACACCCGGCACAACCGATGGAAAAACTCGCGTCCCGCTTCTCCGCAATCCGTTGCGATGGCGAACGCCAGTTGTACATATTCAGCATACGTAGGGGCAATATCCGCTCCTGCAGTTTCAACCGCCTCACAGAGGCGGCATAACGATTCAATTTCGTCCATAATTTTAATTTATAGTTTTTAATATCTAATTATTTGTTGTTTCTAAACAACGCTCCCGGATCATGACTAAGAAAACAAGACCTTACAATGTCCTTACCGGAAAAGTCTACCCCTTTGCGTTTTTCTCCGAATGGAGGAGGTGTTTCAGTACCATAGAGCAACACAGTGAACATCATTGCCAGCTTCATATTTTCGATGATACTGTTTGTGTCGTTAGCCATGGGTAAATGATCGTAGGGTACGAATGCTTTTACACCCCGTCCGCTGGGACTGATAAACGTGAGTACAGGATGCAGAAGGTGGTCATTAAACAATGTACTGCGCATTTCCACTGCCTCCTGATAGGAGTCGAGATGGTCGATATCTACCACCACCAGATGTGAAGAAGCTACGAAACATTTGCTGTTGCGACGCGAGAACGTACCACAGGGAGTCACGTATGGCAATAGTGATGCTTTTGCTGTCCGTATATCTCCGGAATTGCGTACTTGTTCGGTCAGAATTTTGAGATTCTCGTTGCAGGTTATCATTTGAAAAACTTGTTCTACGGAGACTTCGCAGGAGGGAATAAGTGTTGCAGGAGTAACAATCCGCCCCAGTTCATTTTTGATGGGAGCAATGGGAGGCATGAAATAAGACATTCTGAAATCGTTTGTCATAACATTTATATTTTTTGATTATCGTCTTGAATTTTCAAAACGCGGTGCGAAGGTAGAAATAGCTTTTAAATATATCGTTCAGACATGTCTGAACAGATATGCATAAAATTAACATATAATACAATGTATTTAACAACTAATAAAATTATAAACATGAAAAAATTTAATCATCCCGTACTGGGCCATTTTATCGCAGAGCAGTTTGAACGTGCTCACTTGTCAATAGAGGCTATGCGTAAAGAAATCCACATGGGAAAACCCACTTATTACAAGATGACATCTGGGGAGATTTACGTCTAAGTGATTTTACCCGTCTTTTTTCCTATTACTATGACAATCTCACAAAAGAAGAGTTTCGAGCCAAAATGGTAGAATGGGGAGAACTTTATATTGAGTATAGGGAGAAAAATGAGGATATGGATGAAAATCTAAATCAAGAATAAAGTAATGCAGGAAGTCCAACGTTTTAATAAAGTCCTAAAATCTTTTGTCCTTTCAGGGGACATCATCTTACTGAACTTACTGTTGTGGGTGTTTGGTTCTCTTTGGGGAAACCGTTCTCCTTTTGAGTTTTCCATGCCTCTTTTCCAGAATATGGCTTTGATGACTTTATGTTATCTGGTTTGCAACATTCGTTCTGGAGTGATTCTTCATCGTCCGGTGGTTCGTCCGGAGCAAATAATGCTTCGGGTGGCACGGAACATGATTCCTTTTGTATTGATGGTGCTGGGCCTTTCGTACATATTCCATTTTGAATGTGTTAACCTGCGTCAGCTGGGGGCATTTTATGTAGTTCTCATTATCGTTATTATTTCTTATCGCCTGACGTTTCGTTATATTCTGGAGCTTTATCGTAAAAGTGGGGAAAATGTCCGAAAGGTAGTACTGGTGGGTAGCCATGAAAATATGCAGGAACTTTATCATTCCATGACGGATGATCCGACATCCGGATATCGTGTACTAGGATATTTTGAAGATTTTCCATCAGACCGCTATCCTATGAATATAGCTTATTTGGGACAGCCGTGCGAAGCTGTTGATTATTTGACCCGTAATGCGGGAAAGGTAGATCAGCTTTATTGCAGTCTTCCTTCCGCCCGTAGTACTGAAATTATGCCGATTATCAACTATTGTGAGAACCATCTGATTCGTTTTTTCAGTGTTCCCAATGTCCGGAACTATTTGAAACGGAGAATGTATTTTGAAATGCTGGGTAATGTTCCGGTACTTTCTATCCGTCGTGAGCCACTTGAGTTATTGGAAAATCGTATTGTGAAACGTGGCTTTGATATTATTTGCTCGCTACTGTTCCTTTGTACCCTTTTCCCGATTATATATATCATTGTGGGGCTGGCAATAAAGATAAGTTCTCCCGGACCTGTCCTTTTCAAACAGAAACGAAGCGGTGAAGATGGTCGTGAATTCTGGTGCTATAAGTTCCGTTCGATGCGGGTGAATGCTCTAAGTGATACACTTCAGGCTACAGAACATGATCCTCGTAAAACCCGAATAGGCGATCTGATTCGCAAGACGAATGTGGATGAACTTCCTCAATTTATTAATGTACTGAAAGGGGATATGTCTTTAGTGGGTCCCCGTCCGCACATGTTGAAGCACACAGAAGAATATTCTCATTTGATAAATAAATATATGGTTCGTCATTTTGTTAAACCGGGTATTACAGGCTGGGCACAGGTGACAGGTTTCCGTGGAGAAACGAAAGAGCTTTGGCAGATGGAAGGACGTGTGCAACGTGACATCTGGTATATCGAGCATTGGACGTTTCTTTTGGATCTGTATATCATGTATAAGACTGTGTATAACGTAATCCGTGGGGATAAAGAGGCGTATTAGGTCAGAATTGGAATTTGAATAAAAATTAAATCAATAGTTGTAATTTACATGAGTAGGTGGTTATGAGAAAATTGAAACGATTGACTTTGGGTGCGTTACTTGCTTTTTTGCTGGTATCCTGCCAATCATATAAGAAAGTGCCTTATTTGCAGGATACGGCTTTTGTGAATGATACAGAACAGAGTATTCATCAGACAGGTGTGAAGGTTATGCCCAAGGATTTGTTGACGATTGCCGTGTCTTGTTCTACTCCGGAACTGGCTGCACCTTTCAATCTGGCAAATTCGGGTACTGCTAGTGGAACGGAGGGAAAGACAGTGGGACAAGGAATCGAGTCAACTGCTCTACAGCAATATTTGGTAGATAATCAGGGGAATATCAACTTTCCAGTGTTGGGTGAGATTCATGTAGGTGGATTGACAAAGCTGGAAATAGAAAACCTGATTGTAGATAAGTTGAAGGTTTATTTGAAAGAAGCACCGCTTGTAACTGTACGTATTGTAAATTATCGGATTTCGGTATTAGGGGAGGTCACCAAGCCAGGCAGCTTTGTAGTCTCTAACGAGAAGATTAATTTGCTGGAGGCGCTTGCCATGGCAGGTGATTTGACTATTTATGGCATGCGTGATAATGTGAAATTGATCCGGACAGGGCAAGATAACAAGCAGGAAATTATTACTATGGATTTGAATAAGGCTGAAACGGTACTGTCTCCTTATTATCAGTTACAGCAGAATGATATAATTTATGTGACACCTAATAAGACTAAGGCTAAGAATTCGGATATAGGAACCAATACGGGATTATGGCTGTCTAGTACCTCTATTCTGGTTTCACTAGCAAATATATTGGTAATTTTATTAAATAAGTGATTAGTAATGAAAGAGAATTCGTATAACAATAATATGAGTGATTTAGATGAAGAGAAAGTAAATTATCAGGAAATTCTCTTTAAGTATATTATTCATTGGCCTTGGTTTGTTGCTTCCGTTTTAGCTTGTTTGGTTGGTGCTTGGATGTATTTACATTTTCAGACTCCTGTTTATCAGGTTTCTGCTTCCATCATGATAAAAGATGATAAAAAGAGTGGGAGCGGAAATGCTGCTGATATTGAAAGTTTGGGATTAGGTGGAATGATTACTTCTGCGCAGAGTATCGATAACGAGATAGAAGTGCTACGCTCCAAGACAATCTTGAAAGAAGTTATTAATAATCTCGAACTTTATATTACTTATTATGATGAGGATGAGTTTCCTAAAAAGGAATTATATAAGACTTCTCCAGTAGTCGTAAATCTGACGGCACAGGAGGCCGATAATTTGTCGGATGTAGCTTTTGTTAATATGAAACTTGCACCAGAAGGTGGTTTGGATGTAAATCTAAGGGTAGGTGTATATGACTATAATAAACATTTTGATAAACTTCCAGCAGTGTTGCCTACAGATGCGGGTACATTTGGGTTTACCTTGAGAGATTCCTTGTCGAATGGGAGGGTAGAAGGACAAAATACGATACGGAATATCAGTGCTATTGTTAGTCAGCCATTTGTGGTAGCAAAAGGATATCAGGGGGTATTGAATATAGCACCTACCTCTAAAACAACGTCTGTTGCAGTTGTTTCACTAATGAATACAAATATACAGCGTGGTCAGGATTTTATCAATAAACTGATGGAGATGTATAACCGTAATACGAATAATGATAAGAATGAGGTTGCGGAGAAAACAAAGGAATTTATCAATGAGCGTATTAAGATTATTGATGAAGAACTTGGAAGTACAGAAGATAAGCTGGAAGCATTTAAAAGAAATGCCGGATTAACTAATATCGGTAGTGATGCCCAATTAGCTGTTGAAGGAAATGCAGAATATGAAAGGAAACGTGTAGAAAATGGAACTCAAATTAATTTGATTCGTGATCTTACTAAATACATCAATAACCCGTCAAATGAATATGAAGTATTACCTGCTAACATTGGTTTGTCTGATAATGGTTTGACTACTCAGATAGATCGTTACAATGAATTAATTTTCGAACGTAAGCGTTTGCTACGTACTTCTACGGAGAATAATCCGATGATTGTAAATCTAGATACGAGTATTCGTGCTATGAAAGCGAATGTACAAGCTGCTATTGATGGTACTTTGCAAGGTTTACTTATTGTAAAGGCTGATCTGGATCGTGAGGCTAGTCGCTTTTCTCGTCGTATCAGTGATGCTCCGGGCCAAGAACGTCAGTATGTAAGTATTGCGCGTCAGCAGGAAATCAAAGCAGGACTTTATCTAATGCTTTTGCAGAAACGTGAAGAGAACGCTATAACTCTAGCAGCTACCGCAAATAATGCTAAGATTATAGATGAACCGGTAGCTGAAGGTGGACCGGTTTCTCCAAAGCCTAAAATGATTTATATGATTGCTTTAGTGGTAGGAGTGGGATTGCCTGTTGGTGTTATTTTCTTACTTGGTCTGACTAAGTTCAAAATAGAAGGGCGTGGTGATGTTGAGAAATTAACAAGTCTACCTATTGTGGGTGATGTACCTTTGACTGATGAAAAAACAGGCTCTATTGCAGTGTTTGAGAATCAGAATACTTTAATGAGTGAGACTTTTCGTAATGTCCGTACTAATCTACAGTTTATACTTGAAAATGGTCAGAAAGTAATTCTGGTGACTTCAACAGTTAGTGGTGAAGGTAAGTCTTTTATTTCTTCAAATCTTGCGATTAGTCTATCTTTATTAGGAAAGAGGGTAGTAATTGTAGGGCTTGATATTCGTAAACCCGGTTTGAATAAAGTCTTTAATATCCCTCGAAAAGAGCAGGGGATTACTCAATATCTGTCAAATCCTGAAAAGAATCTAATGGATTTCGTTCAGCCTTCGGATGTTAGTAAGAATTTATATATTCTTCCTGGTGGAACAGTACCACCTAATCCTACGGAATTACTGGCTCGTGATGGTTTAGATAAAGCGATTGAAATATTGAAAAAGAACTTTGATTATGTAATTTTGGATACTGCCCCTGTTGGTATGGTGACTGATACTTTGCTTGTAGGGCGTGTAGCTGACTTATCCGTTTATGTATGTCGTGCTGATTATACTCGGAAAGCAGAGTTTACCTTGATTAATGAGTTGGCTGCTGATAATAAGCTTCCCAATATCTGTACCGTTATTAATGGTCTTGATCTTCAAAAAAATAAGTATGGCTATTACTATGGTTATGGTAAATATGGCAAGTACTATGGCTATGGTAAGCGTTATGGCTATGGATACGGTTATGGCGAGCATAAAATAAAGGAGGAGTAAATATCTAAAATGTAAATATTTAGCTTGTTAAGTTCTGATTTTCAAGTAAATCATATTTTTACATTAACTAGGGAATTATTCTCTGTTACTAATCTGATTATTAAAATTTTAAGAACGTAAATATGGAAGATAAATCTATTTCAATTATTATACCTATTTATAATGCAGAGTCCACTTTAAAAAGATGTATTGATAGTATTATTAAGCAATCATATAAGCAATGGACATTGATTCTGATTAATGATGGTAGCACTGATGATAGTCAAACCATTTGCCATAATTATGAAGTACGAGATAATCGTATATTACTATTGAACAAAGAGAATGGAGGCGTTAGTTCTGCTCGAAATCTAGGTATAAGAACTGTGCAAACGGATTATCTTATTTTTGTAGACTCTGATGATTTTCTTGAAAAGAATTGTATTGAGAATCTACTTGTTGGAGCAGATTGTGATATTAGCTTCATAAATACTGCAAGATATAGCCTAGATACTGGAACTGTATGTGGAATGATGACAAATATAGTTGAAAATAAATATTATAAAAGGTTAACGGGGGGGGGTAAAATCCAATGATATTTTTTCTGCTGGTATTCCTTTTGCAAAGCTTTACAAAACAAGTATAATAAAAGGACATAATATCTGTTTCGATGAACGCATTAAGAATCATGAGGATCATCTGTTTTTCTTTGACTATTTACTTCATTGCGACTCTATGTATTTATGTTCAGAAATAGGCTATTATTGGACATTTCGCGAGAACTCTAACTCTTTATCACATACCATACCTACAAGTAGGAATATGCTTATAGCTGCAGAAGGGTTTATGCAAAGATATCCTGCCCTTTTTGAACATTTTAATGTCTATGATCAGGATTATATTAGTCGAGTTACTACAGAGTATGGAGTGGGGTCATATCGAGCAGCATGTTATAGTTTGTATTATTATAAAACACCTAAGATAGATCGTTTGACGTTTTTAAAGGAACAAGTGCCGGTTATGAGAAGGCTGTATAATAAGTATGGATATGCTCCCAATAATAAAAAGCATAAACTGATTTTTATCTTTCTCTGTTTACCCATTCCTGTTCGTATTAAAGATGTTTTACTTTCTAGAGTCTGGTAACTACTAAAGTATATTTTATATGTTAAACATTTCCCCTTTCTTTGATAGACAATATAAGGTTTATAGTGAAAATGTAAAGAGTAGGAATAAGTTACATTACCTTATAGGACTTTATGTCCGTTGGAAACAGCATTTCAAGTATGAACGTGCTGTTCGTATAGCACGTAAGCATGGTGCGAAGGTTGGTGAAGGTGTTATTATGCCTTTGTCATTGGCTCGTTGTGCAAATTCTAATCTCACAATAGGTAATCACGTTAGCATTCAAACAGATAAGATAGATTTGCGTGCTCCGGTTACTATTGGCAGCCATGTTATTATAGGCTCGGAAACGGAAATCATCACAAATTCTCATAATTATTGACTCTGTTCTTTGGGAACATAAACATTATGGCATTCAGATTGATGATTATGTATGGATACCTACAAAAGTTCTTATCCTTCCCTCTTGTCGGCATATTGGTGAAGGTGCAGTTATTAGTTCGGGAAGTGTAGTGGCAAAAAATGTTGAACCGATGTCGGTAGTAAGTGGAAATCCTGCTAAAGAATTAAGGAAACGTAAGTGTGTGCACTCTGAATTGGTGGTGGAATCGCTGTTGGGAGGGGATTATTTAATATATAAAATGTCTCGCAATTATAAATGAAACAATCACATAATATTTGCACTGATATACGTTGTGATTATACCCGAATCATAGAAGTATCCGTAAGGGTTATCATTGAAATCTCTATAAAAAAAGATTCCCAATTGATAAAATCTAATGTTTTCAGCCGTTTCAAGCATGTAAGTACGTTGAGCATGAAGGGATCAAAATGACTATTTAATTTGGACATTTACTAATGTCGACTACAAAAACATCAAAGGTCTTATAGGTACATAGTGAGTACTCACATGAGTTGTAATCTTTTTAATTTTATGTTTTATGGGATTGATAGAGGGGGGGAATAAACGAATAGCTCAAAATACTCTTTTACTTTATTTTCGTATGCTATTCATGATGGTTATATCACTATATACCAGTAGAGTGATATTGCAGGTGCTGGGAGTAGAAGATTATGGTATCTATAGTGTAGTAGGGGGATTAGTGTCTATGTTTTCGTTAATATCCAACTCTCTTTCTAATTGTATTGGACGTTTTATTGCATTTGAAATAGGACGAAATGATCTGATGAAGTTAAAAAAAACTTTTTCAGTCGCTGTTTCAATATATATCATCTTGGCTTTAGTAACTTTTGTCGCTGTAGAAGCAGTGGCTGTATGGTTCTTGAATACAAAAATGAATATTGCTAAAGAAAATATGATAGCGGCTAATTGGGTTTTACAGTTTTCTTTATTGACTTTTATTGTGAATTTAATTAGTATACCGTATAATGCTACGATAATAGCTCATGAAAGAATGAGTATATTTGCCTATATAAGTATATTTGAGGCTATTTCTAAGTTAGTGGTTGTATATTTACTATTATTATCTTCCCATGATCGTTTGATATTATATGCATTTTTGCTTTTTCTTCTTTCATTGTTTATTCGTATTATATATGGAATATATTGCAAAAGACAATTTGAAGAGTGCTCCGTAAATTTTATCTGGGATAAGCCAATTGTACTGGAAATGTTTAATATGGCGGGATGGAATTTTTTAAGTAGTATGGCTGATATTTTTAAGTCACAAGGCGTCGCCATTCTTATTAATTTATTTTTTGGAACATTTGTTAATGCAGCACAGGCTATTGCTCAACAAGTTAATAATGCTGTAAATCAGTTTTGTAATAATTTTATGACAGCAATAACACCGCAAATAACAAAATCTTATGCTCAAGAAAATTATATGCGAGTGGAGAAGTTATCTATGATTGGTAGCAGATTTTCTTTTTATCTTGTTATGTTGTTTTCGCTGCCTATTTTATATGAAACAAACTTCATTTTGGAGTTGTGGTTAGGCGTGGTACCCACTTATACTATAATATTCGTTCAATATGCTTTAATACAAACTGCATTTGAAGTTTTATCTAGAACTCTTATTAATATAATAATGGCTTCTGGCTATGTTCGTAAATATCAAATAGGAGTTAGTCTTTTGTTATTTGCAAATTTTCCCTTATCGTATTTCTTGTTGAAAATGGGTTTTGATGCAGACAGTGTATACATTGTAGCAATATTAATAACAATTTCTACTTTGTTATGGCGATTCTATATAGCACATACCTTGATGCATTTTAATGTTAAATATTATGTGAAAAATGTCTTTATATATCCGATATTAATTGCTGTTATTTGTTCCATTCCATATTCTATTATCGTCTATCATATGCCTATAGGAATATGGCGCTTTGGATTTTCCTTAATAATAGGTATAATTTTTACACTGCTTATTATTTATTTAATAGGAATAAATAGTAGAGAGAGGATGTTTGTAAATTCATTTATAGTTGGTTTACGTAATAAAATATATAGAAACAATAGATATGATACCTAAAATAATTCATTATTCATGGTTCAGTGATGCTCCTATTCCTGAACATATTCAAGAGTTAATGGTTACATGGAAAAAATACCTTCCAGATTATGAATTCCGTTTGTGGAATGGCAAAGCTTTGGCAGAGATTAATTGTCCCTACGCTAATGAAGCTGTTAGTGTAAAGAAATGGGCTTTTGCAGCTGATTTCTTACGTAATTACGTAGTTTATAAGTATGGTGGTATTTGGCTTGATACAGATATTGAAGTTTTTAAATCGTTTGATCCTTTCTTGAACAATAGAATGTTTATAGGAGCAGAGGCTAACTTTCATGGATTACCGAAGAAGCGTTATGTTACTTCTCACTGTTTTGGTGCGGAGGCTGGACACCCTTTTTTGAAGTTGTGTGTAGATTATTATATTAATCGCCATTTTATTCATTCTACGAATGAGGAATTACCTTTAACTTTTCGTTATGATATGCAATTGATTTTACCGGAGATTCATGGCAAAATATTAGTAGACAACTATGGTTATAATGCTGATGGTTATCAAGATCAAGATCAAGTACTAAAAGATGGTATTCATATATATCCGTCTGATTATTTTGATTCACCACGATATAATACTATGAAGAATGTAGTATGTATTCATCGGGCACAAGGGGGATGGAGACCTAACTCCAATGCTGGTGAGTTTGATTATTCATCAACAAATGCTGCAAAGAAGAATTTGTATTATTATATTTTTCAGTTATATGATAAGTTGAACGGTTTTAGTTACAAATATTTAGGATTTGGTATATCAAAAGGTAAGCGATGAAAACTAAGATTAATATACTATCACCAGGAAGATTCCATGTGCTTGATTTAGCTCGGGAGTTAGACAAAAATGGATTTGATGTAAAATTCTATTCTTTTGTGCCCACTAAGCGTGCTATGCGTTTTGGGCTACCTAAGCATTGTTCTGCATCTATTTTTGTATTGATGTTGCCTTTTTTAGCTTTATGTAGAATTTTTAATCGAAGTCAACAGATCAAGCGATTGCGTATCAATGTCCAAGATTACATAACCGCTTGGATCATGCGCAAATCAGATGTGGTAATTGCTATGAGTGGTGATTTTGTATATGCACCTAGAAGAGCGAAAAAAAAGGGAGCATTAGTCATTTATGAACGAGGCTCTAAACATATTCTAGAGCAAAAAAGAGTAATGGAATCTATACCTTCAAATAAAGGGGTGAAACCTATTCCAGATGTGAATGTTAAACGTGAGTTAGAAAGCTATGTGATTGCTGATTATATTGCTATTGCCTCTAAACATGTTTATGAGAGTTTCATGATACATAACTATCCCAAAGAAAAATTGTTCGTTAATCCTTATGGAGTTGAACTTTCAGATTTCTATCCAGATATGACTCGACAAAGAAACTATGACGTAATAATGATAGGAGGATGGAGTTATAGAAAAGGGTGTGATTTAATTATTGAAGCAATAAATAGAACTGGTTACTCCTTCCTTCATGTAGGTGGACTTGTTGATATGGAGTTTCCTAAGATGCCGAACTTTACACATCATGGTATAGTTGATCAAAAAGAGTTGATCAATTATTATCATCAAGCAAAAGTATTTGTTTTGCCTTCAAGGGAGGAGGGATTAGCTATGGTGCAAGCACAAGCTGTCGCTTGTAATCTTCCTGTTGTTGGCAGTAAGGATTCTGGTGCAGAGGATTTAAAAAGATTTGTTGAGCAGCCAGATAATATCATTATTGTAGAAGAATTTACTGCAGAGGCTGTTGTCCATGCTCTACATGAAGCTATGGAACAATATGACAAGCTCGGTCTCACTATATATGCAGGAACAGCCAAGGAACAGTTAACATGGTCTTCTTATGGTAAAAGATATACAGATTTTTTAAAAAAAATATTGAAACATGAGAATACTCTCAATAGGCCCGATGGACGGGTTGAGTAATACTTGTTTGCATCGGCATTGGGCATTGACAAAATATGCTGGCCTAATTGATGTAGTAAATACATCTGGTGTCAAAAGTTCATTATGGTATAAGATATCCTATCACCTATTTTTATATGGTATTCCTATAAGGGTACCGGAAAGTAATCATGAGAATGATAATATCCGTTTTTTAGTGGATAAGAATCTTTATGATCTAGTTTGGGTCGACAAAGGGATTACGATCTATCCTGAAACATTACACTATATTAAGCAGAAGCAACCTAATGCAAAGCTTGTTAGTTATTCCCCTGATAACATGGCGCTGCGTCATAACCAGACACAGCAATATTTAGAAAGTGTACCTTTATATGATTATATTATTACTAATAAATCGTATATTTTAGATGATATGCGGCAGTTGGGTGCTAAAAATATTTATTTTGTGAATAATAGTTATGAAACAACCTTTCACCACCCCCGTGCATTAACAGAAGAAGATTATAAAAACTATGGTGCTGATGTCGGATTTATAGGAGCTTGGGAACAAGAGCGTTGTACCTCTATTCTTTATTTGGTGAATCATGGAATAAAGGTCAGAGTGTTTGGTGATGGTAAATGGAATGATTATAAAAATTATAACTCAAATTTGATTGTAGAAGGGGCTGGATTAAGAGGTGAGGATTATTGCAAGTCATTACAGGCGACTCGTATTAATCTTTGCTTTCTGCGGAAAATTAATTTTGATCAACAGACCACGCGTTCTGTTGAAATACCAGCTTGTGGTGGTTTTATGATGGCAGAACGAACAGCAGAACACTTGGCCATGTTTGAAGAAGGAAAAGAAGCTGCATTTTTCAGCAACAACGAAGAATTATTGGATAAATGTAGTTATTATTTGGCTCACGAACAAGAAAGAGCAGTTATAGCTGAACTTGGCTTAAAACGTTGTATAGCTTCTGATTATTCTAATAGAGGAATGATTCGTAATATTTTAAAGGCAATTTATGGCTCGTAAAAGTTCGGTACTTTTCATCAAGAAGTGGGGGAACAGGATTATTATTGTTGCCATTATTTTGGAAATGTTTTTTTGGCCTTCTTTGGAGAATCTAGCAGGATGTGGTATGACATGGATTTGTTGGAGTCTATTTAGAAAAATAGGACTCAATGAAACTATTATTAAAGAACACATTTTTGTTTGGCTGGTTTTTTTATCTATGAGTTTATATAGGATACTTCCCCTTTTGGCAACTTTGGTTGAGTTCAATTCTATTGGATATAATTTCAGAGTTCCATTTGATACTTATTTGGGGGAGACAGTATTGTACCTTTTTTCTGCTTTAGCATTTTATTGCGCTACACGATCTCACAATGCTTTGCGGAAGTTGAAAAGTCTTTTATATCGATATGGACTATATGATCGTGTGTCGAATAAGACTATTTGGATTTTAGGCTTGATGGGGTTAGCTATTCGTTTCTATTTGATGGGTACTCATGTACAGATTGGTGATGTGATTGGTAAAACATTAGCAGGTTTTTTATTTTTTCAATATGCTCCTTTAATATTATTTTTTCCTTCTTTATATAGTAATTCTCAAAAACAAAATGATATTGTTGTGAGAAACAGGTTGGCTACTTTTTATTTCATATTTATTATATTATTGGCTTTTTCGACGAATAGTCGCTATGCTATTCTTGAGCCATTTGGAACTTTTGCTCTTCTTTTTGTACTGTCTTATGTCCAACATAAAACTAGTACTCGGCAGTTAATAAATAAGAAATATATTATTTATGCAGCCTTGGCAATCATCTTTTTTGTTCCATTTGTTAGTGATGTTTCACTTGCAATGATTGCTAATCGAAATATTCGTAGTGAAGTATCTGCATCAGAATTATTAAAAAGCACGTTAAACACTTACCTTGATAGAGATAAAATGGAACTTTTGAGACGACTTAAGGAACAGAAGGGAGTTGAAGGTTTGAAAGAAGAAGAATGGACTGAAATATATGTTAGTAATTTTGCTTTAAATCGTTATTGTAATCTTAAGGTAACTGACAATACTTTATATCATGCAGAACGTGTAGGTTTTAATAATGAGGTAATGTATAATGATTATTGGAATAGGGTGTTGGGATTATTGCCTATGCCTATATTAAAGGAGTTGGGGATTAATTACAATAAAAATGAGATCTTCTCTCGTGGCGATTTGTTAAAATCATTGTCGTTGAATGTTCCAATATTTGCTTCTCTTCTGGTGACTAGTCATTTGGCTGATGGTCTTGCAACTTTTGGCTTCTTTTATTTTCCTCTTGAATGCCTTTTGATGTATTTAAGGTTTCTTTTTCTAGATACCTTTTTAATTATCAGAAATAATAGGGTTCAATATTCAATATTGGGTTTAATAACAATATTTTCTTTTTTGGCCATGTTCCGAAATGCTAGTGGTGGTTGTGATAGTTTGGGATATTTATTGAGGGGGTATTGGCAAGATGTTATTCTATTTATTATTTGTTTTTTTATTATAAAACGGATAAGTCGTTGATTTCTACTAATATTATTTACCATTTAACACAATCTAATAAAATCATAATATGATAGTAAGAAGTAAAGCACCCCTTCGCTTAGGTTTAGCAGGAGGAGGTAGTGATGTATCACCCTATAGTGATATGTATGGTGGACTGATTCTTAATGCTACGATTAATTTATATACTTATTGTACCATTGAAGAAACGAATGATGGGTTGATAACTATTGATAGTGATGATGCGCAGTGTCATGAGTCATATCCTTTAGAAAGATATTTGGAAATAGATGGTAATGCAAGTTTGATTAAAGGTGTGTATAACAGAGTTATAAGAGATTTTGATATTGTACCTCGTAGCTTTAAGATTACTACTTATAACGATGCTCCTGTTGGATCAGGTCTTGGTACCTCTTCTGCCATGGTAGTATGTATCCTTAAAGCGTTCATTGAATGGCTTACTTTACCGCTGGGTGACTATGAAGCTTCACGTTTAGCTTACGAGATAGAACGCAAAGATTTGGATCTTTCTGGAGGTAAGCAAGATCAGTATGCTGCCGCTTTCGGAGGATTTAATTTTATGGAATTTTTGAAGAATGATCTTGTGATTGTTAATCCATTGAAGATAAAACGATGGATAATAGATGAATTAGAGGCTTCTATGGTTCTTTATTTTATAGGTGCTTCACGAAGTAGTGCCGCTATCATTGACCAACAGAAGAAAAATACTTCTTCAGGTAATGAGAAGGCGATTGAGGCTATGCATAAGATTAAACAGAGTGCTATTGATATGAAGCAGGCATTATTGAAGGGGGATATGAAAGAGTTTTCTCGGATTCTGGGCGAAGGTTGGGAAAATAAGAAAAAGATGGCAGATAACATTACTAACTCTATGATTCAAGAGGTGTTTGATCTTGCTATTTCTGCTGGAGCAGTGGCTGGAAAAGTCAGTGGTGCAGGTGGAGGAGGATTTGTGATGTTGATGGTGGAACCAACTCGTAAAAAAGAGCTAATAAATGCATTGAAGAAGCTTAATGGGTTTGTGATGCCTTTTCATTTTACTGAAGGTGGTGCGCATGGATGGAAAATTTATTCAACCAATAAAGTTTAAATATGAGCAATCTTGATTTGTTAATAATGAGATATCCTCATTTGGAATGTTGCAAGGGTAATATTATAATAGCTTTCGAATTTATTAGAGATTGCTATAAAAATGGTGGTAAATTATTGGTTTGTGGTAATGGAGGAAGTGCTGCTGATGCTGAACATATTGTGGGGGAGTTGATGAAAGGATTTAAGAAAGCTCGTCATCTTGCTTCAATTGAGGTAGAAAAATTAGTGGAAATTGATAGCTTAATGGGGAGGACTCTAGCAGACAATCTTCAAGGTGCTCTTCCTGCAATAGCACTTGACGGTCATCCTGCTCTAACTACTGCCTATATGAATGATTGTGAACCAATAATTTGTTTTGCTCAACAAGTGTATGGATATGGTTGTAAGAATGATGTTCTATTTGCTATTTCTACATCAGGTAATAGCAGGAATGTGTTGTATGCAGTTGTTGCAGCAAAAGCAAAAGGAATGGTTGTAATAGGCCTTACAGGTGAGAATGATAGTAAGCTGTCTGCCATGTCTGATGTCTGTATTCGTGTGCCTAGTACAGAAACCTATCAAATTCAAGAACTCCATTTGCCAATTTATCACTGCCTCTGTCTAATGCTTGAAGACTATTTTTTTAATTCATAAATTACAATGTAATGGAAGTAATTATTTTAGCAGGGGGATTGGGGACACGTTTACGTTCAGCTATAGGCAATGAAATTCCCAAATGTATGGCTCCAATAGACAATAAACCATTTTTATGGTATTTACTTCGATATTTAACTCGTTATGATGTAAGTCGTGTGGTGCTTTCAGTGGGCTACTTACGAGAAGTGATATATAAATGGGTTGATGATGTGAGAGATGATTTCCCTTTTTTATTTGAATATGCTGTAGAAGAAACTCCTTTGGGTACTGGTGGAGGAATTAGAGAAGCACTGAAACATTGTTTGAATGATAATGTTGTAATTCTTAATGGCGACACATTTTTTGATGTTGACTTGGTTCGATTGATGAACGAGCATATACGCATGGATAGCTATTTAACTGTGGCGCTGAAATCTATGCGAAATTTTGAACGTTATGGAGCTGTGGAATTGGCAACTGATGGGCATATTATTGCTTTTCATGAGAAAACTTATTGTTCTGCAGGGCTAATCAATGGTGGAGTATACGTTATTGACCGTGTTAAGTTATCTATGAATGAATATCCGGAAAAGTTCTCTTTTGAGACTGAGGTTATGGAGAAACAGTGTGAGGTTGGTACACTCCATGGGATTACTTCTGATGGCTATTTTAAGGATATTGGTATCCCGTCTGACTATATTCAAGCCAATATTGATTTCAAATTATTGTTTTAAAATCATGTTATTAAAAGATATTGATATCACAGGCTATAGTACTATTTTGCTTGATCGTGATGGTACTCTTAACCGTCAACGTCAAGGTGATTATGTAAAGTGTTGGGAGGAATTTGAATTCCTTCCTGAAGTCTTAAATACATTAGCCCGATTTGCATTAACAGCCAAATATATTTTTGTAGTTACTAATCAGAGAGGGGTGGGCAAAGGGTACATGACAGAACAACAATTAAGTGATATTCACAGTCAAATGATATCTGAAATTGAAGCTGTTGGTGGGCGAATCGACAAAGTGTATTATTCGGTTGGAGTGAGTGATGAAGATTTAACACGTAAGCCAAATGTTGGAATGTGGCAACAAATATGTTTAGATTACCCGGATATAAATGTTGCTACTACACTGATGATTGGAGATGGGGATTGCGATATGGCCTTTGCTCATAATTGTGGAATAGATTTTATAAAAGTAGACCGTCAACAAGTGGTATTTATTAAAGAAACAACAGATTGATATGAAAATTGTTTTTTTTACGCGTTCCAAGGATAGTGCGATAAGTATTGGTAAGGCTTTTGCTGTATTAATAGATGAGATAAGTAAATCACAGCAGGTTAAAAGCTATTATGTGCCTTATGCTTCTTATAGTCTATATAAGATGTGGAGGAACATCTTATATGTCTATCGAAATAGGACGAAAACTGGTATAAATCATATTACTGGGGAGATTCATTTTTGCATGTTTGCTTTGATAGGGGTAAAATCTGTACTTACGGTGCATGATTTAGGATTCTATACCAATAAGCCTATGTCAAAAATAAAGAAAGCTTATTTATATCTGTTCCAACTCTATTTCCCTTTTTGTTTGGCTGACAAGATTGTTGCTATTAGTGACTTTACACGAGATGAAATCATTCGTTTGGTACCTTCTGTTGCTAATAAAGTGGTGAGAGCCAACCATCATAGTGTAGATGAATATATCTATACTCCTAAAATAACCATCAATAAAGATAAACCTGTTATTCTTCAGATAGGTACGGGATCTAATAAGAATCTTGAGACAACTATGCGTGCTGTAAAAGGTTTGAATTGCCATTTACGTATAATACGGAAGATGACAGAAACACAGGTTCAACTTGCTCAAGAACTTGGCATAGATTATAGTAATGATTGGAATCTTTCAAATGAACAGTTGGTTGCTGAATATCAAAATTGTGATATTGTATGTTTTCCTTCTATATACGAAGGATTGGGGGCTATAACTATTGAAGCACAGGCAGTAGGGCGTGCTGTTATCTCAACAAATAAGGAACCAATGCGTTCAGTTGCGGGAGGTGCAGCCATCCTTGTAAATAATCCTAAAGATGCAGAAGAACTTAGAAGTGCAATTTTGTCGTTAATTAGCAATGATTCATTACGTAACGACATAGTAGCGAAAGGATTGAAGAATGTTGAAAATTATAAAGTGGCAAGTTGTGCCCAACAGTATATAAATATATATAAAAAACTATGAAGATATTAGATTGTACTCTCCGTGATGGTGGTTATTACACCAATTGGGATTTTGATTCAAAGATAGTTGACGTTTATATTCAAGCTATGAATGTTCTGCCTATTGATTATATTGAGTTAGGTTACCGTAGTATCCCCACTAAGGAGTATATGGGAAAGTTTGGTTATTCACCAGTTTCAGTTCTTCGTCATATCAAAACTACTTGTATTAAGAAGATTGCTGTAATGTTAAATGAAAAAAATACGCGTCCTGAAGATCTGGATACCTTGTTGGTTCCTATTCAGGGATTGGTAGATATGATTAGAATAGCTGTTGACCCTAATAACTTTGATAGAGCAGTTATTTTAGCTCAATCTATTAAGACTTTAGGCTTTGAAGTGGGATTCAATACCATGTATATGTCTAAGTGGGATGATTATGAAGGCTTTTTATCAAAGTTGAATAAGATAAATAAGGTTGCTGATTTGTTTTGTATGGTTGATTCATTTGGTGGCGTATCACCTGAAGAATTGAAAGCAATCTTTCAAACAGTTAAGCAGAATACAACTTGTCCAGTAGGTTTTCATGGGCATAACAACTTGCAGCTGGGATTGGTAAATACTCTGACAGCTATTGAATGCGGGATAGATTATGTGGATGCCACAATTTTGGGGATGGGACGTGGTGCAGGGAACTTGAACATGGAATTGTTACTTACTTACTTGAACAAAGGAGGGTTGGAAGTTGATTTTAATGTGTTAGGTGATGTGATTACAGCTTTCCAATCACTTCATGATAAATATCAATGGGGTACAAACTTGCCTTATATGTTGTCTGGTGCCAATTCTATTTCTCAAAAAGAAGTGATGGATTGGGTAGCCAATCGTACTTATAGTTTTAATAGTATTGTTAGAGCTTTGGACAATAAACGAAATAAGGTCAAGGATAATGCGCATTATTCAGTGTTAAGAGCTGATAAAGTAGAGAAAGTATTGATTATTGGAGGGGGGAATAGTGTACTGGAACATCAGGAAGCTATAAAGGAATATATTCATAATAATCCTGATATGCCGTTACTTTTTGTTACGGCTCGGCATGCAGCTTTATATAATGAAGTTGTTAATAAGAAATATTATTGTTTGGTGGGAAATGAAGCCAAACGACTGTCGCAAAATATAAGTGGAACTGATTTTAAGGGTGAGTGCCTTCTGTCTCCTTATCCTCGGACAATGGGTACTGAAGTACCAGTATATGCGGAAAAGTGTACACAAGAACTTTCGCAGATATCTTTTACAAATACATACATGGATTCGTGTACTGCAGTTGCTCTTCAGACCGCCATTGAACTCCAGGCTGATAAAATTTATCTCATAGGTTATGATGGTTATCAAGGACAAGTACTCTCTGAAAAGGAAATGGATCTAACAAATGAAAACCGTACTCTTTTTTTGAGTTTTACAAATGTAACGGGTAAAATCCTGACCTCTTTAACACCCTCTTTATACAAAGAATTAAATGTAGAATCTATTTATCAATATTTGTAGGCTTGTTGTAAATTTATTTTCACTACTAATATTATCTATCAGTTACATTTTTAATCGAATTAATAAAACCATAACAATATGGATAAAATAGCTTTTTTCCTCCCTGCTCGAAAGGGTAGTGAACGTGTGAAAAATAAAAATACCCGTTCGTTTGCAGGCATTGAGGGTGGTTTGGTCGAAAATAAAATTAGGCAATTGCTTAGTACTAAACATGTGGATGAAATTATTCTTTCTACCAATGATGAAGTTTGTATGGAAGTGGCGCAGAAATTTACTTTAGATAGTCGCCTTCGCATAGTTGCCCGTCCTGACAATCTCTGCCTTAGTTCAACCAATTTACAAGATTTAATATGCTATGTGCCTACTATTACTGATGCTGATCACATTCTTTGGGGGCATGTCACTACTCCTTTGGCTGGTGCAAACGAATATGATAAAGGTATTGAACTTTATTTATCCAAACTTCATGAAGGTTATGATTCATTGGTTGGGGTAACTGAATTGAAGAATTTTCTATTGAATCGTGAGGGTAAACTTATTAATAATACTACGAACATTCCTTGGCCTAGAACGCAAGATTTGGAACCTTTATATGAAATTAATCATACCATGTTTCTGGCAAAACGAGAGGTGTATATAGAGCAGAAAAATCGTATTGGTGTGAATCCTATGCTACATGTGATGGATGAGATTCACTCCTTTGATATTGATTGGGAGGATGATTTTACTATTGCTGAAGTAATGTATAAAAATCTGTATCGATGAAGAAGGTAGTGACTTTTGGTGAAATTATGCTTCGTTTAGGAGCTCCTGATTATCTTAGGTTAACACAATGTCATCAGTTGGATATGACTTATGCGGGTGCTGAAGCGAATGTGGCGGTCTCATTGTCGAATTATGGCATAGCAGTGGATTATATTACCAGATTACCCGATAATCCTATTGCCGATAAATGTATTATGGAACTCCTCTCTCATCGTGTGGGTATAGATCATGTGATTCGTGGTGGTGAACGTATCGGAATTCTGTATCTAGAAACTGGATCAAATGCTCGTCCTTCACGCATATTTTACGATAGAGCAAATTCTTCTTTGGCTACTATTGAACTAGGAGTTATTGATTGGAAAGAAATTTTTAAAGATGCATGTTGGTTTCATTGGACAGGTATTACTCCTGCTTTGTCTGAAAATGCGGCTAAAGTATGTTTGGAAGCTATACAGGCTGCTAATGAAATGAATATTACAGTATCTTGTGATATTAATTACCGGGCTAACCTTTGGCATTATGGTAAAACTGCAGCTCAAATTATGACACGGTTAGTTGAAGGATGTGATGTTATTATTGGCAACGAAGAGGATTGTGAGAAGGTTTTTGGTATTAAACCTGAAAATTTTGATGCAGGCAAAACCAATGGCAAGGTGAATCAATCTGCTTTTGAATCAGTGTGTCATCAAATGATGAACAGGTTCACTCGTTGTAAAATAATGGCTGTAACACTTCGCGGTGCAATAAATGCAAATCATAATACTTGGCGTGGAATTCTTTGTGATGCAGGTACATTCTATCATTCTAAAATTTACGATATTACAGATGTTGTGGATAGAGTAGGGGGTGGTGATTCCTTTATGGGTGCTTTGATTTATGGTTTGCTAACTTATACTGACAATAAGCAGAAAGCACTTGATTTTGCTGTGGCTGCTTCATGTTTAAAGCATACCATTAAAGGAGATTATAATATAGTTACTAAACAAGAAGTTGAGAACTTGATGGATGGGGATGGTTCTGGACGTGTAAAAAGATAATTAGAATGGATTTTTGGTCTTTAATGATTATAAAGGATGATTGGATAATTTCCTTTGCTGAAGGGTTGCGCAATTTGAAAAGCAAAGTGAGTCCTGCTTTAAGTAAGGTAAGAAAACAAATGCAGGCATTGCCTTTGGAAGGTGAGGGCAAAGATATCTATGTGATATTGAATGCTCCTTCTTTGAATACTCAAGATTTGAGTATGTTGAAAGGTAAATGTACTATGTTTGTAAATCGTGGTTTTATGCATCCACTATATGAAGAATTACAGCCGACCTACCATGTTTTTGTTGATCCGAAAATGCTCAATGGAGTATGGCCGGTTTCATGGTTAGGTGAAATATTGAAAAAGAGTCCAAATACAAAAATATTAATGCCTTTATTGTGGAGCCAAAAGGAAATGTTTGAACCTTATAGAGCGCATATTATTTGGATAACTTGGAGGCTGCCATTTTACAATTTGGGCGTTTCTGGTGAGTGTTTTTCATTTGCTATCCAGCAGAAATATTCTCATATTTATTTCACAGGTTTTGATGCTACGGGTATTGGCCATGAGATGGTGAAAACTGCGGATAGTCATTTCTATGGTAACGATAAAGAGTTGGAAAATAAAACAACTACTCAATTTGTGATTGATTTGATGATGCATTCTCGCCATCTCCATGATTTGAATCGATTGTCTAATTATTGTAAAAAGCGTGGGATAAAGGTTATCAATATTACAAACGGTGGATTGTTGGATATGTTTCCACGTGAGTCGGTCTTACCTGTTTTTGAAAGCAAATAATGACACAATATCAAAGTGATAAAATTAAGATAATCTCTTTTCTCTCGATTATCTTGGTGCTCTATATTCATTCTTCTTTTCATGATTATCCTCATGAAATACAAGGTATGCTGTTCAATCATTATCTGCAGGTAACTATATCGCAATGTTTGGGGCAGTGTGCAGTTCCTATGTTCTTTGCTATCTCGGGTTATCTGTTTTTTCTTGGTGTAAAAGGGGTAGATGATGTATGGAAAAAAATGAATAAACGAGTATGGACAATCTTAATGCCTTTTCTTATTGCTGCATGGTTCTTGCCATTGTTTTATATCGTTATAGAAAATATACCTGTTGCTGCTATTTTTATGAATGGTGGAGGTTTTACAGAACAATTCACTTGGAAGAATTGGGCGAATATAGTAGAAGCTGTATATATTGAGGCCCCATATTCACCTAGCCCATGGGGATTTCATCTCTGGTTTATGCAGGATTTGATTATTATAATAATTATAAGTCCTTTGCTTTTCTATCTTCGTAAAGCTTTATTTCTTAATAAGTTAGCAGGAGTGATGATTTTGCTTTTTGTTAGTGCGTTATCTTTATCATTTATTCCTTTGCGTAGCATTTGCTGGTTTATGTTAGGTGATTTATGTTTATCAAAAGAAGGCAAATCTTTGAATTTTAAAATGGATATTGGGGTAATTGTATTCTTATTTGTCATTCTTTGTATTTGTCAAGCTAGCTTTGTAATATCAAATAGTGTTTTTACAATTTTAACTACTGCCTGTGGATTAGTTGCTCTGTGGAAGTGCTATGACCTTGTTGTCTCTTCTTCGTTCATATTGAAAGAGCACAAGTGGCTATTATTGGCTTGTAACTATACGTTTTTTATTTATCTATATCATGAACCTACCTTGAATATTGTTAGAAAACTGTTGGTTGTTCCGTTTGGACATAATTGTTTGAGCTTTGCTATTTCTTATCTACTATCACCTTGGATATTTACAATTATATGGGTCGGGGTAGGTGTATGCCTTAAGCGAATGATTCCTAAAGTCTATGGAATCTGTGTCGGTGGGAGGTAATATGTTTTGTTAGTTAATATTATATTTTCATGAAAATAATTCATTATATTCCCAGCTTAGATCGGGCATCGGGGGGGACAGCTGCTTATATGCAATTACTTGCTAAGGAGTTAGGAAAACTTGTGGAACTTCATGTGGTGAGTCATACCAGTAACAATCCTATGAAAATGGAAAACTGTGAGGTGCACAATGTGGCATCCATGTGCCATCCTTTAGAAATGAATCGTCAATGGACATTTTTGCTGCACGAGATACAACCTGATGTAGTGCATGTGAATTGCTGTTGGATACCGGCTTGTGCTTTCATACAAAAGTGGGTGCAGGATCTAGGATATAAAGTGGTACTTACTCCGCATGGAATGTTGGAACCGTGGATTATGAAGCGACATTATTGGACTCGTAAGTTACCGGCATTGTGGTTTTATCAAAAGGCGGCAGTGATGAGGGCGGATGTATTGCACGCTACTGCAGAGAGCGAGAAGGAGAATTTACTGAAGTTGGGCTATAACGATAGGATTAAGATCATTGCTAACGGTATTGATGTGGAGGATATAGAGATGAAGTCATCATGGAAGCGGAATAAGGAGATTCTTTTCTTGAGTCGTGTACATGTGAAGAAGGGGATTAACTTTCTTCTTGAGGCAGTTGCTCAATTGAGGGAACAGATAGAGGGGTACGTGATACGTATTGCTGGTGAAGGAGATGCTAGCTACATTGATGAGTTAAAGCAATTAACAGAACGTCTTGGTATATCGAAACTAGTCATCTTTGAAGGTGGTGTATATGGCAAGCGTAAATGGGAACTATTCCGTCAAGCGGATCTTTTTATATTACCTACACACAGCGAGAATTTTGGTATTGTGGTGGCAGAGGCATTGGCTAGTGGTACACCTGTGATAACAACAACGGGCACACCATGGAGTGAGTTAGAAAGTCGGCGGTGTGGCTGGTGGACGAAAGTAGGTACAGAGGCAACCGTACAAGCACTTCGTAACTTTTTATCGCTTACTGAAAATGAGTTGGAGATGATGGGATGTAATGGTCGTAAACTGGTAGAGGAGAAGTATTCGGTACGTAAGGTGGCAGAGGAATTTGTGGAAATGTATAAATCAATTTTATGAAAAAGGATTTGATGGAATTTAAAACTCCATATTCTAAGAGGAATAAATTTCGCAGATTGGTATGGAGTATGGTTTGGACTTGTCTTGCCCGTCCGTTTCCTCGCTCTATGGCAATGGGATGGAAACGTATGTTGCTTCGTGCATTTGGCGCAAAGATCGCATCTACAGCGATGGTGTATGCCACCGCCCACGTGTTTCAGCCGTGGCTGTTAATAATGGATGATTATGCTTGCTTGGCAGAGGGGGTAGATTGCTACAATACAGTATTGGTACGTATTGGACGTAATGCTACAGTTAGTCAACGGGCTTTCCTTTGCACGGCAGGGCACGATATTACCGACCCGCATCATCATCAAACAGATGCTCCGATAGTGATTGGGGATAGAGCTTGGGTGTGTGCCGAAGTTTTCGTTGGTCAAGGAGCAACGGTAGGGGAAGGGGCTGTATGCGCGGCCCGCGCAGTAGTGATTAAAGATGTAGAACCATGGACTATGGTGGGAGGAAATCCTGCCAAATTTATTAAAAAGAGAAAAATTAAGTGACTTTAATTGTAAATTATTACAACCAAATAGGGGGGGTAAAAACAGGGGCGTTATTCTCTTGAAATTCTTAGCCGCCTTATTGATTACCTATTCCCACATGGGGCTGTTGTTTCCTCAATATGGTGGGTTAGTGACGGGGGGGGCCATAGGTGATGGCTTGTTCTTTTTTTGTTCCGGTTTTACATTGTTTTTAGGAAGAACTGATAATTTTCCTAATTGGTACAAACGTAGAATAAATCGTATTTATCCTACTATAATTATGTGGGCTTTGCTCTCTAGTCTCTTTTTTGATTGGAACTGGTATGTTGAGGAATTAATTATTCCTCCTCGTTATTGGTTTGTTCCTTGCATCATGGTTTATTATGTTATCTTTTATATAATACGGACTTTTTTTATGAATCATCTAAAGTGGGTTTTTACGATTTTCTTTGTTGTCATAGCCTTGAGTAGTATTTGGCTGTTGGACTATACAAAATCTGTTATGTATGCGGATGTTTCTTTTATGAGGGTTTATTATTTCCTTTTTATGTTGCTAGGGGCTATGACAGCTATTAGTAAAAGGAAAGAACGTACTCCTCTGCGTGCAGGAGTATATACCATAATTTCGGTAGGGCTATATTATGTATGTATGGGAAGTTACAAATTGGATTCTACGTTATGCAGGTTTCAACTGATATCATTAATGCCACTATTATCTACTATCTACTGGTTGTTTGTGTTCTGTGATGCGGCGAAAGTAGCTCGTATATTTGATAAATCATGGATGGGTAGACCTGTCTATTTTATTTCAACTTTGACGCTTGAAGTATATATGGTGCAATACGCACTATTTACTGATAGGTTTAATGACATTTTTCCTTGGAATATACTCCTTACTTATATTGTAATATTTCTAATAGCATATTTTCTAAAATGCTCTTCCAATTTGTTTTCCTTGCTTTTTAAGGAAGATCGAATAACATGGGAGAAAGTATGCCAAGTGTAATCATCCAGTTTTATGAATAATTCTATTGCTGCCATCATTCTTACTAAGAATGAGGCAAAACATATTGTGCGTTGCATAGAGTCATTACAAGATGTGTGTGATGAAGTGATTGTAGTGGATTCTTTGAGTACGGATAATACGTGTGAACTAGCTGAAAGTATGGGTGCACGGGTTTATAAGAATCCATGGAAAAACTATGCCACGCAGTTTAATTATGGGGTGTATGAATGTGATATTCAGTCGGAATGGATTTGGCGCATTGATGCTGACGAGTTCTTAGAAGGTAACTTAGGTGATTCCATGAAGAGAACATTGGCGCAGTGTGATGTGGATGTAAATGGTGTTTATGTGCGCAAACGTATAGACTTCATGGGGCGTCCGTTATTACATGGAGGATGGTATCCATCATATCACTTAAAGGTGTTTCGTAAGGGACATGGTGACTGTGAAAATCGATGGATGGATGAGCATATCCGCCTCTTTGATGGTAAAGCGATTACTGTGAATGAAGGTAATCAGGTGGATGCCAATCTTAATAATTTGACTTGGTGGACGGAAAAGCATAACGGGTATGCAACTCGTGAAATGGCTGATATGCTGATGATGGAGTATGCTATGGATGCTAAAGCACAGGAAGTAGTTCCTAAACTTTTTGGGATGGAGGAGCAACGCAAACGTTGGCTAAAAATAAAATACATTAAGTCACCTCTTTTCATACGACCTTTTGTCAACTTTACTATCCGTTATATTTTGAAAGGCGGGTTTCTTGATGGAAAAGAAGGTTTCATTTGGCACATCTTACAAGGTTTTTGGTACAGAATGCTGGTAGATGCAAAGGTGTATGAATTGAAGAAGCAATGTGGGTGGAATGAAGAAATGATAAAGACATATTTGAAAGAGAAATTCCTATGATCTTTTAATATGTGTAGGGTCTTTGATGTATAATAAAATTTTATGAAAGTATCTATAATAACGTCGTGCTTTAATCGTGCGGCGACGATTCGTGATGCCATAGAGAGCGTATTGGCACAGGACTATAATGACATAGAGTTTATTGTTGTAGATGGGGCGAGTACGGATGGTTCGTTAGAGATTATTAGAGAATATGAAGGTCGTATCTCAACTATTATCTCGGAGCCTGATCATGGAATGTATGAAGCCATTAATAAGGGAATTCGTGTGGCTACAGGTGATGTAATCGGATTACTACATTCGGATGATTTCTTCTATGATAATGGGGTCATAAGCCGCATTGTGGAACACATGAAGACTACTCGAGCAGATTTTCTGTATGGTGATGGACTTTTTGTGAATCCTGATAATACAGACAAGGTAGTACGTAACTGGATTGGCGGTGATTATCGTTTATGGAAGGTACGTCATGGCTGGCTTCCATTACATCCTACTTGTTATATTCGCCGCGAGGTAATGATGAGACTAGGTCTTTATAACGAAAGTTATAAGATTGCTGCGGATAGTGAACTGTTGGTGCGTTATCTGATGACGGGCGGACTTTCTGTTACTTATTTGAAAGAGTATGTTGTACGTATGCGCATGGGAGGGCTTTCTACCGATAGTGCTAAGCGTAAGAAAATGTGGGGAGAAGACATTAGAGTGTACTCCTCTCACGGTCTATGGCCTACTCTGACTAAATTAGAGAAGATGGCATGGAAAGTACCACAGTTTGTGTTGGCATTATTGAAAGGATAATGGTAATTAAATGAGATTGATCGTTGATTTGTGTTGATCAACTAGCCACTTTCTAAAAATAAACTTCTGAAGATTATTAGCCTATAATATAACGAAATATGTAGGTCCCTAACTTCATGCTACACACATGAATCCCCTACATTCTGCAGGTTGGGAAAAATACAGCGGTATATTCCTGATCTGTCCCCTCATATTGGCAAAATGCTGATATGTATTCTAAATATATCAACTGTCTGTGAAGATCGTTGATATATTGTTTTTTTAATACCATGCTTATTGATTAAAGATAATATTCAGATTTCTAGTTTTGTATAATAGAAAGAATTAGAATATTTTTTATTGATTATCTATTGTGTTTTTGAAAGAAAATGCATTTCTTTGTAATATAGATAAAAGCAATTTATTATGTTGACTACTGTAGAATACTTATCTTTGCTTCGTGAGTATATGCGCAAGAATGCTGCTAAATATGGTATTTCTCGCATGGGGATATTTGGCTCCGTTGCTCGTGGTGAACAACATGAGGGTAGTGATGTCGATATTTGTGTTGAAATTGATAGACCTTCTATCTTTACTTTAGTTCATATTAAAGAAGAATTGGAAAAACTATTGAAATGCCCTGTTGATCTGGTTCGGTTGCGAAATAATATGGATGAATTATTGAGAGGGTGTATCAATAAAGATGGAATTTATGTGTAAAAGTCAGATAATAGAATCATTGCTAAAGAAAATTTTCCAAACGGTGGAAAGGATATTAGCGAACTCGGAAACTATTACTTCCCCTTCTTTTTATTTATTGACTCCATCCGGAATGGAAAGACTAGAGAGTACTTGTATGTTATTAATAGCCATCGGTGAAGGAGTGAAAGGTGTTGATAAATTAACAGATAAAAAGTTATTATCTTTCTATCCAGAGATGGATTGGAAAGGTGTAATGGGAATGAGGGATATAATCGCACATCATTATTTTGATTTAGATGCTGAAGTTGTTTATGACGTGATAAAACATGATTTGCCGAAGTTAAAAGATGTGTTGCAACAAATCATAGACGATTTGAAAATATCCAATCAAGCGATTGACTAAATGGTTTTTATCTCAAATTTCTAAAATACGCCCGTATCTTCCGCATAATCTTGATTCCCATCACTACGCCATCAAATACAGCCATACCGGTATTGAACGAACGCATGAGTGCATCCGCCTTGTTGGTTGCCGGAGCAAGCGGGGCGAATATTTCGCGTGTAGTAGCTGTCATGGCCTTTTTTTGAGCATGGATTTCATTTAAAAGCTTCTTTTTACGTTCGGCAATCTCTTCTAATGTAAATTTCTGCGGGGTCTGCGCATTCATAATTTATTTATTTGAATCAGTTAAAAATAAATTAGCGAGGAAGTTCACCATCGGAGAAATGATGAGCTGCTTGCGGAAAATAATAACCAGGGCGATGAGAACAACATTGATGCCTGCTATGATGGCGAAACTCGACATCAGACCGCCCACTAAAGGCTCCAATATATAAGCAAGAGCAAAAAGCAGATAAAACAGGGCAACCATGCCAAGGATAATAAGTACTAATATCATAATTAACGTGGAAAAAAGTATGGTTAACTTCTCCGTCAATTCTAATTTGGTATATTCTTTTTGAAGCTCCAGATATTTCTTGAACTCGAAAAACAACTGCTGAAAATTCTCAATACTTTTATCGTCTGCAAACATGGTCGCTCTGTTTTTAGTCTTTGGTTACTCACTTATTCTGCTATTTCTCCCTTCATCTCGGCAGCGATCTCGTCAACGAGAGTTTCCATTTCACTGCGATTAAGCTTGATTCCTTTTTTACGAAGAATCTCTGCGATTTTATGACGGGTATCTTCTCCCTTTTCAGGAGCAAATAAAATACCAAGGGCTGCACCTACGGCTGCACCACCCAGAAAAGCTGCTAAAACATTCAATCCTTTCATAATGTATAATGTTTAAAATGATTATGATACAACAAATATAACATTTTTATGGAAAGGTTGTTCGTGAAAACTGAAATTTTTTGCTACGTTTTATAATTCTTTTTTTCTTTTATGGTTTAATCTTATTTAACTGACTTTCGTAGCTAACCTTTGAAGGTTAAGGCGTACTTTTGTTTTCGAATATTGTAAATCAAAACATAATGGAAGCTAAGATTGTTTTTATAACTGGCGCCAGTAGCGGAATTGGTGAGGGTTGTGCCCGTAAATTTGCGAGGGAGGGATGGAATCTGATTCTGAATGCCCGTACCGTATCGAAACTGGAAGAACTGAAAGCTGAACTGGAAGGGGCGTATGGTGTCCGGGTTTATATATTGCCTTTTGATGTGCGCGACCGGAAATTGGCTGCCGCCTCTTTGGAATCATTACCCGAAGAATGGAAGGCGATTGATGTGTTGGTGAACAACGCCGGACTGGTGATCGGTGTGGATAAGGAATTCGAGGGTAGCCTGGATGAATGGGATATCATGATCGATACGAATATAAGGGGACTGTTGGCTATGACGCGTTTGGTGGTGCCCGGTATGGTGGAACGCGGACGCGGACATATTATTAATATAGGATCTATTGCGGGGGATGCCGCTTATCCGGGCGGAAGTGTGTATTGCGCAACGAAAGCTGCCGTGAAGGCTCTTTCGGACGGACTCCGGATTGATCTGGTGGATACTCCATTGAGAGTGACGAATGTCAAACCGGGAATGGTGGAGACAAACTTTACAGTGGTGCGTTATCGGGGAGATAAGGAAGCTGCCGATAATTTTTATAAAGGGATTCGTCCGTTGACGGGAGATGACATTGCAGAAACGGTTTATTTTGCCGCGTCGGCTCCTGCACATATTCAGATTGCGGAGGTACTTTTGATGCCTACTTATCAGGCAACAGGCACTATTTCGTATAAGAAGAAGCCGGAATAGACGTTTTTTTGACGGATTTCTTTGCCGGATGATAAAATTTCTATTATTTTGTTGCCCGAAACTAAATATAATAGACGAGAATATTGAATTATTAATTAAAACAGAGTATAGGATTATGAAAAAATTAGTCGTATTAGGAATGGGAGTATGCTTGGTGCTAGCATTTGCATCTTGTAAATCCAGCGAAAGTGCCTATAAGAAAGCTTACGAAAAAGCAAAACAGCAAGAATTGGCAGAACCGCAGGTGGAAGCTCCGGTAGAGGTTACTCCGGTGGTTGCAGCTCCTGTGACAACTACTAAAGTGGCAGATACATCCGGCGTTCGTCAGGAAAAGGTTACAGTGGTTTCCGGTAACGAAGGATTGAAAGATTATAGCGTTGTAGCAGGTAGCTTTGGTGTGAAAGCGAATGCTGAAGGCCTGAAAGATTGGTTGGACGGACAGGGATATCACTCTACGATTGCATTTAATGCTGATAAGGCAATGTATCGTGTGATTGTGAACTCTTTTGCTGACAAGACTGCTGCTGCTGAAGCTCGCGATGCATTCAAGGCTAAATACCCGAACCGTTCGGATTTCCAGGGTGCTTGGTTGCTGTATCGTGTATATTGATTTCTTTTTGGTAATATATATTGGAAAGAACGAACGTTTTTTTCCGAATAAGAAGGCGGTAACTGGGAAGTTACTGCTTTTTTATTGAAAATGAGTGGCTTTTTCGTTTAGATATTTTTATCTTTCTACTAAAAGAAGTTATAAATCATAGTGGGGAAACTTTTATAGCAAAGAAAGTTTTTACTTTTGTCAACTCTTAATTTGGAGGATGTTTTGCCTGAATGTGAATAGGGCATTAATTTAGAGATTGAATGGAACAAAAATATGTAATGGCTGCTATCGACGCGGCTCTAAAAGCAGGTGGAAAGATTCTTTCTATTTATAATGATCCGGCATCGGACTTTGAAATAGAGAGGAAAGCTGACAACTCTCCGCTAACTATAGCAGACAGAAAAGCGCATGAAGCGATTGTGGCTATTCTGAACGATACTCCTTTTCCTGTTCTTAGTGAAGAAGGGAAGCATTTAGGGTATGAGATCCGTCGAGGATGGGATACTTTATGGATTGTAGATCCGCTGGATGGAACGAAGGAGTTTATTAAGCGCAATGGAGAATTTACGGTAAATATCGCTTTGGTGCAGAACTCTGTACCTGTATTCGGTGTTATTTATGTGCCTGTTAAAAAAGAACTTTATTTCGGGATCGAAGGTGTAGGGGCTTATAAATGTTCCGGTATTGTCAGTTTGGAAGATGACGGCGTGGCATTGGAACAACTGATTGGGAAGTCGGAACAGATACCTTTGAAAGAGGTGCACGATCATCTGATCGTGGTTGCTTCCCGTTCGCACCTGTCGCCTGAAACGGAATCATATATTGCAGATTTGAAGAAGAAACACGGCAGTGTGGAGTTGATTTCGAGCGGAAGTTCAATTAAAATCTGTCTGGTTGCTGAAGGTAAGGCTGATGTATATCCGCGTTTCGCTCCGACGATGGAGTGGGATACGGCTGCCGGGCATGCGATAGCCCGTGCTGCAGGGATGGAAGTATATCAGGCTGGAAAGGAAGAACCTCTACGATATAATAAGGAGGATTTATTGAATCCGTGGTTTATCGTTGAGCCAAAAAGAGAACACTAAATAATGTTTATATGACATTTGAAATTGTATTTGTACTATTATCCCTATTAGGAATGGTAGCGGCTTTGATAGCAGATAAGATGCGTCCGGGCATGATACTTTTTTCGGTAGTGGTTTTGTTTCTGTGTGCCGGCATTCTGACTCCTAAGGAGATGTTGGAAGGGTTTAGTAATAAAGGGATGATTACCGTTGCTCTGCTGTTTCTGGTGAGTGAGGGTATTCGTCAGTCGGGCACATTGGGACAAGTGATTAAGAAGTTGCTTCCGCAAGGAAAGACGACAGTATTTAAGGCACAGTTGCGTATATTACCTTCGGTGGCATTTATTTCTGCCTTTCTGAATAATACGCCTGTTGTGGTTATTTTTGCCCCGATTATCAAGCATTGGGCTAAGTCGGTGAATCTTCCGGCTACGAAGTTTCTGATTCCTCTTTCTTATGTGACTATTTTAGGAGGTATCTGTACCTTGATCGGTACTTCTACCAATCTGGTGGTGCACGGTATGATATTGGAGGCCGGATTTGAAGGCTTTTCTATGTTCGAGCTCGGAAAGGTGGGTATTTTTATAGCTATTGCCGGAATCATTTATATATTTCTTTTCTCCAAACGTCTTTTGCCGGATGCACGTCCGGATACGGCTGTGCCGGATGAAGAAGTAGAAGAAGGGGAGAAGTTGCATCGGGTAGAGGCTGTTTTGGGTGCCCGTTTTCCCGGTATCAATAAAAAACTGAAGGATTTTAATTTCCAGCGTCATTACGGTGCGGAGGTAAAAGAGATTAAAACACGTAACGGACAACGTTTTGTGTCGAATCTGGAGGAAGTGGTACTTCACGAAGGGGATACATTGGTGGTGATGGCGGATGATACGTTTATTCCGACATGGGGGGAATCTTCTGTGTTTGTCTTGTTGACGAATGGGAATGAGCCGGATACTACCGGGAAGAAGAAGCGTTGGTTTGCTTTGTTGTTGCTGGTGCTGATGATTGTGGGTGCAACGGTAGGGGAGCTTCCGGTAACGAAGGAGATGTTTCCGGATATCAAGTTGGATATGTTTTTCTTTGTGTCTATTACTACTATTATTATGGCATGGACGAATCTGTTCCCTGCCCGTAAATATACTAAATATATTTCGTGGGATATTCTGATTACGATTGCCTGTGCCTTTGCTATCAGTAAGGCGATGGTGAACTCCGGCGTGGCGGATAGCGTTGCGAAGTTTATTATCGGATTGAGTGATGATTACGGCCCGCATGTGTTGCTTGCAATGGTATTTATTATCACGAACTTGTTTACGGAATTGATTACTAACAATGCGGCAGCGGCTTTGGCGTTTCCTTTGGCACTGTCAATCTCTGCCCAATTAGGAGTGAGCCCTACGCCTTTCTTTGTGGTGATCTGTATGGCTGCATCTGCCAGCTTCTCGACACCGATCGGTTATCAGACAAATTTGATTGTGCAAGGTATCGGTAACTATAAGTTTACGGATTTTGTACGTATCGGGTTGCCGCTTAATATTATCACTTTCTTAATCTCTATTATTCTGATCCCGTTGATCTGGAACTTTTAAATAAAATTGTAAATGGAAGAAAAGAACCATATATATCCGATATTTGACCGCATGATGACGCGGCAGGACAAAGAAGAGCTTTTGGGGCAACACAGTGTGATGATCTGGTTTACCGGATTGAGTGGTTCCGGAAAGAGCACGATTGCCATCGCATTGGAACGTGAACTTCATAAGCGTGGATTGCTTTGCCGTATCCTGGATGGGGATAATATCCGTAGTGGAATTAATAATAACCTGGGATTCTCCGAAACGGACCGGATGGAAAATATCCGTCGCATAGCGGAAGTGTCGAAGTTGTTTCTGGATAGTGGTATCATTACGATTGCTGCATTTATCAGCCCTAATAATGATATTCGCGAAATGGCTGCAAACATTATTGGTAAGGATGATTTTCTGGAGGTTTTCGTTAGTACTCCGCTGGAGGAATGTGAGAAACGTGATGTGAAAGGATTGTATGCGAAGGCACGGAAAGGGGAAATTCAGAATTTTACAGGAATTTCCGCACCTTTCGAGGTTCCCGAACATCCGGCTTTGTCACTGGATACTTCCAAATTGACTTTGGAGGAGTCGGTGAACCGTTTGTTGGAGCTTGTTTTGCCAAAAGTGAAGTGTATAAAATGAAATAAATATGGAAGAATATAAATTAAGCCACTTGAAGGAGCTCGAAGCCGAGTCTATTCATATCATCCGCGAGGTGGCGGCGGAATTTGAGAATCCGGTGATGCTTTACAGTATCGGAAAGGATTCCTCGGTGATGGTACGCTTGGCTGAAAAAGCGTTTTATCCGGGTAAAGTGCCATTCCCGTTGATGCATATCGATTCGAAATGGAAGTTCAAGGAGATGATTCAGTTTCGTGATGAATATGCGAAGAAGTACGGATGGAATCTGATTGTTGAAAGTAATATGGAGGCTTTTCATGCAGGGGTAGGACCTTTTACGCATGGAAGCAAGGTGCATACGGACTTGATGAAGACGCAGGCTTTGCTTCATGCGTTGGATAAGTATAAGTTTGATGCTGCATTTGGTGGTGCCCGTCGTGACGAGGAGAAGTCACGTGCGAAGGAACGTATTTTCTCTTTCCGGGATAAGTTTCACCAATGGGACCCGAAGAATCAGCGTCCTGAATTGTGGGATATTTATAATGCCCGCGTGCATAAGGGGGAAAGTATTCGTGTATTCCCGATTAGCAACTGGACTGAATTGGATATTTGGCAGTATATTCGCTTGGAGAATATTCCGATCGTTCCGTTATATTATGCTAAGGAGCGTCCGGTAATTAATTTGGATGGCAATATTATTATGGCGGATGATGACCGTTTGCCTGAAAAGTACCGTGACCAGATTGAAATGAAGATGGTTCGTTTTCGTACGTTGGGCTGCTGGCCTCTGACAGGGGCAGTGGAAAGTGGAGCTGCTACGATTGAAGAGATTGTGGAGGAAATGATGACTACGACGAAGAGTGAACGTACTACCCGTGTGATTGACTTTGACCAGGAGGGTAGTATGGAACAAAAGAAGCGTGAGGGATACTTTTAATTGTAACTAGTTATGGCAGATAATAAATTAGATATAAAAGCTTTTCTGGACAAGGATGAACAGAAAGACTTGTTGAGACTGTTGACTGCGGGTTCGGTAGATGATGGAAAATCAACGTTGATCGGACGCTTGTTGTTTGACAGTAAGAAACTGTATGAGGATCAGTTGGATGCACTGGAGCGTGATAGTAAACGTGTGGGGAATGCGGGCGAGCATATTGACTATGCGTTATTGCTCGATGGATTGAAGGCTGAACGTGAACAGGGTATTACGATTGACGTGGCTTATCGCTATTTCTCAACGAATGGTCGTAAGTTTATCATCGCGGATACTCCGGGACACGAACAGTATACCCGTAATATGATTACCGGGGGATCTACGGCTAACTTGGCTATTATCTTGGTGGATGCTCGTACCGGAGTGATTACCCAGACTCGTCGCCATACTTTCCTGGTGTCTTTGCTAGGAATCAAGCATGTGGTGTTGGCTGTCAACAAGATGGACCTGGTGGGTTTCTCGGAAGAGCGTTTTAACGAGATTGTGGCTGACTATAAGAAGTTTGTTGCTCCATTAGGTATTCCTGACGTCAACTGTATTCCACTTTCTGCATTGGATGGGGATAATGTGGTGGATAAGTCTGAACGTACTCCGTGGTACAAGGGGATTTCTTTGCTCGATTTCCTTGAAACGGTTCATATTGATAATGACCATAATTTTACGGATTTCCGTTTCCCGGTTCAGTATGTGCTTCGTCCGAATCTGGATTTCAGAGGATTCTGTGGTAAAGTTGCATCCGGTATCGTTCGCAAAGGGGATACGGTGATGGCGCTTCCTTCCGGAAAAACATCTAAGGTGAAGAGTATCGTGACTTATGACGGGGAATTGGATTATGCTTTCCCACCGCAGTCTGTGACCTTGACATTGGAGGATGAGATCGATGTGTCGCGCGGCGAAATGTTGGTGCATCCTGACAATCTGCCAACGGTGGATCGTAACTTTGATGCTATGATGGTCTGGATGGATGAAGAACCGATGGATGTAAATAAGTCGTTCTTTATTAAGCAGACTACCAATTTGAGTCGTACGCGTATTGATACGATAAAGTATAAGGTGGACGTGAATACGATGGAGCATCTGTCTCTGGAGAATGGTCAGCTGACTAAAGAGACGTTGCCTTTGCAGTTGAATCAGATTGCCCGTGTGGTGCTGACTACGGCTAAGGAATTGTTCTTTGATCCTTATAAGAAGAATAAATCTTGTGGCTCATTTATCCTGATTGACCCGATCACTAATAATACTTCGGCAGTAGGTATGATTATCGACCGCGTGGAAATGAAAGATATGAGTGACACGGAGGATATTCCGGTATTGGATATGGCAAAACTGGGAATTGCTCCGGAACATTATGAAGCGGTAGAGAAAGCTGTGAAGGAACTGGAACGTCAGGGCCTTGCAGTGCGACTAATAAAATAGATTGTTCAACAATAAATTGAAAACTGAAAATGACAGCATTCTGTCGTCTTTAATTTTTAATTCTTAATTTCTAATTAATAAAGTGGGATTACTCGAATTTAATAAACTTCCGATTAATACATTGGTAGGTGCCGACTGGAAGACATTCAAGGCTATCACCGCCGGGCGTGAAATTGACGCAGCCTACAAAGGTAAATACCGATTGACGAAGGCTGTGTGCCGATTGCTTTCTCCACTGGCGTCATTACAAGACAGGCGTTACGAGAAGTTGCTGGCTAATCAGCCATTGGAGCATGATCCGGTGTTCATTTTGGGACACTGGCGGAGTGGAACTACATTTGTACATAATGTGTTCTCTTGTGACAAGCATTTTGGGTATAACACTACTTATCAGACTGTATTTCCTCATCTGATGATGTGGGGACAGCCTTTCTTCAAAAAGAATATGAGTTGGCTGATGCCGGATAAACGTCCGACGGATAATATGGAACTGGCAGTGGATCTTCCCCAGGAAGAGGAGTTTGCTTTGTCGAACATGATGCCTTATACATATTATAATTTCTGGTTCCTGCCGAAATATCAGCAGGAGTATGCCGATAAGTATCTTTTGTTTGATGATATAACGGATGCCGAATTGAAGGTGTTTGAAGAGGTGTTCACGAAGTTGATTAAGATTTCTTTGTGGAATACCCAGGGAACTCAATTCCTTAGCAAGAATCCTCCGCATACCGGAAGGGTGAAGGAACTGGTGAAGATGTTCCCGAATGCTAAGTTTATCTACCTGATGCGTAATCCGTATACCGTATTCGAATCTACACGCAGTTTCTTTACAAATACGATTCAACCGTTGAAGTTGCAGGATGTCAGCAATGAACAATTAGAGGAAAATGTCCTTTCTATCTATGCAAAACTTTATCATAAGTATGAATCGGATAAGAAATTTATTCCGGAAGGTAACTTGATGGAAGTGAAATTTGAAGATTTCGAAGCGGATGCGATGGGAATGACGGAGAATATTTATCAGTCTCTTTCTATCCCTGGATTTACCGAAGCACGTACTGATATAGAAAAATATGTGGGCGGAAAGAAGGGATATAAGAAGAATAAGTATAAATATGACGACCGTACGATTCGTTTGGTAGAAGAGAACTGGGATTTTGCTTTGAAACAATGGGATTATAATTTATAAGAAGAAAAAGAAAGGAAAAGTATTGATGATTCAGAAAAGCGTTCATCGCCTGTTGATGACAGGTTTCGTTGCATTTATTTCTTCCTTGTCTTTGATGGCGCAACATAAAGTTGAAATGCTTCCTTTTGGGGACATGGATCAATGGGTGGACCGTCAGATAAAGGAATCGAGCATTATCGGTGGGAATACAAAGAATGTATATGCGATAGGGCCGACGACGGTAATTAAGGGAGATCAGGTTTATAAGAATATGGGCGGATCGCCTTGGGCTACTTCAAATGTGATGGCGAAAGTTGCTGGTATTACGAAAACTAATACTTCGGTATTCCCGGAGAAGCGGGGAGATGGATATTGCGCCCGTTTGGATACGCGCATGGAGAGTGTGAAAGTGTTGGGACTGGTTAATATTACGGTGTTGGCGGCTGGCTCTGTCTTTACCGGTTCGGTGCATGAACCGATTAAGGGTACTAAAAATCCACAGAAAATGTTGCAGACCGGTATTCCGTTTACCAAAAAGCCGGTGGCTCTTCAGTTTGACTATAAAGTGAAGATGTCCGACCGGGAGAATCGTATTCGCGCTACCGGTTTCAGTAAGATTACGGATGTTCCCGGAAAAGATTATCCGGCAGCTATTCTGCTTCTGCAAAAACGTTGGGAAGATGCCAATGGAAATGTGTATGCAAAACGGATAGGGACTATGGTGACTTATTACTATCATTCTACAGACTGGAAAAATAATGCGACCTATGAAATTATGTACGGTGACATCACGAATCGTCCGGAATATAAGTCGCACATGATGCGTTTGCAGGCGACTGAAAGTTATACGGTGAACAGTAAGGGTGAAAGCGTGCCTATTCATGAAGTGGTCTGGGGAGATGAAAATGATGTTCCGACTCATATGTGTCTTCAGTTCACGTCCAGTCATGGAGGAGCCTATATCGGTTCTCCGGGAAATACACTGTGGATTGACAATGTAAAACTGGTATATTAACTAAAGTATATAGACAAAGAATAGAAATAGTCAGTGATCTAATTTCATCACTGACTATTTTTTTTTGTTTTAATTCTTCCACAACAAACCCCTTCAGATGCCTTCTGAAGTTATATTACACTTTTATCGCTCTATAAAATTCTATGAATGAATGAAAATTTACGTGTTTTTTTGTTTGTGTTATATTAAATATCTATATTTGCACTAATTTTAGAAGAAAGGATGACGTTTATTGTCTCTTAGTCAGGTGTGGAACATTTGGGTTGTGTATCTAGCCTGTAAGACAATTGAAATATATTATTTACTAAAATAAATTGAGATGAAAAAGGGTTTATTGTTTATTTTATTGGCAGCAGTCTCAGTATGTCTGCCTGCACAAGAAAAAGAAAATGCAGCAAAGAGTTATAGAGTGGAAACAAATCGCTTTGGTGCTAACTGGTTTATTAGTGGTGGCGTTGGCGCACAAATGTATTTTGGTGACAATGATGGTAAAGCTGACTTCGGAAAACGTCTTGCTCCGGCACTTGACATTGCTGTAGGTAAGTGGTTTACTCCGGGTATCGGATTACGTGTAGCTTACAACGGGCTTCAGGCTAAAGGTGCTACTCCTAATGCTAATGGTCCGCTTGTAGACGGAGGACAGTATTCTAATGGCTACTACAAAGAAAAGTGGAATGTGATGAACTTCCATGGAGATGTAATGCTGAATCTTTCCAATATGATTTGTGGTTATAGAGAAGATCGTCTGTATTCATTCATTCCTTATGCAGGAGCTGGATTTGTACATTCAGGAAAAGGCGCAGGTTATGACGAACTGGGTATCAATGCCGGTTTGATCAACCGTTTCCGTTTGTCTTCTGCTTTGGATCTTAACGTTGAATTGCGTGGACTTTTGATGAAAGGCGCATTCGGCAATTCAGGTCCTGAAGGATTGGCTGGTCTGACTGTAGGTGTTACTTACAAGTTTAAGAAACGTGGTTGGGATGCTGTTCCTACTGTACCAATGGTTCCGGAAAGCCAGTTGAACGACATGAGAGACAGAGTGAACGCTTTGAAGGGTGAAAACGAATCTTTGAAACGTGACTTGGTTGAAGCTCGTAACAAGAAACCTGAAGTGATCGTTAAGAAAGAAGCTGGATTCGTTCCACGTCTGGTTGTTGTATTCAATATCGGAAAGAGTAACATCAGCAAGAGAGAATACATGAATATTGAAGCTATGGCTAAGGGTATCAAAGCAACTGATAAAGTGTTTACTATAACAGGATATGCTGATAAGGGTACTGGTTCTGCTGAATACAACATGAAGTTGAGTAAGAAGAGAGCTGAAGCTGTTCGTGACCTGATGGTTAATGAATTTGGTGTTCCTGCTTCTCAATTGAAGGTTGATTACAAGGGTGGTGTAGGCAACATGTTCTATGATGATGCTAAGTTAAGCCGTGTAGCTATTGTTGAAGAATAATATACATTTGAAATAATAGAATAAAAGAGACGTTTCCTTTCACGGGAAGCGTCTTTTTTGTATTTTTGTACCCCATGAGCAGAATAGTAGCAATAGATTATGGTAGAAAGCGTACTGGGATAGCTGTGAGCGATACAATGCAGCTGATTGCAAATGGATTGACGACGGTGCCTACGCATGAACTTCTGAACTTTATCGGTGAATATATAGCTAAAGAACCGGTGGAGCGGATTATTATTGGATTGCCCAAGCAAATGAATAATGAGGTTTCGGAGAATATGAAGAATATAGAGCCTTTTGTTCGTTCGCTGAAAAAGTGTTATCCGGACCTTCCGGTCGAATATGTGGATGAACGTTTCACTTCTGTTCTTGCACACCGTACTATGCTGGAGGCAGGTTTGAAGAAAAAAGACCGCCAAAACAAGGCATTGGTGGACGAAATAAGTGCTACTATTATTTTGCAAACATATTTGGAGAGTAAACGTTTTTAGTATAGGACATAGAATAACTTAATTTTTTAGTAGAGTATAAAAGTATGATTTTACCTATTTATGTATATGGTCAACCTGTATTGAGAAAGGTTGCAGAGGACATAACACCGGATTATCCGAATCTGAAAGAGTTGATTGAGAACATGTTCGAAACAATGGTACATGCGGACGGCGTAGGATTGGCTGCTCCACAGATCGGTTTGCCTATTCGCGTGGTTACGATTACATTGGATCCGCTTTCGGAGGAATATCCTGAATTTAAAGACTTTAATAAGGCTTATATCAATCCCCACATTCTGGAAGTAGGGGGTGAAGAAGTGAGTATGGAAGAGGGATGCTTAAGCCTTCCCGGTATTCACGAAACAGTGAAAAGGGGTGATAAAATTCGCGTGAAATATATGGACGAGAATTTTGTGGAGCATGAAGAAGAGGTGGAAGGTTATCTGGCTCGGGTGATGCAACATGAGTTCGATCATTTGGATGGTAAGATGTTCATTGACCATATCTCACCGCTTCGTAAGCAGATGATTAAAGGAAAGCTGAATACGATGTTGAAGGGAAAAGCGCGCAGTTCATATAAGATGAAACAGGTGAAATAAAGATAAAAAACGTTTATATCCCTGTTAAGTAAGCGAAAAGCATTATTTTTGCTTCGTTTACAAGCATAAAATATCAATGGTAAAAAGAATCTTAACAGTTTTATTACTGTTCCCAACGCTGGTGTGTGCTCAAATAAATACGGATCGGGTGATGACTATTGCCCGAAACGCTCTTTATTTTGAGGACTATGTACTTTCTATTCAGTATTTTAACCAGGTTATTAACGCTAAGCCTTATCTGTATGAACCTTATTTCTTCAGGGCATTGGCTAAACTGAATCTGGAGGATTTTCAGGGTGCTGAAGCAGACTGTGATGCAGCTATCCAACGCAATCCATTTGTGGTGGGTGCTTATCAGATTCGTGGTTTGGCAAGGATTCGTCAGAGTAAATTTGATGGAGCGATTGAGGATTATAAGAAAGCATTGCATTATGATCCGGAGAATATTACTTTATGGCATAACCTGACATTATCTCATATCCAGAAGAAGGATTATAATGCTGCGAAAGAGGATTTGGAAAGCTTGTTGAAGGTGTCTCCACGCTATACCCGTGCTTATTTGATGAGGGGGGAAGTGTCTTTACAACAGAAAGATACGATTGCTGCCTTGAATGACTTCAATAAGGCGCTTGAACTGGATAAATATGATCCGGATGCTTGGGCTGCAAGAGCGATTGTTAAATTACAACAGGCTAAGTATGCGGAAGCGGAAGCGGATTTCAACCGTGCTATTCCGTTGAGTGCTAAGAATGCTGGAAATTATATAAACCGTGCATTGGCTCGTTTTCATCAGAATAATTTAAGAGGTGCCATGAGCGATTATGATCTGGCATTGGATATTGATCCGAATAACTTTATCGGTCATTATAACCGCGGTTTGTTACGTGCACAGGTAGGAGATGATAACCGGGCTATCGAAGACTTCGACTTTGTTATCAAGATGGAGCCGGATAATATGATGGCTGTCTTTAACCGTGGTTTGCTGCGTGCGCAAACGGGTGATTATCGCGGGGCTATACAAGATTACACAACTGTTATCAATCAGTATCCGAACTTCCTGGCCGGATACTATCAGCGTTCGGAAGCTCGCAGAAAGATTGGAGATAAGAAGGGTGCGGAGCAGGATGAATTTAAAGTCATGAAGGCGCAGATCGACAAGCAGAACGGTGTGACGAACAAAGATGTAGCACAGAACAAGGATAAGGAAAATGATGAGGAAGGCGGAGAGAAGACCCGTAAGAAATCCGATAAGAATATGAATAACTATCGTAAGATAGTGATTGCGGATGATTCTGAAGCCGAACAACGCTATACAAGTGATTATCGTGGTCGTGTGCAGGATAAGAATGTAAATATAACGCTGGAACCGATGTTCGCTTTGACTTATTATGAGAAGATGAGTGACGTGAAACGTTCGGTGAACTTCCACAAATATATTGAAGACTTGAACCGTACGGGTATACTTCCGAAACGTCTTCGTATCACAAATATGGAAGCTCCATTGACGGAAGAACAGGTGAAGGTGCATTTTGCCTTGATTGATACACACACATCGGCGATTGTGGAAGATGACAAGAATGCTTCGAAACGTTTTGCCCGTGCGATTGATTTTTATCTGGTGCAGGACTTCTCGAGTGCGGTTTCTGATTTGACCCAGACGATCTTGCTGGATGGTGATTTCTTCCCGGCATATTTTATGCGTGCATTGATTCGTTGTAAACAGTTGGAATATCAGAAGGCTGAACAAGCTGTCGAAACAGATGTTGTTCCTGGCGATAATAAGCGTAAAGAGATTACCGCGGTAGATTATGAGGTGGTGAGAAAAGATTTGGATAAGGTGATTAATCTGGCTCCGGACTTTGTGTACGCATATTATAATCGTGCTAATGTTTCTGCCATGTTGAAAGATTACCGTGCCGCAATTATTGACTACGATAAGGCGATCGAGCTAAATCCTGATTTTGCGGATGCTTATTTCAATCGTGGACTGACTCACATTTTCTTAGGAAATAATAAGCTGGGCATTTCAGATTTGAGTAAAGCCGGTGAGTTGGGGATTGTTTCTGCTTATAATGTTATCAAACGTTTTACAGATCAATCGGAATAACATTCTTTTGATAAAAAATAGAAAACTCAAAAGATTTAGTTACTTTTGCGTTCAAATTATGAAAATATAACATCATCATATTATGATAAAGATAACATTTCCCGATGGCTCCGTTCGTGAGTATAACGAAGGAGTGAACGGTTTACAGATTGCTGAAAGTATCAGCTCGCGTCTGGCACAGGAAGTGCTGGCATGTGGCGTGAACGGCGAGACTTATGATTTAGGACGTCCTATTAATGAAGATGCTAATTTCGTTCTTTATAAATGGGATGATGAAGAAGGTAAGCATGCATTCTGGCATACAAGTGCACACTTGTTGGCGGAAGCTTTGCAGGAACTTTATCCGGGTATCCAGTTTGGTATCGGACCGGCTATTGAAAACGGATTCTACTATGATGTGGATCCGGGTGAAGCGGTAATTAAAGAAAGCGACCTTCCTGCCATTGAAGCTAAAATGTTGGAACTGGCTGCAAAGAAAGAAGACGTAGTCAGAAAAAGCATCGCAAAAACGGATGCTCTGAAAATGTTT
This sequence comes from Bacteroides sp. LFL-34, assembly GCF_027257075.1. NCBI lineage: Bacteria > Pseudomonadati > Bacteroidota > Bacteroidia > Bacteroidales > Bacteroidaceae > Bacteroides > Bacteroides sp. LFL-34. The sequence goes on along the minus strand of NZ_JAPQKZ010000009.1, from coordinate 81,257 downwards.
GGTGATCGTGGCGAAACATATAAATGTGAATTGATTTCTGAACTGGAAGACGGACACATTACGACTTATACCCAGGGTGCATTTACTGACCTTTGTCGTGGTCCTCACTTGATGACGACTGCTCCGATCAAGGCTATTAAGTTGACTTCAGTGGCTGGTGCTTATTGGCGTGGTCATGAAGATCGTAAGATGCTGACTCGTATTTATGGTATCACGTTCCCGAAGAAGAAAATGCTGGATGAATATCTGGTGTTATTGGAAGAAGCGAAGAAGCGTGACCATCGTAAGATTGGTAAGGAGATGCAGTTGTTTATGTTCTCCGAAACTGTAGGTAAGGGACTTCCTATGTGGTTGCCGAAAGGTACTGCATTGCGTCTGCGTCTGCAGGAGTTCTTACGTCGTATCCAGACACGTTACGATTATCAGGAGGTGATTACTCCGCCAATCGGTAATAAGTTGCTGTATGTGACTTCGGGTCACTATGCAAAATATGGCAAGGATGCTTTCCAACCTATCCATACTCCGGAAGAGGGGGAAGAGTATTTCTTGAAACCAATGAACTGTCCTCACCACTGTGAGATTTACAAAAACTTCCCACGTTCTTATAAAGACCTTCCGTTGCGTATAGCTGAATTTGGTACGGTTTGTCGTTATGAACAAAGTGGAGAGTTACATGGTTTAACTCGTGTTCGTAGCTTTACGCAGGATGATGCGCATATCTTCTGTCGTCCGGAGCAGGTGAAAGATGAGTTCCTTCGTGTGATGGATATTATATCTATTGTGTTCCGTTCTATGGATTTCCAGAATTTTGAAGCACAGATATCTTTGCGTGATAAAGTGAACCGTGAAAAGTATATTGGTAGCGATGATAACTGGGAAAAAGCGGAACAGGCTATTATCGAGGCTTGTGCGGAGAAGGGCTTGCCTGCTAAGATTGAGTATGGAGAAGCTGCTTTTTATGGTCCTAAGCTTGACTTTATGGTGAAAGACGCTATCGGTCGTCGTTGGCAGCTGGGTACTATCCAGGTTGACTACAACTTGCCGGAACGCTTTGAACTTGAATATATGGGCTCTGATAATCAGAAGCATCGTCCGGTGATGATTCACCGTGCTCCGTTCGGATCAATGGAACGTTTTGTTGCTGTATTGATTGAGCACACTGCCGGTAAGTTCCCATTGTGGCTGACACCGGAACAGGTAGTTATTCTGCCGATCAGTGAGAAGTTCAATGAATATGCAGAACAGGTGAAGATGTATCTGAAAATACACGAAATCCGTGCGATTGTAGATGATCGTAACGAGAAGATCGGCCGCAAGATTCGTGATAATGAAATGAAGCGCATTCCTTATATGCTGATTGTCGGTGAAAAAGAGGCTGAAAATGGTGAAGTTTCTGTTCGTAGACAAGGCGAAGGTGACAAAGGAACCATGAAATTTGAAGAATTTGCTAAAATTTTGAACGAAGAAGTTCAGAATATGATAAATAAATGGTAACTTTGCAGCCGTTTCAAAATAAAATATTTAGTATAACAATAAAAAGATCAAACTAGGAAGTAAACGTTTTTAATGAAGAATGACACTCTAAAAGGGCAATACAGAATCAATGAACAGATTCGTGCCAAGGAAGTTCGCATAGTAAGCGATGATATTGAACCGAAAGTATATCCAATCTTTCAGGCTCTGAAAATGGCTGAAGAAAAAGAATTGGATTTAGTGGAAATTTCTCCTAATGCTCAACCCCCTGTTTGTCGTATTATTGATTATTCTAAATTTCTTTATCAATTAAAGAAACGTCAGAAGGAACAGAAAGCGAAGCAGGTGAAGGTTAATGTGAAGGAGATTCGTTTTGGTCCCCAGACAGATGACCATGATTACAACTTTAAGTTGAAACATGCTAAAGGATTCTTGGAAGACGGTGATAAGGTGAAGGCTTATGTATTCTTTAAAGGTCGTTCTATCCTTTTTAAGGAACAAGGTGAAGTATTGTTGCTTCGTTTTGCGAATGATTTGGAAGACTATGCAAAAGTGGATCAGATGCCGATATTGGAAGGTAAGCGTATGACTATCCAGCTTTCTCCGAAGAAGAAAGAAGCTCCTAAAAAGCCTGCAACGGCCGGAGCACCGAAACCTGCTGCTCCTGCACAAAAAGCAGAGAAGCCGGAAACGAGCGAAGAATAAGAAAAGGATGCGTAACGCGCAGGTATAGTGCGTTGCCATTATATATTTAATAATTTAAAAACAAGTAAGATGCCAAAGATGAAGACTAACTCCGGTTCTAAAAAAAGGTTTACCCTTACCGGAACAGGTAAAATCAAAAGAAAGCACGCTTTTCACAGTCACATTTTGACTAAGAAATCCAAGAAGAGAAAAAGAAATCTGTGCTACTCTACAACTGTTGATACAACAAATGTAAGCCAGGTTAAGGAACTCTTAGCAATGAAGTAATCAAAAGCGTAAAAGTATTATTAAAGTATTAACCGAATGCATTAGCCTGAAGTTCGCTGCGTGAAGTAGCGGCGCTAACATTCAAAAAAAGTAAAACTATGCCAAGATCAGTAAATCATGTTGCTTCAAAAGCAAGAAGAAAGAAAATTTTGAAATTGACCAGAGGTTACTTTGGTGCAAGAAAGAATGTATGGACCGTAGCTAAAAACACTTGGGAAAAGGGTTTGACTTACGCGTTCCGTGACCGTAGAAATAAGAAAAGAAACTTCCGCGCTCTTTGGATACAACGTATCAACGCTGCTGCACGTCTTGAAGGAATGTCTTATTCTAAATTGATGGGCGGTCTGCACAAAGCCGGTATTGAAATAAACCGTAAGGTTTTGGCTGATTTAGCTATGAATCACCCGGAAGCTTTCAAAGCTGTAGTTGCTAAAGCTAAAGCTGCTTAAGCATCAATAGTTTACGAGTTACAAAGTGTCAGTTACTAAGCTAGTAACTGACACTTTTCTTTTGTTAGGCGGATAAAAGGGAGTGAAAAAAATGTTAGTAGGTAAACAAATTCCTTTTTTTTCTTGTTAGTCTCATAGATTCTTATTACATTTGTGATACAAAAATATTAGCCGTATCGACTGGATCGGGAAACTCTTCAAATTAATCTGATGCACCGAGAAAGCTTCGTTCTTCAATGGCGGGCCACATCCTTCGGGACAGCTTTAAGCCGGTGGATTACAAAGAGGGCGAGCGCTCAAATCTTGTTCTATCAGAGTTTCATCACATCGTCGATGCGGCTTTTTTTATATACTTTTCTATGATATTTTATTTCTCCGGTACAGGTAATTCTAAGTGGATTGCAAATCAGCTTTCCAAAGAGCAAAAAGAAGAGTTGGTTTTTATTCCCGATGCGCTAAAGAATGAAGCATTGGAGTTTAGTTTGCAGGCAGATGAAAAGATCGGTTTTGTATTTCCTATCTATTCGTGGGCTCCTCCTGAAATCGTACTTAATTTTATTCGGCAACTCTCTTTAAAGGGGTATAAAAGACAATATTTGTTTTTTGTTTGTTCCTGTGGGGATGATACCGGGCTTACGCAGCAGGTGCTGGAGAAGGCTTTGAGTCATAAAGGCTGGAAGTGTCATGCAGGCTTTTCTGTGACTATGCCCAATAATTATGTATTGCTTCCCGGTTTTGACGTAGATAAGAAAGAATTGGAGGAGAAAAAACTGGCAGATGCTATTCCGACTCTCAATCAAATAAATGCTTCAATAAGTAGGAGAGAGGAGTTGTTTCTTTGTCATGAAGGGAGTATTCCTTTTATTAAGACGAGGATTATCAATCCTTTATTTAATCGCTTTCAGATGTCTCCCGGGAATTTTTATACTACGGATGCTTGTATTGGATGTAAGCGTTGTGAGAAGAGTTGTCCGGTAGGGAATATTATGATGATGGGCAGAAAGCCTGTTTGGGGGATGGATTGCACCTCATGCCTGGCATGTTATCATGTTTGTCCGCAGCATGCGGTGCAATATGGGAAAAGAACGAAAGATAAAGGGCAGTATTTCAATCCTAATTAATCTACTCGCCAATTAATCTACTCGTCTTTGATTTTAATGCAGCAATTGGATAAGTCTTCAATGATAGCCAGGCTTTCTACTCTGACGCTTTGCTCCTCAAGTTTTTTACGCCCATTTTGGAAGGCTTTTTCAATAATGAATCCCATTCCTACCAAGTTTGCTCCGGATTGCTTGATGAGGTCGATAATGCCTAATGCGGCATTGCCATACGCGAGGAAGTCATCCACGAAAAGAACATTGTCATTTGGAGTGAGGAAATCGGCACTGATAACGACTTCATAATCACGATCTTTAGTGAATGAGTGCACGGTGGTGCTTAGTGCATTCTGGATGGTTTTAGGAGACTTTTTCTTTGCAAATACAACTGGTAAATCCATCAGGTAGCCTGTCATGATAGCAGGGGCGATGCCGCTGGCTTCGATCGTCATAATCTTATTTACGTTTGTGGCTGCAAAACGGCGGACAAACTCAACTCCGATTGATTTCATCAGGACAGGGTCCATTTGATGATTAATAAAACCGTCTACTTTCAGGATACCTCCTTCGTAGCACTTTCCGTCTTGCAGAATTCTTTTTTTAAGTAATTGCATGCTGTATGATATTAATTAAATAATGTGCTAATATTCCATTCCGCATGGTGAACAGCGGTTGGTATATTAGCACATGGAAATTTGAATTGTTACTTGTTGTCTCTTAAGTCTTTTACTCGGACGGCTTTTCCTTCGCTTTGCGGGAGAGAGCCTTTTTTTACCAGTTTAACTTTGGGAGTTACCAATATTTCATCCTTTAATTGGCGGGTTATATCCTTGCGGATCTTCTCCAGTTCAATATAATTGTCAGTGGAAAGGTCGCTTAATTCTACTTCGACGATCATCTCGTCTTGGTTGTTGACTGTTTCCAGTGTAATCAGGTAATTGCTGCCTAATTCGGGAAATTGTACGAGTATCTTTTCTACTTGCATCGGGAAGATATTTACTCCCTTGATAATGAACATATCATCACTGCGTCCCTTGATACGATCAATACGGATGTGCGTGCGGCCGCAGGGGCATTTTCCCGGAAGAATACGGGTTAAGTCACGGGTGCGATAGCGGATTAACGGCATCATCTCCCGGTCGAGAGTCGTAAGTACTAATTCTCCGATTTCTCCTTCCTGAACGGGTTCTCCTGTTTCCGGATCGATAATTTCTACCAGATAACAGTCTTCCCAGAAGTGCATTCCGTTTTGTTCCTGACATTCGAAAGCAACACCGGGACCGTTCATTTCTGTCATACCGAAGCTGTTGTATGCTTTTACGCCCAGCATCTTTTCTATTTTCCGGCGTTGTTCGTCGGTGTGAGGTTCAGCACCGATAACCAGCGTTTTCAGTGTGGTTCCTTTGGGATCAAGGCCTTCTTCCTGAAAGACTTCGGCAAGGCGGATGGCATAGCTGGGGATAGCATGTAAAGCGGTAGTCTTGAAGTCGTTGATGAATTTAATCTGTCGTTTACTGTTTCCGGCTGCGGCAGGGACTGTCAGACAGCCCAGGCGTTCTGCACCGTATTGGAAGCCTAACCCTCCTGTAAACATACCGTATCCGGAGCTGTTTTGGAAGACGTCGGTCTTGCGTATTCCTACTGCGTACAGGCAGCGGGCTACCAGATTGGCCCAGGAGTCGAGATCGTGCTGTGAATGAACAATAACTGTCGGGTTTCCGGTAGTACCACTAGAAGAGTGAATACGTACACCATCATTGCTCATATCACCTGCTACCAGCCCGAAAGGATAGTGGGCACGCATATCGGCTTTGGTAGTAAAGGGCAATTTGCGGATATCGTCTAATGATTGTATGCTATCTGCAGTGATGCCATGTTTGCTGAAAACTTCTTTGTAATATGGGGAGTTTGCAGCTATATTGATTGTTTTCTTAAGCCGTCGAAGTTGTAATTCCTGCAACTTCTCCCGGCTCATGGTTTCTAGTTCTTCTTCCCAGTATTGTGTATTCATGATAATGCCTGTTATTACATTAGCTTTTCTGCAATTTCCTTGCCGGCAGCCAATGCTTTAAGATTCATTTCTACAATTGCTTCTCCCTTGCGCAGGAAGATTTCACGGATGCTGTCTTGTACTTTTCCGTAGTCGATGTCAAGGAATGGAATGGTTGCTCCCAGTAAGACTATGTTGGCAACGCGGGCGGAGCCTACTTCTTTGGCTACTTTGTCTACGTTCAACACAATTTTGTGAGGCAGCTTATTGATTTCTGCCATTACTTTGTCTGCTTCCGGATAATTGGGGATATTGACAAACGGAGTTTCGTTAGTCACTAACCAACCGTTAGGGCTAAGATAAGGGAGGTAGCGCAATCCTTCCATGGGTTCCAATGAAATGATAAGGTCGCATTTACCTGATGGGATCAAGTCTGAAGCAATCGGCTGGTCGCTGATACGGAGGTTGGATTGAACATCTCCTCCGCGTTGGCTCATTCCGTGCACTTCTGCTTGTTTCATATATAATCCTTCTTTCAAGGCAGCTTTGCCGATCACTGTAGCAATAGACAGAATTCCCTGTCCACCGACTCCTGATAATATAATGTCTTTCTTCATGGCTTACTTACTTCTTTTTTTGCGTGCTAATGTCTGGATACACTCTCTACGTGGAATAATGACAGATACACCACGGTATTCGATCTCTTCGCGAATGATTTGCTTCATCTCCTCATAGTTTTTCTTCAACGGAGTAACGACGCGGATATGAGCCGGATCTACTCCGATACCTGCACAGATCGCTTCGATACGTCCGGTTCCGGCAGAGTCCTGTCCACCTGTCATGGCGGTAGTTTCATTGTCGGAGATGACGATGGTTACACTGGCATTCTCGTTCACACAATCTAATAGTCCGGTCATTCCGGAATGGGTGAATGTGGAGTCTCCGATGACAGCTACAGCCGGGAAAAGACCTCCGTCAGCCGCACCTTTCGCCATCGTGATGGAGGCGCCCATGTCTACGCATGAGTTGATTGCATTGAAAGGAGCATTCGCGCCTAGCGTGTAACAGCCGATGTCGCTGAATACTTTATGAGATGGGTATTCTTCTTTCAGAACTTCGGTTAGTGTGATATACATATCGCGATGTCCGCAACCTTCGCAAAGTGCAGGCGGACGCATTTCTACGACAGAAGGAATGCCGAATTCCGATTTATTCTCTTTGCCTACGGCGCGGGCTACAGAGTCCGGATTTAATTCTCCATCCTGTGACAGAGTGCCATCCAAGCGTCCTTTTACTTTAACGCTGATGCCCAGATAACCTTTCAATTGTTTTTCTACAAATGGTTGTCCGTCTTCCAGAACGAGGATTTCGTCACAGGATTCAATCAATTGATGTAATTGCTTTTTAGGCAATGGATACTGGCCGATTTTAAGTACCGGATATTCGCAACCTTCAGGATAGTTTTCCATCAGATAGTTGTAGCCGATGCCACAAGCGATAATTCCTAACTTTTTGTTAGGACCATCTGTATATTTATTATAAGGTGATTCTTCCGAAGCTTTGATAAACTCGTCTTGGTGGGCAAGTAATACTTTGTAGCGTTTACGGGCATTTCCAGGTAACAAGATGAACTGACGAGGATCTTCGCTGAAAGAGATGCCATTCTGTGGCTTTTGCGCTTTGCGTTCTACTCCAGAGCGGGAGTGTGCAAGGCGGGTTACCATACGCATCAAGATAGGTTCGCCCAATTTTTCAGAGAATTCAAAACCACTGTATACCATATCATACGCTTCCTGCTGATTGCTGGGTTCGTACATGGGAATCAGTGAGAAATCTCCGTAGAAACGGCTGTCTTGTTCGTTCTGCGAAGAGTGCATACTGGGGTCGTCTGCTGCTATCACGATCAATCCGCCTTTCACGCCTGTGATGGCAGAGTTGACAAAACAGTCGGCAGCTACATTCATACCTACGTGCTTCATACAAACTAATGCCCGTTTACCAACGAATGACATACCCAACGCAGCTTCCATCGCTGTTTTTTCATTGGCGCACCAACGGTTGTGTATATTCTGTTCGGTCGTTATTGGGGCCATTTGAATATATTCCGTAATTTCAGTTGAAGGAGTACCAGGATAGGCATAAACACCTGAAAGTCCGGCATCCAGTGCAGCTTGTGCAATGGCTTCATCGCCAAGTAAGAGTTGCTTGCTCATATATATTTCTTTTATTTAGTGTTGATCACAGTTTGTTAATCTATCGGGCAAAGATAGGCTTTTCCGTTCGTTTTATCACAAATTTACTTGAAAATCTTTCTTTCATTCAGGGCTTTCCAGTATTTTCTTGCATTTGCCATGTGGTCAGCATAATTGGATGCAAAGTTGTGAGTTCCGGAAAAATCTTCTTTAGCACACATGTAGATATAGTTATGTTTGGTATAGTTTAATACGCTGTCTATTCCCTTTTTAGAAGGGATACGGATGGGGCCTGGAGGCAGTCCGGTATTTATGTAGGTGTTATAGGGGGAGTCGACTTTTAAATTTTCGTTGGTGATTCGGCGCAGACCGAAATCCTGTAGTGCAAATTTGATGGTAGGATCTGCCTGCAAAGGCATATCTTGATGTAAACGGTTGATATATAATCCGGCTACTATTGGCTTTTCTTCGTTGTTGTTGGTTTCTTCTTCGACGATGGAAGCAAGAGTGCTGACTTCTTCCGGTGTCATGCCGATAGCGGTGGCTTGTGCCAGACGTTCTTTGTTCCAGAAGCGTTCGTGCTCATTCTTCATTCGTTTAAAGAAATCGTCTACGCTCATGTCCCAATATACCTGATAGGTTTCCGGTATGAAAAAGCTGGGGAGTGTTATGGTTGTGTATCCCATTTGAGCCTGGAAAGTAGAGTCGAATAACTGGCTGGCGATTTCGGCAGAGTCTATCATGAGTTGTTTTCCAATGCTTCGTGCTAACCGGTCTAATGTCCGGACGCTTCCGATAGTAAGGTTCATAGGCTCCTGATAACCTCTGGAAAAACGGCTATATACATGATAAACATTGTCATTGGGGCGAATGGCATAACGACCGGTATGGATATTCTGATCGAAATCCTTGTATTTTGCCATCCACTGGAATCCGGTGAACTTATTGACATGCCCGAATTCTTTTATTTTATGGTAGATAGAATCGGCAGTATCATCCCGGTCTACATAAATATATACGGTTTTAGATGGGTGAAATTGGGGGGCAAACAGATAATAATAAAAGGTGCCTCCGGCAACTGCACAAAGGAGGAATGCTCCGATTAGAATTGATAGTAGAATATTTCTCTTTTTTTTCTTCATCTTTTGAGGTGTATTTAAAAAGTTCGTCAAAGATAAAAAGAATTTGGATAGGAGTGTTCTCTTTTTAGGATGAATCATAAGAAGACTATATCAAAAGTATGTTTTCTTTCGATGCGGTAATGAATCCATTCTTTCACGTTGCGTTTGCCTTGCTTGATTTATTCAGTTGCTTATTGTGCTGCTTGGCATTCATTGCAATTATCTTTTTGTTTCCAGCGTAGTTCCATTATTCCAATATATTGTGGGACTATTTTCTCGCAATATATGGGAATGTTTTCTCATAAAATAAGAGAATACTTTCCCACAATATGTGGGAATAAGACAATCTCTTGACGTTACAATGTGAAACCTTGAGAGTAATACAACAACTCCCTTTTATTGAAGTGCAAGTCTGTTTGTAACTAGAATGCCATTGGCATAGGGAAATGAATTCATTTCAGAGAAACGAGTTTTGCTACTTAGTTCGGCCAGAGGGAATAATTTGCATTTGCTTCTATTTTGTTTTCTATCTCATCGGGTAAAGGTGCGAAGAAATCCATATTAGTCAGGCTCTCGATGCTATCCACTGTGACTACATATGAAGATAGAGGTTCTACTGCCTGCTCATTGTTGAATAAGAAGCCGATAGCCCGTATCGGTTTGGCAAAAGGAGATAGGACTACTTTGAAAAACCGTTGAGGTACTACGACCTTATTTTTCCCAATCGTTTTAGGCTGTTTTTCAATAATAGGTCCACATATAATAATAATGGCACTATCTGCTATAGCCCAATTCCGGATTTTTTCTTCCAGATTTTTCCATCCTCTTCTATTTAACTGGGGATGTTGGGGACACATATTGCTGAAATAGAATGATTCTTTCATGGCTTCAGGACTCCATTTCATATCTGCAGCAGGCGCCATGTGTCCTTTGTCGTATCCTGAACGGGTGTAGTCAGTATTGGTTGCAATCGGGCCTGTCACTAATGGGTCGGCAATAAAACGATTGCCTCTTTTTTCTTTTCCTTTGGTTTCTTCCCGGGTTAATTCGTAAGAGACCCAGTTGGGTATTTTTAAATCTTTGTTATATGATACGGTATATCCGCTATGCCGGATTATTTGTTCTTGCCGGGGAACTAATGGTATGGGTGTCTCCAGATCTTTGCCAAGTGGAATTTGAAGGGAGATATCGGTTTGCGGTTCATTATTATTCTGGGTATTAATCTGTTGGCAATATAAATAGACGCCAAAAAGAATAGGAATGAGCACAATGATGGCGATGATACATCCTAATCTGTTATTGGAATGTGATTTCTTTTTGAATAGCTTTCTGTTTTTACCTTTTTTACTTCGATTCATTGGTTAGCTAGTAATGGCGGGTTTGTTTTATTCTTCTTTTCTCATGCTGAATTCACAACCGCAATATTGTTGGTTGTAGAAGTTATACTCTTTAATAATGGCGATACGTCGTTCGCTAAGTCCGCCTTTCCGCCAATTCTGTTCCCAGTATGTGACATCCGGGTATGAAGCGGTGGCATATTGTCCGGCTTCATTAATCTGCTCCAGACTTTTCCAACGACTGGAAGCAAGCGTTGTGGTTATTACGGAAAGGCCATGTTCATGCGCATAACGGGCGGTCTCCAATAAGCGTAGTTTAAAGCAACGTAGGCAGCGTCCTCCTCTTTCGGGTTCCTGCTCCATTCCTGCTATATGGCATCGCCAGTTTTCATGATCGTAATCAGCATCTATTATCTCCAATCCCAATGATTGGGCATAGCGTGTACATTCGTCTTTTCTTATCATATACTCTTCCAGCGGATAGATGTTAGGATTGCAATAATAGATAACAGGGGTGATGTGATGTTGCATCATACATTCAATAATGGCTGATGAACAAGGAGCACAACAGGTATGAAGTAAGACTTTATCGGCTCCTCCCGGAACTTCGAGTTGGAATTTCTTTTTCATGCTGTAAAGTTAATACATATTTACGATACGAGTCAATGGTTTATGCTTTATTCAGAATAGTTTTTTATAAAAATAGGAGGAAGGATATCTCCTTTATACTGTTTTTTATAAAATCTTGTTTATTGAACTAATTCACTAAATGAGTATGAATTAACTAATTAATCTCATCTTTTTTACTATTTTTGTCCATTCAAGTTTATAACAACTCAATAATGAATGAATTAAATTGCGGGCAAGGAGAGCAAAATGCAGGCCCGGAGAAGAAAAAAAGTACCTCGAAAATAGTGAAGAGAACTTTAGTTGTGGCTGCATTGGCTTTGGCGGTATATGTTGTATATTCCGTAGTTTATTTATTTGTCTCACCTGATCGTAATATTCAGCAGATCTATCTGGTTCCGGAAGATGCGGCATTTATTATTCAGTCATCGGCTCCGATTGAAGATTGGGAGAAGTTTAGTGGAAGCGAGACGTGGCAATGCCTGAAGAAAGCGAAATCTTTTGAGGAGGTGACGAAAAGTGTGGAGAAGCTGGATTCCGTTGTTAAAAGCAATAAGGTATTATTGTCGCTTGTCGGTGAACGGGATATGCTTATTTCGCTTCATAAGACTCGTGCCACAGAGTGGGATTTTTTGCTTATCTTGGATATGCAGAAGACATCAAAGATGGACTTATTGAAAGACCAGGTTGAAACCGTATTGGTTATGAGTGGTTTTACTGTGACTAATCGGATGCATAATAGCATTAATATCCTTGAAATGCGCGATTCCGAGACGAGGGATATTTTCTATATTGCTTTTGTCGATAATCATTTGGTTGGTTCATACACATCCGGACTTGTCGAGTCGGCTATTGATTCGCGTAATAAACCTAAAATCGGGCTTGATCAGTCTTTTATTGAAACAGAGAAGTTGGTTTCCGGTAAGGGACTTGTCAGAGTCTTTGTCAATTATGCGCGTGTACCTCAATTTATGTCTATTTATTTAGGTACAAGAAATGAGTACATTGATCTGTTTAGCAATTCCATGAATTTTGCCAGACTTTATTTAAATACGAATAAGGAGCGGATGGAAGTGAAAGGATATACATTGAAAAAAGATTCTGCCGATCCTTATGTCACTGCTTTGTTGAATTCGGGAAAACATAAAATGAAAGCACATGAGATTCTGTCCGGGCGGACAGCTCTTTATACGAATATAGGTTTCAATAGTCCGGTGACCTTTGTAAAGGAACTGGAGAATGCACTGTCGGTTCACAATAAACAGTTGTATGATTCTTATCAAAGTTCCCGGAAAAAGATAGAAGGGTTATTCGGTATATCTTTGGAAGAAAACTTTTTGAGTTGGATGTCAGGAGAGTTTGCTATTACCCAATCCGAACCAGGTTTGTTAGGACATGATCCCGAACTGATTCTGGCTATCAGGGCTAAAAGTATTAAAGATGCCCGTAAGAACATGGAATTCATTGAAAAGAAGATTAAGCGACGTACTCCAGTTAAGATTAAGACTGCTAATTATAAGGATTTCGAGATTAATTATGTCGAAATGAAAGGCTTTTTTCGCTTGTTCTTTGGAAAGCTATTTGATAAATTTGAGAAGCCATACTATACTTATGTTGACGATTATGTAGTTTTTAGTAATAAAGCTGCTTCTTTACTTTCCTTTGTAGAAGATTACGAGCAGAAGAATTTATTAAAAAATAATCCGGGTTTTGAAAATGCACTGTCATATTTAAAATCAAGTTCTACTATTTTCTTATATACAGATGTGCGCAAGTTTTATTCCCAGTTGAAACCGATGATGAATCCTGCTACATGGAATGAAATACAATCAAACAAAGACGTTTTGTATTCATTTCCTTACTGGACTATGCAGATTATAGGAGAGGATCAGTCGGCTTCTTTGCAGTATGTGATGGATTATAGCCCATATCAACTGGAAGAGGTTGACGTTGCTATTGCTACCGATGAAGATGATAAGGAAATGAACGAAGATGCAGAGACCGAAAAAGAGCAGATGAGCGAACTGAAACGTTTCTATATCGAAAAGTTTGAAGGAAACGTTTTACGGGAGTTTTATCCGGAGGGAGCATTGAAGAGTGAAGCGGAAGTAAAAGAAGGGAAACGCCATGGTCGTTACCGCGAATATTATGAAGATGGGACATTGAAACTTCGTGGAAAGTATGCAAATAATAAACCGAAGGGTACATGGAAGTACTATACCGAGGACGGAAAATTTGAACGCAAAGAAAAGTTTTAGATAACGTCAACAAAAGTTGATTTAAAAATTAAGCTCAAAAAATAATCGGATTCTTTTTGTTTTCTCAAATAAAGCTGTAATTTTGCACGCCGTAAACGAGAGACAAACGCCGCTATAGCTCAGTTGGTAGAGCAACGCATTCGTAACGCGTAGGTCGCCAGTTCAAGTCTGGCTAGCGGCTCTCAAATTAGAACGCTGATTATTAATTAATAATCAGCGTTCTAATTTTTACAGGATTCCCTATTCTTATTTTAAAAGGGAAATCCTGCGTATGTAATAGATGTGAAATATAAAAATGTAATCTATGTTGAGTCGTATTATTGTTTTAGTGGTTGCCGGAGTAGCCGTAGTCTATATCGTTCGCTTTATAGATAACTTTTTCTCCCAACGTAGAAGATAAAACTAGCTTTCAAACATTCTGCTGCGTGCGAGCATACAAGCGCCAACGATGCCGGCTTTGTCTTTCAGCTTAGATGTGATGATGGCTGAATCTTTATTAACCAGATTTAGAGAGTACTTGCGTACGGCTGTTTTTATGGGTTGGGTGATATAATCGCCGGTTAAAGATAAAGTTCCACCTATAATGACCAGTTCCGGGTTGAAGATATTGATTAGCCCGGCAATCTGTTTGCCTAGTTTCTGTCCGATTTCTTCTACAATTTCAATGCAAAGCAGGTCTTCTTTATTCACAGCGGCAATGATCTCATCAAGAGTGATCGGATTTTCCTCTGTGGCGATTCGTGTAGATAGAATGGAACTTTCCCCACTTTGAATACGCTCTAATAAGATACGATGAAGTGCCGATCCGGAAGCTTCCGTCTCCAAACAACCTTTTTTCCCGCAATGGCAGATTATCTCATTATCATAAGCACTCATGTGTCCAAATTCACCGGAGAATCCGGATTTCCCGGTATAAATCTTACCATCAATAATAATTCCGATACCTACTCCCCAGCTTACATTTACAAAAATGATATCCTTTTCTCCTTTTACGCAGCCTTGCATATATTCGCCATAAGTCATGGCACGCGTGTCATTATCAATGGTTACTTTATATCCCAATTTTTCGGATAATACATCCGCCAACGGCCTTTCCTCAAAATTGAATTGGCTGAAGCTATACCCTGATTCAGGATTTACACGCCCCGACACATTTACATTAATATTTAAGATCTTCTCTTTATTAATAGTGAGTTTCTTTATAAAATTGAGAATATGCTTGCATAACTCATTCATCCCTTCGATTGAGTTCTCAAACTTATAAGGTATATTCATTTTCAATTCTACCATATCGCCTTTGAAATTTATCAGTCCGATATTGACGGCGAATCTTTTGATGTCTACACCCAAAAAGTAACCGGATTCCGGATTAAGCCCATAGAGGTTGGGATGGCGTCCGCCACTAGTTTCCAATTTGCCATAATCATTAATATATCCGTCATCACACATTTCACCGATAAATTTGGTGACAGTCGGTACACTTAAATCCAGCTCTTTTGAAAGATCGGGAATTGTAGAACTTCCATTATATATATAATGTGTAATAATCCTCTTTTTGACAAGAGCACTTTTAGAGCCTTTTTCTATTTCTTTCAAGAATTGTTGGTTCATAACTATGTATATTTGGTAATTCACACAAAGATAATTAATTTTTTTATTAATACGTGGTTTTGAGACCTTGAAAATTAGAATATCTTGAATGTTATATTCCCTATATACTATGTAATGGATTTATATATAGGATAATGTAGCTATGGACGATTGTGGATATAATAAATGAAATAAGACGATTTGTGAGGTAATTCCCCCTTCTATTAATTAATAATGCGAGGAATAACGATTTTATTAATAAAATATTTTATTATCTATTGTTTATTTAATAAATATAGCTATATTTGTGCCGTGATATTATTAATAAAACTCTATATCCTTAAATGAATTTAGTATGAGAAACTATTTTTTAGGTCTGTGTTTATTATTTGCTTTGTGTTTTACGGCATGCTCTCATTCAGATGATTCTGTTGATGTGCTAATTATTGGTGGAGGCGCTAGTGGAGTGACTGCTGGTATTCAGTCTGCTCGAATGGGGGCTGCAACATTGATAGTAGAAGAAACAGAATGGCTGGGTGGAATGCTTACATCTGCAGGTGTAAGTGCTGTTGACGGAAACTATGATTTACCGGCAGGCTTGTTTGGTGAGTTTCGCGGACATTTGGCAGATTATTATGGAGGGCTTGATTCTCTAAAAACCGGTTGGGTGAGTGCAGTGTTGTTTGAACCTTCAGTCGGAAATAAAATTTTCCATGAAATGGTTGACGCGGAGAAAAATTTAAAAGTATGGCATAATGCTACTTTGGTAAAGCTGGAAAGAGAGAATGATGCTTGGATTGCTCAAATTCAGATGAAAGATAATACAATTAAAAAAATACATGCTAAAATATTGATTGATGGTACTGAATTGGGGGATATAGCAAAAATGTGCGGGGTGAAATATGATGTCGGTATGGAAAGCCGTCATGATACTAAAGAAGATATTGCTCCGGAAGAGAAAAATAATATAGTTCAGGATATTACATACGTAGCAATCTTGAAAGATTATGGTAAAGATGTGACTATTCCTTGTCCTGAAGGATATAATAAAGATGAATTTGCTTGTGCTTGTGCCAGTCATGTTTGTATCATGCCTAAAGAACCGGATCGTGTATGGTCTAAAGACATGATGATAACTTATGGAAAACTTCCTAATAATAAATACATGATTAATTGGCCGATAGAAGGCAATGATTATTATGTAAACTTGATTGAAATGACCCGTGAGGAACGTGAAGAAGCCTTGAAATATGCAAAACATTATACGATGTGTTTCGTTTATTTTCTGCAACATGAATTAGGTTTTAATACATTGGGCTTAGCTGATGATGAATATCCTACAGCCGACAAATTACCATTTATTCCTTACCATAGAGAGTCTAGGAGAATCCATGGGCTAGTACGTTTTGATTTAAATCATGCTTGTGAACCGTTCAGGCAGTCTCAACCTCTTTATCGTACTTGTATTGCCGTGGGGAATTATCCTGTGGACCATCATCATACGCGTTATCATGGATATGAAGAGTTGCCTAATCTTTATTTTCATCCGATACCGTCATACGGTTTACCTTTAGGAACTTTGATTCCGAAAGATGTTGAAGGATTGATTGTTGCTGAAAAATCAATATCTGTTTCTAATATAATTAATGGTACCACTCGTTTGCAGCCGATGGTTATGCAGATCGGGCAGGCAGCGGGAGCATTAGCAGCTCTTGCGGTGAAAGAAGGTAAAAATATAAGAGAAGTATCTGTTCGGGAAGTACAAAATGCGATTTTGGATGGAAAAGGATATTTATTGCCTTATTTAGATGTTGAGTTAGATCACCCAATGTTTAAGTCACTACAACGTATCGGCTCTACAGGTATATTAAAAGGTATAGGTAAAAGTGTTGACTGGTCAAATCAAATGTGGTTCAGAGCGGATACATTATTATTGGCAAATGAGTTGAAAGGATTGGGTGATGTTTATCCTTTTGTCAATAAGCAAGTATTCGAAGGTAATAATACCATATCAATTCAGAAAGCTACAGAGCTAGTAGGAGAGATTGCAGAAAAAGAAGGTATTGAGATGAAAGAGGGTAGGGTAGAAGAGATCTGGGATAAATTTGATTTGAAAGATTTTGATATGAATCGAAATATTTTGAGAAGTGAAATGGCAATTTTGATTGATCAGATATTAGATCCTTTCAATAATAAAAAAGTAGATATTATAGGGCAATATATTCAATAGGTAATAATAATATAAGTGTTAACTGCTGTTTTAATTAAACTAATATGAAAACATTAGATCGAAGAGGCTTTCTAAAAAAAGCCACATTGGCTGGCGCGTCAGCCTTGACTGTACCAACTTTGTTTGAATCTTGTACTTCAAAAGCTAGTGCCAGTACAGTAGTGGCAACTGATGGTTTGGAAAGTAAACTCATTGTTCCTAAAAACAATGGCTTAAAAATTACCGGAACTTTTTTGGATGAAATATCACATGATATTCCACATCAGAACTGGGGTGAGAAAGAATGGGACTTGGATTTTCAGCACATGAAAAATATAGGAATTGATACAGTAATAATGATCCGTTCTGGTTATCGTAAGTTTGTCACTTTTCCTTCTCCTTATTTATTGAAGAAAGGTTGTTATATGCCTTCCGTTGACTTGGTGGATATGTTTTTACGTTTAGCTGAAAAGTATGGAATGAAATTCTATTTTGGACTATACGATTCGGGTAAATACTGGGACACAGGGGATATGACCTGGGAAGTGGAAGATAACAAATATGTAATTGATGAAGTTTGGGAAAATTATGGTTCCAAGTATAAAAGTTTTGGAGGATGGTATATCAGTGGTGAAATAAGCCGGGCAACGAAAGGGGCGATTGGTGCTTTTCATGCATTAGGAAAACAATGTAAGGATATATCTAATGGATTGCCTACTTTTATATCTCCTTGGATTGATGGCAAAAAAGCAATCATGGGAACGACAAAAATGACGAGAGAAGATGCCGTTTCTGTACAACAACACGAAAAAGAATGGGATGAAATTTTTGATGGAATTCATGATGTGGTAGATGCATGTGCATTTCAAGATGGGCATATTGATTATGACGAATTGGATGCGTTCTTTTCTGTCAATAAAAAATTAGCAGATAAGTATGGTATGCAATGTTGGACAAATGCCGAATCTTTTGACCGTGATATGCCAATTCGTTTTCTACCCATTAAGTTTGATAAACTTCGGATGAAGTTGGAAGCAGCCAAACGTGCCGGATATGATAAGGCTATTACTTTTGAATTTTCTCATTTTATGAGTCCGCAATCAGCCTATCTGCAAGCTGGTCATTTATATGACAGATATAAAGAATATTTTGAAATAAAATAAATGTTATGAAGTCTACAATCAATTTTAGTTATCTTATATTCCTATCTGTTGTGGCAGCATTGGGAGGCTTCTTGTTCGGATATGATACTGCGGTTATATCGGGAACAATTGCCCAAGTGACTCAACTTTTTCAATTAGATGCACTACAACAGGGATGGTATGTAGGATGTGCTTTAGTAGGCTCTATCGTAGGTGTTCTTTTTGCTGGAATCTTAAGCGATAAGTTAGGAAGAAAACTTACGATGGTTATATCAGCTGTGTTGTTTTCCACATCAGCTCTAGGATGTGCTCTATCAGCCGATTTTGCCCAATTGGTAGTTTATCGGATTATAGGTGGAGTAGGAATAGGGGTTGTGTCCATTGTTTCTCCTCTTTATATATCAGAACTAGCTGTAGCGCAGTATAGAGGACGTTTGGTGTCATTGTATCAGTTGGCTGTAACAGTTGGTTTTTTGGGAGCTTATTTAGTTAACTATCAATTATTGGCATGGGCGGAGAGTGGTACGCAATTAAGTGTGGATTGGTTGAATAAAATATTTATAACTGAAGTATGGAGAGGTATGTTGGGTATGGAAACATTGCCGGCAATCTTATTCTTCATAATCATATTTTTTATTCCGGAAAGTCCCCGCTGGTTAATCGTACGTGGAAAGGAATTGAAAGCTGTAAATATATTAGAGAAAATATATAATTCAATTACAGAAGCGAAAAGTCAATTAAATGAAACGAAATCTGTGCTGACCTCTGAAACAAAATCGGAATGGTCTTTATTGATGAAGCCTGGAATTTTCAAAGCTGTTATTATCGGTGTGTGTATTGCGATTTTAGGACAGTTTATGGGTGTGAACGCAGTACTTTATTATGGCCCTTCTATCTTTGAAAACGCAGGACTTTCAGGAGGAGATTCTCTTTTTTACCAAGTTCTGGTAGGACTAGTCAATACTTTGACCACCATTCTGGCTCTTGTCATCATTGATAAGGTAGGCCGCAAGAAACTTGTTTATTACGGAGTTTCGGGAATGGTTGTTTCTCTGATTCTCATCGGCCTGTACTTCCTCTTCGGAGATTCCCTGGGAGTATCCAGCCTCTTCCTGCTCGTTTTCTTCCTGTTCTATGTATTCTGCTGTGCCGTGTCTATCTGTGCCGTGGTGTTCGTGCTCCTCTCGGAGATGTATCCCACCAAGGTTCGCGGACTGGCCATGTCGATAGCAGGATTCGCTCTGTGGATCGGAACGTACCTGATCGGACAGTTGACCCCCTGGATGCTCCAGAACCTTACCCCCGCCGGAACATTCTTCCTGTTCGCCCTCATGTGCGTGCCGTATATGCTGATTGTCTGGAAACTCGTGCCGGAGACTACTGGGAAGTCGCTGGAAGAGATTGAAAGATATTGGACCCGTTCGGAATAGTAAAACAAAAAGACCTTAATAACTTAATAATAAAAGATGTATGGATTTTAAGAAACTGGCAAATCAATACAAGGATGAACTCTTGGATAATGTTCTTCCTTTCTGGCTTGAGAACTCACAAGACCATGAGTATGGTGGCTACTTCACCTGTCTGGATCGTGAAGGAAAAGTTTTCGATACAGATAAATTTATCTGGCTGCAAGGTCGCGAGGTGTGGATGTTTTCCATGCTTTACAACAAGGTAGAAAAACGTAAGGAATGGCTTGATTGTGCCGTTCAAGGTGGTGATTTTTTAAAAAGATACGGACATGATGGAGACTATAACTGGTACTTTTCACTTGACCGTTCGGGTAGACCATTGGTAGAACCATACAATATCTTTTCGTATACATTCGCTGCCATGGCTTTCGGGCAATTAAGCCTTGCAACCGGTAATCAGGAATATGCTGACATAGCCAAGAAAACCTTCGACATTATCCTTTCCAAAGTAGATAATCCGAAAGGTAAATGGAATAAACTTCATCCGGGCACTCGTAATCTAAAAAATTTTGCCCTGCCGATGATACTATGCAATCTTGCTATGGAAATTGAGCATATTTTAGGCAAGGACTATTTGGAACAAGCGATGGATACTTGTATTCATGAAGTTATGTCTGTCTTCTATCGTCCCGAACTTGGTGGTATCATTGTTGAGAATGTAGATGTGAATGGTAATCTGATAGATTGCTTTGAAGGACGGCAGATTACCCCTGGCCATGCGATTGAAGCCATGTGGTTTATAATGGATTTAGGGAAACGCCTAAACCGTCCGGAATTAATCGAAAAGGCTAAGAATATCACTCTTACAATGCTTGAATATGGTTGGGATAAAGAATATGGAGGTATCTACTATTTTATGGATCGTAACGGTTGTCCTCCCCAACAACTGGAATGGGACCAGAAACTCTGGTGGGTGCATATTGAAACACTCATATCTCTTCTGAAGAGTTATCAATTGACCGGAGATAACCAATGTCTGGAATGGTTTGAAAAAGTACACGATTATACATGGACCCATTTTAAAGATAAAGAGCATCCCGAATGGTATGGATACTTAAATCGGAGAGGTGAAGTGCTACTACCACTCAAAGGAGGAAAATGGAAAGGATGTTTCCATGTACCAAGAGGGTTATACCAATGCTGGAAAGTATTGGAACAGCTATAAACAATAATGGATATGTTAACCAATCTATATTAATAATCTAAAAATTAATTCTATGACAGAGTTTAACTCAAAAATCAAGAAGAACTCTCGTATATTGAAAATATTTATGTTTTCAATCTGCGCGCTATTTGCATGTGCTATCAGTAGTCATGCACAGAGTTTAGTGAAAGGAACTGTTACTGATGGTATAGGAGAACCGCTACCAGGAGTAAGTGTTGTCGTAAAAGGAACTACTAATGGCACTATTACAGATGTAAATGGAAAATATAGCATTCAGGCCACCGCAAAAGACATTTTATCATTCTCATATGTTGGAATGTCAGATCAGGAAATAAAGGTAGCAGGTCAGACGACCATTAATGTGGTTATGAAAGATGATGTGGCAGCTTTGGATGAAGTGATTGTGGTAGGATATGGTACTGCCAAGAAGCAATCTTTAACCGGAGCCGTATCTGCGGTGAAAGGCGACGAACTGCTGAAAGCACCGGCAACCAATGTGTCGAGTCTTTTAGGTGGACGTTTGCCAGGTATTTCATCTGTTCAAGTATCTGGTGAACCCGGAGACGATCAGGCTACATTACGAGTTCGTGGCTCTATTTATAATGTTACTTATATAGTAGACGGAATGCCTCGTTCTATTAATGATATTGACCCTAATGATATCGAAAGTGTATCTGTTTTGAAAGATGGAGCTTCTGCAGCTGTTTATGGATTAAAAGGAGCCGGTGGTGTTATTATTATAACTACAAAAAAAGGTCAGGAAGGAAAATCCAAAATCACTTATAATGGTTCAATAGGAGCATCTATGAATGCAAACTTTCCGCAGTTTATGAATGGACCTCAATTTGCATATTATTATAATATGGCTGACATGATGGATAAAATGGCTAATGGAAGCATTTCAAACATTAGTCAATATAATCCCGTTTTTACAAAGGCGAATGTGGAAGCTATGTTGAATGGTGATCCTACTGACGGATGGGATAATGTTAACTATATTGATAAAGTATTCGGAACCGGTATTAATCAGAAACACAATGTAACAATACAGGGAGGTAGTGATAAGATGCGTTACTTTGCTTCTGTGGGTTATTTAGGTCAAAAAGGTAACATTGACAATTTCTCTTACAAGAGATACAATTTAAGAACTAATCTTGAGACTCAACTGGCTAAGAACTTCCAGTTAAGTTTAGGTATTGCAGGAAATGTCGGTAAACGTGAAACTCCGGGATATGCTTCAGGCGGTACGGATTCTAATTCCGAATTGGGTGAACAAGGTTGGTTGTCAGTAGCTCATCAGACTATAATGATGCATCCATATTTGCCGGAAACATATGACGGACTTTATTCTGCTACCACACAGAATAACACAAGTCTGCCCAACAGTCCATTGGCTGCCATTTATGAATCAGGATACAAACATACCAATAGCTTTGATTTACAAACTAACATCTCTTTACAATATAATGTACCTTGGGTTAAAGGCTTGAGCGTGAAAGTAACCGGAGCTTATGACTATACAACTTCTCATAATAAGAATTTGAATACACCTTACTCCACATATATACATAAAATGCCGACTTCGACAGCAGATTGGACTTGGTCTAAAGCAGACGATCCTCGCGGCACAGCAAATGGAATAAATTTAGGTGAAGGACAGTATAGTTCTCATCAAATGGTAGGCCAAGGAAGCATAAACTATGCAAGCTCCTTCGGAAAACATAATGTAGAAGGAATGGTATTAGCAGAAATCCGGGATTATAAAGAAAACAGTTTCTCCGGCTATAATAAGAACATGAGTTTCTCTGAACTACCAGAATTGAGCTTTGGACAACCGGCAGACTCTCCAATCTCGGGATACAGTGATGCAAACCGTAGTATTGGTTATGTTTTTCGTTTGAAATATGACTATGACAATAAGTATTTGGCAGAGTTTACAGGTCGATATGATGGTTCTTACAAATTTGCCGGCAATGTTAGTGGGAAACGTTGGGCATTCTTCCCGTCAGCGTCAGTAGCGTGGAGAATATCTAAAGAAGATTTTATGTCTAGTCTGACATTTCTGGATGATATGAAGATACGTGCATCTGTCGGTTTATTAGGAAACGATGCAGTGAGTCCGTATGCTTTCCTTAGTACTTACAATTTGATGGATGGTAACAAAAATGCATACCAAACAATTCTGAATGGAAAAGTAATGCAAGCATTACGCGCCTCTGTAATTGCCAATCCTACTCTAACTTGGGAGAACACCTTAACCTACAATGCAGGATTTGACTTTACGATGTGGAATGGTCTGTTGGGAATGGAGTTTGACGCATTCTATAATTATACCTATGATATTTTGACAGCAATGGGAGGCGATTACCCCCCATCTATGGGAGGATATTATTATACTTATGCCAACTATAATAAGGTCGATAGCAAAGGCGTTGAAGTAACGGTGAGCCATCGTAATAAATTAAACTTGGCAGGTAAGCCATTCTCCTATGGCGCAAGCTTCAATCTGACATTTGCAAGAAACCGTTATCTCCGTTATCCAGATAGTCCGAACACAGTAGAGTGGAGAAAACGCACAGGACGTAGTGTTGATGCTTCTGTTGTGTGGGTTGCAGATGGCTTATTCCGTTCGGAAGAAGAAATAGACAATTCAGCCTGGTATGGCACTCGTCCTAATGTCGGTGATATCAAATACAGAGATTTAAATGGTGATGGTAAAATAGACGAAGATGACAGAACACGTGTTGGACGTGGCAATCGTCCCGAATTAACTTACGGTTTGAACCTGAATTGTGCCTGGAATGGATTCGATTTAAGTGCACAATTTACTGGAGGTGCACTGTTCGACGTATCATTGACGGGTACTTATTATAATGGTTATGACGACAACACTGTATGGACACAGGCATTTAAAGAAGGTGCCAACTCACCATTATATTTAGTTCAGAATGCATATACAGTAGAAAATCCGAATGGAACATTCCCACGTCTTACGCTAGGTAATCAAGGACATGGAGGAGATAATGGATTAGCTTCCACTTTCTGGTTGCGTAACGGTAGATACCTTCGTCTCAAATCCGCACAATTGGGTTACACATTCCCCAAGAGATGGATGAGTCCTGTCGGCATTCAGAATCTTAGAATTTATGTAGAAGGTTCTAATTTATTTACGCTCTGCGGTCTTCCTGATGGAATCGATCCTGAATCTCCGGGAGTAAATAACGGATACTATCCTCAACAACGCACCATTATGGGCGGTATCACTTTGACTTTCTAAACCTTTAAAAGTTCTATTATGAAAACAAAAGTATTAAGTATCATATTGTTGGGAGCCTCTTTAGGGCTTGGCTCATGTAGTGATTATCTGGACATGACTCCAACAGACAGAGCATCAGATAAACTTGTATGGAGTAAACTCGATTATGCAGAACAGGCAGTCAACGATTTCTATCGCTATATAGATTATTTAGGAGTCTATCGGGACGGACAATGTTTAGCGGGAATGACAGAGGCTTTGACAGACCAGCTTAAATATGGTTCCTATAATTATATGTCCAAATGTCAGATTCCTAGTGAAATAGCTTATGGAGGTTCTGTTCTCACAGTGAATTATGTTAGTACTTACCTGGGCAACTGGACGACAATGTACGAATATGTGCGTCGTGTCAATGAAGGTATCAATAAATTAAAGAAATATGCTTCATTTGGTCAGACTGATGAAGAACGCTTGGAAGCTGAAATGCGTTTCTTCAGAGGGTATCTCTATACTGATTTATTGAAACGTTATAAAGAAGTGATTATATACGATGAAGATTTGGATAATATAAAAAAGGATATGCCGGTTAGTTCGGAAGCCGACGGATGGAACTTTGTATATAACGACTTAAAATATGCCGGTGAACATTTGCCTGTTGATAAAACTCCTAACGGACGTCTTACTAGCGGAGCAGCTTATGCAATGTTATCAAGAGCCATGTTGTATGCAGAAAGATGGGATGACGCTCGCATCGCAGCTGAAAAGGTGATGGGAATGGGTTATGAGCTAGAAGCAAAAGAAGACTATTCAAATGCTTTTAAAGCAGGAAGCAAAGAAGCCATTTTACAATATTGTTATGATAAGAGTTCCACTGTGACTCATGACTTTGATGGATATATGGTTCCTGGAGGTGATAAAGCACTGGATGGCAATTCCATGACTGGTGGATTCGGTACTCCGACACAAGAGATGGTTGAATCGTATGAATATGCAGATGGTAGTGGCTTCCCCGATTGGAGTGCATGGCATACTGCTGAAGGTACTACAACGACTCCTCCTTATGATAAACTAGAACCACGCTTTAAAGCTACCATTCTTTATAATGGAGCAACATGGAAAGGCAGACCGATAGAATCTTTCGTAAACGGTACTGATGGTTGGGCTGCATGGAAAACAGATGCCAAACCGGAAGGACGTTCTACTACCGGGTATTATTTACGTAAACTGGTAGATGAAGCTCATAATTTTACTTCCATACAAGCCAGTACACAGCCATGGACAGAAATTCGTTACGCAGAGGTATTACTGAATCATGCAGAAGCATGTTATCATCTGAATGGCTATACGGATAAGGCAAATAAAGACATAAAAGATATTCGTAACAGAGTGGGATTGTCTTACACAGACAAAAGTGGGGATGATTTAATGAAAGCCATCCGTCAGGAACGCAAAGTAGAACTTGCTTATGAAGGACATTATTATTGGGACATGCGTCGTTGGAAATTATCTGCGACAGCATTTACCGGTATTCGTCTTCATGGAATGAAAATAGAGAAAAATGCAAATGGGTCTTTCACTTACATTTATACAGAATGTGATGATAAAGATCGTAATTTCCCGACTAAGATGTATCGTTTCCCAATGCCACAGGCAGAGTTGGACAATAACGGTGCGGTAACTCAATATGCAGAATGGCAATAAATCTAAAATGAAAACATTATGAAAAAGAATATATTATATCTATTATTAGGGATTTTGGCTCTCACGAGTTCTTGCCAGGATCCGGAATATGTGCTTCCTACTGCGGACAGACAGGGAATCACGAGCTTGACTGCACTCTTTACTTCTGGGCCATACGTGGATAAAGAGGCTGTGGTATATACTATTGCAGATGCTTCTGTAGATAAGTATGTAATTCCTATGCCATGGTATTATCCGGAAAATAGTGATAATGAAACTTCAGAATATATGAAAGCGATGAGGATTCAGGCAAAGTTGGCACCAAACTGTACTATTGAACCGGTTCTTTCAATTCTCGATCTGACTAAAGAGAATTATTTCACTTATACAGACGCTCAAGGATATAAGAAACAAATCTGCATCACAGGCGAAAGAGTTAAGTCTACTAAGTGTCAGTTATTAAGTTTCTCAATACCGTCTGAAGACATTACAGGTATTATTGATGAAGACCACAAAACTGTATCTTTAATCTCTGCGGAAGATTTATCTTCTTGCTTGGCAGATTATTCACTGTCGGCTCATGCGACCATGTCACCGGATCCTAAAACAGAGCCTCTTAATTTTAATTCACCTGTTGAGCTTACAGTGATTGCTCACGATGGAGTGACAAAGCAAACTTATACTATTCAAAAAGCAGTACCGGATAAGATTCCTTACGGATATAGAAAAGGTAGTGAGACAGAATTATTTAAATTGGATATGGGAGTTATCGGCTTACCTTGGACTGGAGCAAATGCACCTTCTTTAGCTGTTTCCGGAAATAATCTGGTAGTTTGCTTGGGTGATGGTACCACAACTCCTGCATATTACAATGCATCTACGGGAAATAAGATTGGTAATGTAACTTTGGGTAGTGTGAGTGTTGCATCTTTAGGATGTATGACAAGTGATAGTAGGGGAAATATATTATTAGCAACGAAGGCTACTAATGGCAAGTCTTTCTCAATCTATAAGACTTCTTCTGTTACGACTGCTCCAACTTTATTGACTACTTATACTAATAATACAGGGTTAGATATGGGTACGAAAGTGTCTGTTCAAGGAGATATTAATACTAATGCCTCTATTATTGCTACTTGTGACGGAACAGCCAGTTCAGGTTCCAATAAGTTTGTTCGTTGGATTATAACAGACGGTGTATTGGGAAGTCCTCAAGTAGTAACAGTGAATGGTGTAGGTAATTGGGGAGCTCCCGCATCAAACACTAAAGTTGTGACTAAAGGAACTACTGCTCAAAGTGATTATTTTTTGTCATACTATGATTCTAACATTCTTTATTGGGTGAATGGAACAAATAATAATGCAAGTAAATCTCTGGAAGACTCCGACAATGGTAATTCTTGGGCAATGAATAACAACTGTCTGGATACAAGAAGCTTTAATAATGCACAATATCTTGTATTGGTATGTACAGCTCATTTCCCGCAATGGGGTGGAACTCCATGCTTATATATGTATGATGTAACGTCAGACGGATCATTCACTGGTACAATATCTACTTCAGATGCTCTGTCATTCAATCCTTCACTTTCCTCATACAATTCATCCGATGGTGTAGCTGCAACAGGTGATGTATTGCTTGCTCCGACAACAGATGGATATAAGCTCCGTGCTTACTACGTGGATAACAACTGTAAGGTTATCGGAGGATATGAGTTTGATTGTATCGACAAATAATTAATTGATCTCTTTATCTCATATATGATGAGAAAATACCCATTCATCATATATGGGATAAAGAAATCTGTAAATCATTTAAAGGAGTAGCTATATGTCAACAAAGAAAAAAATGTTATGGTTATTATCATTACTGCCTTTTTTCATAGCATGTGGTGATGATAACACTGATATCCCGGATTGGCCATGGGCGGAGCCGGAGACTCCAACTGAACCTGTTGAAGCCAATCCTGATATTGTAAATTTAGGCTGGGCCAATGTGAAAAGCACTTATGGAACCTTGCCTGAACATATCAACGTATATAAATCACCAGAAACACTGGAAGGCAAAAAAGCGATAGCTTATATTGCGGTAGGTGATATGAGTAAGGCAGCATTTGGTGTATTAGGAGAAAAGACTGGATTGAAAAAGCCAAAAGAATTTTATGAAGAGAACAACTCCACAATTGTAATCAATGGAGGTTTCTTCTATGAGGGGTCATTAAGCCTAATATGGCGTAACGGTGAAATGGTGTGTAAGAACAATGATGTAACAGCAGAAGATTGGACTAACGGTCCATTCTGGTATCCTGTATTAGCTGCATTCTGTGAAATGAACGATGGCTCATTCAAATCAATGTGGACTTACACAACACTATCCAATGTTACTTATTGGTATTCGGAGCCCTCACCGGTAAAATCAGAAACAACTCCTAATGAAAATTTTCCGTCTACAGGAACTGTCTTAAATGCTAAAACAGGAATAGGCGGTGGCCCCGTACTTCTGTTGGATGGAAACATAAAGAATACATACGAAGAAGAAATTTTATCAGATATTGGCGCCACGGTGAACAGACCTCGTTCGGCTATTGGTATCACCAATGATAAGAAAATGATTCTTTTTGTGTGTGAAGGAGATGGAATGACAACGGGAGTTGCCGGTATGACCACCGAAAATGTAGCTAATATCATGAAAACACTGGGATGTACGGATGCTATCAATTTGGATGGCGGTGGTTCCAGTTGCATGTTAGTCAATGGGCAAGAGACTATCAAGACAAGTGACTCCAGCGGAGACGAAAGATCCGTAGCATCAGTAGTCACTCTTAAATAAAAAATGTACTGCGGATATATCAGGCAGTATATACCTAATAAAACAAGTATGATATGAGAAAATTTCTAAAAATACTAATACTGACTTTCTTGGGAGCAGTTACAATAACCTCCTGTAGTGATGATTCTGATGGAATTCCCGGATGGCCGTGGAACGATAATTCGACAGAAAAGCCGGACGAGCCGGATGTTGCAGAAGCTAAGCCACGATATATTTGGATTGATGCGGCTGCTAATTTTCCTGACTATGCCAATAGTAAGGAAAACATAGCCAAAGATATGGAAAAGATAAAAGCGGCAGGATTCACTGATATTATTGTCGATGTACGTCCCACTACAGGAGATGTATTATTCAATACTAATGTTGTAGATCAGGTGAAACGTATGGATGTATGGGGTAATTCCGGATATAGTTATTATGAAAGGACGGAAACTTGGGATTATTTACAGGCATTTATTGAGGAGGCTCGTATACAAGGATTAAAAGTGAATGCTTCTATCAATACATTTGTAGGAGGCTATTTATGTCCGTATAATTTAGGACATGATGGAGTCTTGTTCCGTGATGAATCAAAAAAAGGATGGGCTAGTGTAGCTAATCTAGCTGACGGGCTAACCAATACGATGGATTTGTTGGACGATGAAACCGATTATGGAGCGAAATTTTTCAATCCCGCTAATGATGATGTACAAAACTTTGTTTTACAGTTGTTGGCCGACTTGGCTAAATATGATTTGGATGGCATCATATTGGATCGTTGTCGTTATGATGACTATGGCTTAGAAAGCGATTTTTCAGATATTTCCAAACAGAAGTTCGAAGAATACATCGGTGAAACTGTAGCAAACTTCCCGGCAGATATTATGGCACCCGGTACGGATGAAATACCTTCTGACCAGCCTGTTTATTTTAAGAAGTGGTTGGAATTCAGAGCGAAAGTTATTCATGATTTCATAGTAAAGGCACGCGAGAAAGTTAAATCTGTCAATAACAATATCAAGTTTGGAGTTTATGTTGGTGCCTGGTATTCAACATACTATACATCAGGCGTGAACTGGGCCAGCCCTAAATACAACACCTCCGCTTATTATCCGAAATGGGCTACTTCCGATTATAAGAATTATGGATATGCGGACCATTTGGACTATATCTTTTTGGGTGCTTATGCTTCCGTGAACAATATATATGGAAGTGGCGAATGGACCATGGAAGGTTTTTGTAAGAATGGACGTGAACTGTTACAAGGAGATGTACCTTTTGCAGGCGGACCAGATATCGGTAACAGTACCGGATGGACTGACGGAGGACAATCTGCAAAAATTCCGGATGCTATTGATGCTTGTATCAGTAATAGTGACGGCTTCTTTGCCTTCGACCTTTGCCACGTTAAGAAATACGACTATTGGAACGCTTTTAAAACAGGCTTTGATAAATATCTGGAATCTATCGAAGAATGAGGTTTGAACTAACCAACTAATTATGAAAATATATTTATTACAATTCTTTTTATTAATAGGTCTGGGCTTGAATTTACAAGCCCAGATTCCTTCTAACCCTATTCGCGGGAAAGTAACCTGTAATGGGACAGGAGTCCCGGGGGTAGTAGTGACCGACGGAATAGACTGTGTGTTGACTGACCAACAAGGCCAATATACTCTCCCCCCTAATAGGAATGTGCGTTTCATTTATTTATCCACTCCTTCCGGATATTTACCGAAAACAGAACAAACAATACCTTTATTCTATCAGAAGCTGAATCCGGCCAAGCAAGATATTTACGACTTCGAATTGGTAAGAAATCCGCAAAATGAGATCAATCATTTGTTTTTGGTGCAGGCAGATGCGCAGGTTACTTCCGAAGATGACGTAAAGGCTTATGCTAAATATCTGCAAGATATGAAAGAATATATTCGTCCGTATATGGGCAAAAAAGAAGTATTCGGCATAGATTGTGGGGATATCGTAGGAGATACTCCTTCTTTATATCCTTCCTATATAGATACGGTATCATCATTAGAGATTCCCATCTATCGGGCAATTGGTAATCACGACATGACGTATGGAGGGCGTACTTTTGAATATTCTTATCGCACTTTCGAAAGTTATTTCGGTCCTATCTACTATTCATTAAATAAAGGTAATGCTCATTATATCGTGCTTGACAATTGCTTTTATGTCAACCGTGATTATCAATATATAGGTTACATTGATGAACGTACTTTCCAATGGCTGGAGAAAGACCTCTCTTATGTGCCCAAAGACAAACTTGTCTTTGTAGTGATGCATATTCCTTCCAGTCTTCAGAAGAAGCTAAGATATAACACGCTAGATCAAGATGAAACGGTCAATACAGCTGCACTATATAAATTATTGGAAGGTTATAATGCCCACATCATTTCCGGACATACACATTTTAATGTAAACGTATGTTTTAATGACTCATTAATGGAACATAACACAGCTGCCGTATGCGGTACTTGGTGGCGTGCAGATATTAATGTGGATGGTACTCCGAGGGGATATGGGGTATATGAAGTAGACGGGAACCAAGTGAAATGGCTATATAAAAGTGCAGGCTACCCGAAAGAGCATCAATTACATGTATATCAGGCCGGATCATCTGACGAGTACCCTTCCGATATTATTGCTAACGTATGGAACTGGGATGAACAGTGGAAAGTGGAATGGTATGAAAACGGAAAGCGAATGGGAGAAATGCAACGCTACAAAGGATATGATCCTGCAGCCAAAGCAATCTGTTCTGACAAAGAAAAGGTGAAATATGAATGGATTTCCCCAGTTCTTACCGAACATCTATTTCATGCTACTCCCCGTAATAAAAATGCTAAAATAGAAGTGAAAGTAACAGATCGCTTCGGCAATGTGTATACTGAAGCTGTCGAAAACAAATAAGAATCATATGTTGAAAGCCAAATATTTTATATTATTGATATGCTTCTCCTTTCTCCTGAAAACAGAAGCGAAAGTAACCCTTACTTCCATTTGGGGGGATAATATGGTGTTACAGCAACAATCGGAAGTTACTTTTTCCGGAACAGCGACTTCGGGAAAACGTGTGCAGGCTACCGCTTCATGGAATAATAAAAAAATCCAAACGAATGTTGATGCAAAAGGTGAATGGAAACTTTCTCTCCAAACACCGGTAGCTGGAGGTCCGTATAGTATTACGTTCTCGGATGGAGAGGACCTCACATTGCAGAATATTTTAATAGGAGAAGTCTGGTTCTGTTCCGGACAGTCGAATATGGAAATGCCAGTGAAAGGATTCCGTGGACAGCCTGTGTTTGGTTCCCAGCCATACATTGTATCTGCTAATCCCAAACGTCCACTGCGTCTCTATACTGTAAAAAATGCCTGGAGTACCATTCCACAGGAAGCTGGGGTGGACGGAGAATGGAAAGAAGCCTCTCCGGAAGATGTTGCTGATTTCAGTGCAACTGCCTATTTCTTTGGCAATCAGTTACAGCAATCTTTGGATGTTCCTGTCGGTCTGATACATTGTTCCTGGAGCATGTCAAAAATAGAGGCTTGGATGAATAAAGAGACTTTATCGGGCTTTCCGGAAATAGCATTGCCTGATGTAATACAGAGAGAGTTCGGGTGGACGGCAGGGACTCCTACATTATTGTGGAATGCAATGGTGAATCCATGGAAAGGATTTCCTGTTAAAGGAGTGATTTGGTATCAAGGTGAAGCAAACACACCCGATCCCGGATTATATAAGAGATTATTTCCTGCAATGGTTTCTCAATGGAGAACATTCTTCAACAATCCCCAAATGCCATTTTATTACGTACAGATTGCACCATGGAAATCGGAAGGCAATGATAAACTGGATTGGGCTTGGTTCCGCCAGTGTCAGTTGGAGTTGATGTCAGCTGTTCCAAATGTTGGAATGGTGACCACAGGTGATGCCGGGAGTGAAAACTTTATTCATTCGCCCTATAAGATAAAGGTCGGTGAACGACTGGCTTATTGGGCATTGGCAAAAACGTATCATCGTAAAGGTATTCAATATTCCGGTCCTATATACAAATTCCACCGGGTAAAAGGGAACGTAGTAGAAATAGACTTTGAACATGGTGAAGAAGGATTGACACCGGAAAATCAAAACGTGAAAGGATTTGAAATAGTGGGGACGGATGGTATATTCCGACCGGCCAAAGCGGAAATTATCAGTGGTTCTTCTACTGTAAAGGTCTGGAATGATTCGATCAATGACCCCATAGAGGTACGTTATTGTTTCCGGAATTATATGTTGGGAGAATTATGCAATAATGCGGCTATTCCTGCTTCTCCTTTCCGGATTGTAATCAAAAAGAAACCTGCGTTAATGTGGTTCGATGCCGAAGCTAACTTCGAACGTTTCAGCCATAAAGACTCGATTGACTATTATTTGGAGAAAATCAAATCAGTAGGTTTCACTCATGCAATAGTGGATATACGGCCCATTACGGGAGAAGTACTTTATCAAAGTCAGTTTGCCCCACAAATGAAAGAGTGGAAAGGCGCAAAGGCCGGGAATTTTGATTATTTGCAATACTTCATTAAAAAAGGGCACGAATTGGGTCTTGAGGTTCATGCTTCATTAAATGTATTCTGTGCCGGGCATAATTATTTCGATCGTGGAATGGTATACAGCGGACATCCGGAATGGGCATCCATGGTGTATACTCCCGAGAAAGGTATTATTCCGATTACGGAAGAAAAACATAAATATGGTGCTATGATCAATCCTTTGAACGAGGAATATCGTACGCATATTCTAAATGTACTGAAAGAAGTGGTGACCAAATACTCTGATTTGGACGGTTTGATGCTCGATCGTGTACGTTATGATGGTATAACAGCCGACTTCTCACCGCTGTCACGTGAAAAGTTTGAAGCATATATAGGTAAGAAAGTGGCGAAGTTCCCCGAAGATATTTTTGTTTGGAAGAAGAATACGGATGGAAAGTTTATCACACAACCGGGAAAGTATTTCCAGAAATGGATGGAATGGAGAACGAAAAACATTACTGATTTTATGGCATTGGCACGTAAGGAAGTGAAAGCCGCCAATCCAAAAGTTTCTTTCGGCACATATACCGGAGCTTGGTATCCGTCTTACTATGAAGTGGGAGTTAATTTCGCCAGCAAAAAGTATGATCCGGCTAAAGACTTCAGTTGGGCCACTCCCGAATATAAAAATTACGGATACGCGGAACTGATCGATTTGTATGCAACCGGAAATTACTATACAGACATAACGATAGAGGAATACAAGAAAACGAACCGCAACATCTGGAACGAGACTGATTCGCAGGCTCAAGCCGGTACATGGTACTGTGTAGAAGGTTCCTGTCAGCACTTGCGTCAGATTCTTAAAGACAACAAGTTTATGGGCGGCATCTTGGTGGATCAGTTCTATGATAATCCGGGGAAATTATCCGAAACAATAGAGATGAACCTTCGTCGATCGGATGGACTAATGGTATTCGATATAGTACACATCATCCAAAAGAATCTTTGGAAAGAAGTAGAAAAAGGAATGCGCGAGGGGGGAGCTTTATGAACAACAGAGCTTTAGCTTTAGATGCCTTACGGGGATATGCAATTATTACGATGGTGCTTTCGGCTACCATCGTAACGCATGTTCTTCCCGGTTGGATGAGTCATGCTCAAACGCCTCCGCCAGATCATGTGTTTAATCCTCTGTTGCCCGGTATTACTTGGGTAGATCTTGTGTTTCCTTTTTTCCTGTTCGCTATGGGAGCCGCGTTTCCTTTTTCCATAAGGAAGCGTGCTGAAAAAGGTGATTCAAAATTAAAACTTGTTTATGAAGCTGTCAAACGGGGGATTCAGTTGACTTTCTTTGCTATTTTCATCCAGCATTTTTATCCGTATATGTTAAGTTCTCCGCAGGATATCAGAGCATGGCTGCTGGCTATACTCTGTTTTGCTGTTCTATTTCCCATGTTCATGCGCATTCCTTTGAAAATGCCGGATTGGGTACATATTTCAATAAAAGTGGGAGCTTACATTGTCGCTGCCATTATGTTGGCTACCACTTCTTATGCGGATGGGAAAACATTCAGTTTATTCTCCAGCAACATTATCATTTTGCTGTTGGCTAATATGGCTATTTTCGGTTCTATCCTTTACATTTTCACAATGCATAATCGTTGGATGCGTTTAGGAATTCTGATATTGCTGATGGCTATGATAGTAGGGAGTACGGTTGACGGTTCGTGGACACAGAGTGTATTTAATTATACTCCTCTGCCGTGGATGTATCGGTTTGATTATTTGAAATACTTATTTATCGTTATTCCCGGCAGTATAGCCGGGGAGTATTTAGCGGAGTGGATGAAAGCATATCAAAAAGAGACGGATGATTATGCTACATCTCCTTATCGTAAAATGAGTATTATGTTGATGATATTATCCGTTGTTATCATCATTAGCAATCTTTACGGTCTATACACTCGTAATTTGGTTGTCAACCTTGTGTTTACTGTTTTATTGTTATTAGCTGGTAAGTGTATATTTCCACGTAAAGTGGATGGAATAGCTTTATTATGGAGAAAGTTGTTTAACGCAGGGGCATATTTACTTCTTCTGGGTTTGTGCTTTGAGCCTTTCCAGGATGGTATTAAAAAAGATCCAACTACTTTTAGTTATTTCTTTGTCACTTCCGGACTGGCTTTTCTAGCTCTTTTATTTCTAAGTATCGTTTGTGATTATTTCCGGTGTGTGAAAAGTACTCGTTTTTTGGTGATGTCCGGTCAGAATCCGATGATAGCTTATGTGGTCGGCGATTTGTTGATTATGCCATTGGCTAATATACTTGGAATTGCTTCATTATTATCTTATTTTCAACAAAATGCCTGGTTGGGATTTCTTCAGGGAGCAATCCTTACTTCTTTAGCTGTTTTAGTAACTATGTTCTTCACAAAAATCAAGTGGTTTTGGAGAACATAAATATCAATGTGATTATTTTATATTAAATTAGTTGACATACTGTCGTTTTTTCTTTGATTCTACTATTTTCCACTTTTTATGAATGAAAGAAAGTAGAGCGAGTAAACAATAAAATACGGTATTTATATGCATAATTACGAATAAAAGAACCGGCATTTGCATATAAATTACCGTATTGTTTGTGAAAAATACACGGTTGATTGTAATGAAACGTACGGTTAGTTTTAAAGAAACACACGGTTGGCTTTAAAGAAACGTCACGTACATTTAAAAGGAAGCATATTCTGCTCGTAAAAACATGATTTATTGATTTATTAGAAGTGCTTTGATGAATTTGTTTTATTAAACAAAAAGCACGAAAAGATTGATAAATATATTCACTATGTAATGCATGATATTAAATAGAAATGATTGTGCTCTATAAAGGAAGGATTTCTTTAATTTCTGAATAATACTAATGCTTAATCTACGCGATTCTTTTCTATGTCCAGTTAACAAGCTGAATAAATTCAATTATAGCATCATTCAAATACCAAAATGATATTTTACCATTTTGATATTTGGAGATTTGTTTTTACCGATATAACATATAAAAAGCCATCTATTAGGAGTATTAAAAATAGTGACGCTATGTCAATAGGATAGCGTTGCTATAAGCTTCATATAGTGACGCTATACCGAGCCGATAGCGTCACTATTTTATTTGATTGCTTTCTTAATGATTGGACAAACTAAATCTGCATATCTCATCATGCCTAAATCTGTGAAATGAATACCATCAATTGTGGCTTCTCCATCTTCTCCCAGCATATTCTTTGAAGAGATTAAAATGATATTTTTCTCATTTTCCTTTTTTAGCCGATTGAATATCTCCTTTAATGTGTCATTCTTTCTTTGCACTTCTTTAGCTATTCTCTCATCATAAAGTGTATGAGTGAAAATAGGATCTTCTATAAAAATAACTGGCGTATCCGGATGTTTACTACGAA
Source organism: Bacteroides sp. LFL-34 (assembly GCF_027257075.1). Taxonomy (NCBI): domain Bacteria; kingdom Pseudomonadati; phylum Bacteroidota; class Bacteroidia; order Bacteroidales; family Bacteroidaceae; genus Bacteroides; species Bacteroides sp. LFL-34. The sequence goes on along the minus strand of NZ_JAPQKZ010000009.1, from coordinate 44,427 downwards.
TGATACGATAGAATGTCTCCATGCGTTCTTTCATCTGTTCTACAGAAGCATTAGGCACAAAGTCCAAAACAAAAACACTGGCATCTACCTCGGCTATCACTTTGGCAACTTCTAAATCTAAAAGTGCATTTCCACTGAATCCCAGATTGATACATTCACGGTTCAGTCTTCTTGATATAATGTTTGTATGTGCCATTCCGGGACGTGAAGCACAACCTCCTTGAAGAATACTGGTTCCATAAAATACAATCGGCTTCTGGCGAATCGGATAATCAATTAAAGGCTGATCGATAGTAGCTAACGAATCAATCCCTATAGATAGGGAAACCAAACCGTCATAGAGAGGAAGATAAAGCATATATTCTCTCTCTTCCGGTTGCATGTTAGCAATGATTGTTGCTTGATTTGTTTTTCCATTTGGACGACCACTGTTTACAAAACGCCACTCCCCATTCTTCTGAAGACAATAAAGGTCTAAGCCTTTTGCACCTGTGTCAGTCATGTGATTCATATGAAAATTGATAAGAGCTTCCCATTTTGCAGCTATCGTGGTAGAATTACTGCGAAAACGTATCGCCATTCCGGCAGAATTACGACTTAAATTCCATAACGGAGCACGGGAGATATTCTTCAATGAATCCGGAAGTCTTTCATATCGTGCTCCGGTGGCTTCGGTGGCTTTTCCTAATAGAGGGAACTTTGATGCATCATGATATACTAGTTGGGCATATATATGACACATCAAAAAAAGCATTATAAAAACACAAATTCTTCTTTTCATATTTTGAATATTATTGTTTTAAGTTCTCCAAAAGCATTTTATTCGGGTAAAGAACATAGTTACCAATACTGATAATGCCGTTAATACTACCCCTCGTAAAAATCCCATCCATGCATTCTCATTGAAATAAACAAGCAATGATGCAATTCCTAATAAATTGATTACGGGCATAATCAACAGATCTCCTACTACATAGGCCATCATGGGATTTTGTCCGGGCATTACAAGAAAACGGGTACTCTTTACACAACGAAAATAATCACATATCACATTTAAAAGCAATAAAGCCATAAATGCCAGACCTGAAGTGAGAAATAAATAACTCAAAGTGGCGGGATCTTTTTTTATACCTCCCTGAAAAGGTTCAAAGCATAATCCCAAAACAACTAAGAAAGCTCCGGCTGTAAAAAGTTCTCTCCAAAGCTTTATAAATCCTGTGCCCTTTCTCAATAAAAAGACTCCACTTATCAGCAACGGAATATTTATTATCAGGTTCAAGACTGTACAATGTGTATAAAGTCCTGCCAAATTTACAATAATTATAGCTAATGTCAAAAGAATCATTACGATAGCTTTCCATTTATTTGTAGATTCAACAGACGAATCATTGTGCTGCTTCAGCCACTCCATCAAATACTCTCCGGCGATGCTTCCCGGAATCACGATAAGGAGATATTGTAAATACTCAAAATGAAAAGCCCAAGGTAGAGGTGTGTAGGTGTATATAGCTTGTGTCCAGGAATTGTCAACCTGTCCACTTAATAACAAAGCCATCAATATTAGTAATACACCTATTCGTGCCCGGAGATTTTGCATTGTGAAAATATATATGACCGAACCAAAAACAGCCATATTTGCCAGCAGTAATATGATTATGTTGTTGAATGATACATCAAAAGTTCTTTCATTTGCATATTGAGTTGTCAGTAACAAGACAATGGCTATTACATAGGCCGTTACCTTGATAACTGTACGCATCCAATCTGGCATTTTCAGAGGGATGCGAATGAACATAGGAAATAGTATAATAAAACAAAGAATGGATAATAACCAGGCACGCACGTCTTGTGGATTACTTAAAACATACGGATAAAAATGTTGAATAAAAATAGCAAAGAAAGTCAATTGCACACCTCGCTTGATAGCTTCATATACTAATCGTAACTTAGTATCCCCTTTCTCAAATCTTTTTTTGATCGAGAAAGGGAAAGCAGCACCCATTGCAAACAGGAAGAATGGAAAAACAAGATCCACCCAGGTGATTCCCGATAAACTGGCATCGAAAGCTCTGTCCGGAGGAGGAGTTTGTGCGTGATACATCCATCCGGGTAGAGAATTCCATGCAACAGTTGCCGAAAGCACCATCGTGATGATGGCATAACCTCGTAGGGCATCTAAAGCATAAGCACGTTTATTCATATATCTATGGATTGATTGTTTGAATATATTCTTTGCCAAAACGGTCGGTTACTTTAACCGTTATATGAGCATCTTTATTTTTAGGAGTTGCCCGAAACATATGTTGGGTAGGTCTTGGGGTAATCCATGTATATACCATCTTTTCCCGGTCCGAACATACTACTGATGCGTATGGATCTAAACCAGTATATCGTGTCATGTTTCCCATCAACTGACCGTCTTCCAGCCATTCCACTTTCCACAGTTTATCCCAGTTCCATACATTAGCAATAATATCTGACGGATGTTCCTTAGAAGCTCCTACAGGATAAGAACGAAATTGATGTTCTTTGGGATATCCGGAACTTTTGTAATACCATTTTACATCGTTATCATTTACTTCATATATGCCATAACCACGTGGAGTACCATCCAGACAAATATCCGCTTTCCACCACGTACCACAAACTGCAGCCGTATTATGTTCCATCAGATTCTCATCGAATACGACATTAAGATTGTAATGAGTATGTCCTGTGATAAGATGTGCTTTGTAGGGTTTCAACATCTGATGCAGTGCACCTGCGTTGACCATCTGATTACCAATCATATCATAGTTATACAAAAAAGCTTCTTGTTTTTCTGTTTGGCGGGAAGGGATATGCATAATGAAGAATACGAGTGCCCCTTTCGGTACGTATGATAAATCCTTATCAAGCCATGCAAATGTTTTCTCATCCAGATAACCCATATAGAAATAATCACGTCCGATAAAGAAATTATTGTCTACTACAATATAATGGGCATTTCCCTTATTAAAAGAATAGTAAGAAGGACCAAAAGTATCTTCAAAAGTCTTGTAGGAAGTTTCATGCGTGCGACCGTCATAATTCATATCATGATTGCCAACTACACGATAGATAGGTATATCCAGTTGATCGGCTCTTTTCAAATAATCGGGATATAATTCTTGATGATCGCCTACAATGTCTCCACAATCAATTCCAAAAACTTCTGTTGTTGCATAAGAAGAGAGAAGTTGTTTGCAATCGTCGACTACATGTTGATAAATAGCCAGTTCGTCTCTGGAAGTAACTTGTATATCAGATTGAGCTACAAAAACATGGGAAACATCATCTTTGGGATTCTTCTTCAGATTAAAATTATAGTTTTGCTTTTTAGAATAATCAATAGGTAGATAGAAAGAAGGGATAGTTCCTTTCCGGTCTGTCAGATAGCCTGAAGGAGTACAAATATATACAAAACGACTGTCTCCCAAAGTGGGGATACTATATTTCCCAGAAGTGTCGGTCTGCACACATATATGACCGTCGGTAACCATTACTCCCCCGATTCCTTTACCTTCGCAGGTAACTTTGCCTTTGATAATGTTGATAGAGGCTTCCGCCTGAACTGAAAGGTTCAGGCAGAAATACATTAAAAGAAATAAAAACAAGTGTAGTTTATTCGTTCTCATATTGAAGTATACTTTATAATTTTATCGAATGATTTCTTTTGCGTATTTTTTATAGATTTGGCGGGCAAGTTTTATTCCGTCACCGCCTTCGTTGTAGCTGATTCTGTTACTCGGATTTACCCATTCGTTTTCATACATCCGTGATTGATTAAAGAATTCTTCTTCATCAAAATTCTTCTTCTTTTCAGCAGCCTCGATTACTTCATTTATAAAATGATCCCACCGAACAGAATAATATTGATTGGTTAGACCTGCCCATGATCGATTAGCATAGTCGGTCAGGTGATAGCTATCTCCCCAAATGGTAATCAGAGAACGGGCATTCATTTCATAATAGTTTTTAGAAGCGGCATCATGTCCCATATCACGAGCATCAGTGATCCATTTATGCAATGAGAAAGTTGGATGACAGCTAACGAGTTTATCAAGGTCAGCAAGAATCTCTCTCATCTTATTCCCTCGGTTTTTCATCATCGGTATATCTCCCGCTTCATATGCAAGGGTGAACTCATCACGGACTACATTAAAATAATTCCCTAAAACTTGTCGTCCAATATTGACCAAATCAAACTCATAGCTATCTCGTTGACAGTCTTTTACTGATAACAGTAATCTCCATGCTTCAACTAAATCTTTGGGTTGATATTCAATCGTAGGTTTGGTAGTCCAGTGTCCATTTCCTTTCAAACAAGGGCGCGCATTGGTGAGTGTGCCTTGTCCCACTTGTGCCGGTTGAACGTACACTTTATTTGCTAGTATTTCCCATGCTTTTCTCGCTTCGGGAGATATCTTGCCAATTCGTCTGTCTGCCAGTTTAAAGAACCATTCTTTATCTGTTTGACCTCCATTCCATGCTTTGTCAAGAACAAATTCATACATAAACTGATTCAGGTCTATGCCTTCGAGAGTGGAACCTACTCCTTTAAGATTACTGCCGCCATTCTTTAAAGCATCTGCCAATCGTTCGCTCACCAAATTTACCGGACCTGACAGAAAGGAATTGCCACCAAAATTGCCCAGATAACACCAAAGATAAGGTTGACCGAAATAACTGTCTGTCTGTTTCCAGATTTCTGTATATTCACAGAAATAGTCTAATAGAATCAATCTGTCTTGAGGCACAGAACGAAGATAGGATTTGATACGTGGAGTGGTCCAATGCTTGATGTCAGCATAAAACAACCATGTCATTTGTAGCCATACTGCTTCCGGATCTACAGCAGCCACAGACTCGTAGATGTGCTTAGCCATCATTCCCAAAGAATCGGCATCCCATGAAGGAGGATCTATTTCATTGAACGGATCGATGCCATAGATATGGTTTGTGCCATATAAACGAGTCTGTTCGGTAAGATATTCTTTTTGTATGATCGCATACAAAGAATCCATAGGATTAAGGAAAGTGCAACGATATTGATCGGCAAATCCTCCCCATTCGCTTACTCTGGTTGTTTTTATATTGGGATAAACCCGTTTCAATGCTGCCGGTACATGCCCGGCAAAAGCCGGCAATACAGGTCGCATATTAAACTCACGTTCACGGGCAACAATCTGTTCCTGCAACGCTGCCTGACTTGACAACCACTCTTTAGGTAAAGGACTTTGCCAACCATCCAAGTTACACATTCGATGCCATGGAAGATGTGCAGGACCTGTAAAATATCCCCGTATTTCTTCATCTGTCAATCCCAGTTTACTCCAAACTTTATACCAGATAGCTTCCTGACCGGTAATAGCTAGAGGCATATTGATTCCATTTAAAGCCATCCAGTCGATAAAATGTTCCCAATCACTCCATTTCCACCAAGTCATTGAATACCCGAACGTACAATAGTTTAGAAAGAAACGGGTTGGGACATTTGCCTTAACAGTGACTTCTGTTGATATGGAAGGGAGAGTTTTAGGTAATTCTATCGGATCATCCTTATACCATGAAATAGTGGTCAGACAGTAGTTTTTCAAATAATGATTCAAACCTACAGCCATAGAGTTGGCGTTATTTCCGGAAATAATAATTTTATTCCCTTCACTTTTGATGGTAAAAGTATCTGCAGAAGTATCATTCAACAGACGAAAATCAAAAGATGAAGCCTGTTGAGGAAACAACCGTTGTGTCATTTTATGCATGGTAGTGATATTAGTATCTTCCGCACGTATTTGGCAGACAACAACTAGAAAAAGGAGTATACTTAGTATTTTCTTCATAATCATATTATTGTTTGATAAAACGAATAGCACATCCACCGCTTGTTGCCAGTTTGACATGAAGCATGTCGGAAGCTGTTACTATTTTCTCTTCATACTTGAAAGAAGTCGGATTCGTTTTCCATTCCGCATCGTCACCGTCAACATATATTTGAGCAGTATACTTTGAGTCCGCATCCAAAAAGTTCAAAAGAATATCTAGCTCTCTTGCATTTTCGTCTGTGATGCAGCCTACATACCAATCGCTGGTGTTACGGTCTTTCCGCGCAAAGACGGAATAATCACCAATTTTGGCATCTACTACATAAGTTTTATCCCAGTCGGTAGGTACATCCTTAATGAAATCGAACGCTTTGATGCCTTTGTAGTTTTCTGGTAAATCCGAGGCCATTTGTAAGGGGCTGTAGATCACGACAAATAGTGCTAATTGCTTGCAAAGTGTAGTATTGACACGAGTCCCCGGATATGCTTCGTTAGTAAAGTTGAAAGTTCCGAATGTGAAGTCCATGGGCCCGGCTAATCCTCTGGTAAAAGGAATAACAGTTGTATGTTCCGGCGGATTTCCTCCATCGGGAGACCATGCATTGTGTTCCTGTCCGCGCACACCTTCCTGGGTCATAAGGTTAGGCCATGTGCGCTCAATACCGGTAGGCATAACAGGCTCGTGGTTGTCAATAGCTATTTGATATTTGGCAGCAGTTTCTATCACTTTCCGATAGTGACGTACACCATACTGACCGTCGTGAGCTTCTTTAAAGTCCATCAGACGATTCACATATCCCGTTTTCACGACATGCACTCCATATTGTTGATAGAAAGCGAAGGCTTTGTCCAGTTGGTTCTCGTAGTTGCGGGTAGCAGCTGCTGTTTCATGATGTCCAATCAATTCTACGCCTTTCTCACGGGCATAATCAGTGATTGCCTTAATATCAAAATCCGGATAAGGTTTGGTGAAGTCTAAAGAATCCCCGTGTTTCATCCAGTTTCCTTCCCAGCCGACATTCCATCCTTCTACTAACACACCGGAGATACCATTCTCTGATGCAAAGTCTATATATTTCTTTGTATTAGCAGTGGTAGCACTGTGTTTAGGACCATAATACCATGTTCCTTTACCCAAATGCATTTCCCACCATATACCGATGTATTTCCCTGGCTTTATCCAGGAAGTATCTTTAATTTTGGAGGGTTCGTTGAGATTCAACATCAAATAAGATGTAACCAGATCACCCGGTTTATCAGCAATAACAACTGTTCTCCAAGGGGTAACAAATGGAGCTTTGATATACGCTGCTACTCCATTAGACCAAGGAACTAATGAAGCGCAGAGTGTGGTAGAATCCTTGACTGTCAGATTCATTTTGGGATAATCTGTCAGGTTAGCTTCGTGAATGGCAAGATACTTTCCTTCCGCAGTTTCCATTGTTAGAGGAGTGCGTACAGTATCCAGTTCATTTATGGGAGAGAATGTTGCTATACATTCATAATATGGATCGGATGCGGGAATCCACCAAGCTTTATGTATACGCGGCATTTTAAACTCTGTTGCTTCGCTCATAATAACTAATGAATCCATGGATTCCTGTTGCGGAAACTCATAACGATATCCGATACCATCATTAAAGAGACGGAATATTACATTAAGTTTACGTTTTCCTGCTACCTCTTGAAGTAGTACTTTCAATTCATTATAGTGGTTCCGTACATATCGGCTCTCTCCCCAAGGTTGTTCCCAAGTTTCGTCCAAGGAGGAACGTTCGGTGCCTTTAATTACAAAATGGTTCAAGCTATCTCCATGTTCCAGGATAAACCCTAATTTAGAAGGGAGTATCATGGTTTCATTCTCTTTATTTACTGCGTATGATATTGTATTATCATTCTCTGTGACTGTTAGTTGTATCTTACCATCCGGGGACTTTAGTACCAGATTATCAGTTTGGCTACAAGCTGAAAGGAGGCTGGTGATTCCCAGAATATAAAATATTCTCCTTAATACAGTTAATCGATTCATCTTCTTTCCTTTTTTATATTTTTGCTTATTTAGGTTGCTGCATTTTACGGGTATATACATTACCGCAATGATCTGTAACTTCTACACGTATTTCGGAATCCTTCATTTCAGGAACCGCATAAAACAAGTGTTCAGTAATGTCTGCTCCCAAATACTTATGTTTAAATGTAGAACTGTTTTTATCACAGTATTCATAAATAGCAGGGTCGTATCCGGAAAAACGAGTCATTTCTCCTCTGTCAATACCGTTTTCATACCATTTCACTTTCCAGGTTGGGTCGTAATTCCAGACATTTGCCACCACTGCTTCCTTTTTATTTCGACTGGCACCTACCGGATAAAGTTCAAATTGATAGTCCTTATCTCTTCCTACGCATTTGTAATACCAGTTAACTTTACCTCCGTCAAATTCGTAGACGGCATATCCACCCGGAGTTCCATCACAAGCCCAGGGAGCTTGCCAAAACAGTGTTGACAAGGGGGCGTGCACGTGTTCGTAAAGATTGTCTGCCAACACATAATTTTCATTATAGTGTTCATGTCCTGACATGATATGAGCATTATAAGGTTTTAGCAACTCATACAAATGAGAGCGGTTATTCATTACTTTCATAGTAGACTCCTTTCCCCATTCCTTTCGGCGTGCTTCTCTTGAATAGGTAGGGATATGTGTAGCAACTACTACTGTGGATCCCGGAGTGACTTGTTTCAAATCCTGTTCCAACCACTGGAGTTGTTGTTCGGTAAGATAACCAACATACAAATAGCTTTTTGCAATAAAGAAAATATCATCGAGAACAACATAATGCACATTTCCTCTATTGAATGAATAGTAAGTGGGACCATAATAAGATTTATAAGTAGTACGTGCATGTTCATTGGAACGTACATTTAAATCTAAGTCATGATTTCCAATTACATAGAAGAAGGGAATTTCCGTTTCGGCTATTGCATCTATCATGGGCGCAAAATAGCTGGGCTTTTTATTGATGTCACCAATAATATCTCCACACACTATTCCATACGCAGGGATTCCCTGATAACTAGTTGCCAACAGCTCTTTCACATCTTTTGAGGCCTCCCGTACTTGTGGCATTTCTTCGTCAAAATACACTTGTGGGTCAGCCCATACAACCAAAACGTGCTTTTGGTTATTCGTAGATGATTGTGTCAGCTCAAAATCAAAATGTACTTTCTTTGAAGGTTGAGCAGGCACTTTTTGAAAGAATACAGGGACTTTACCTTTCATCGGAACGTCATAGCCATCAGGAAGGGTAATATAGATGTATTCTGCATCAGAGGTACTTGTCATAGAGTATCGTCCTTTTTTATCTGTAAGGACAATCTGCGTACCATCTGTCACAGGTACATTAGCCACTCCCTTACCTCCGGACAGTACTTTCCCGTAATAGACTACGGGAGTAGTTGCAGCCTGTACACTAACGCAGGAAATACTCCATTGGAACAGACATAAAAGTAATAATAGTCTTAATTTCATTCTTTAATCCTTTCTATTTTAATCAAACGCGTAAGAGGCTTGTTTATTTTATATATTTGAGTTATCAACTGGGCTATTTCAGCCTGCCAGGCTTCACGTATCTGCGGAAACATGGCTTGAGTATAATTGGTATATAAATACTTCACCAGATAATGACTTTCCCGTTCCGCTTTGGCAGCATCAAGAGCAGCTTTATTATCTGCAAAAAGTAATCCTCTATGTTTAAAAAAGACATACTGCATAGCCATATACTGACGTAAACGTTTTTCTATGGCGCACCTTTCTTCATTCAGATACATGATAGACAGACTCTGTTGGTATTGGGGCGTACATGTTATTTCTGCCAGATTAACTCCTTTACTCAATTCGTCGCCACTCCAACAGCCAATTTCTATTCCATCAATAGTAACCCGGAAAATGCCATGCAAATCAGTTACTTTCATTATTTCCTGATTCATTTCCTGCATAAAGGGAATTTGTCTGATAGCATCCCGAGCTGTACCTTTCGTTCCCCAGCGAGGAATCGTGTCGATAGGGAAAGGCAATGAACGGGATAAATATCTGAAAGATATTGTGTCATTTTCATTCTTTATATGAGATATTCGGCAGTTTCGCTCTTCCATTGCTTTCCTGTTAGTGGCATTGATTTGGAAAGAAGCGATTTCCTGTCCTGCAAGTCCCTGTGCTTTCAGGAATAAGTATGCCATTACCATATGACCGTCTTTATCAGGATGAATCCGGTCACCGCCACAGAAAGTAGCTGTAGAATCAGATAGCTGAATCTGCTTATTCAACCCGCACATCACAGTATTGAAATTGACAAATCCCCATCCTCTCTTTTGGGCAACTTCTGCCTGCATTTCAATAATTCGTTTGATCGTCTCATTCTTTCCGTGTAGTGCTTCTACTCCTTTCAATTTCACATTCTCATCATAGGGAGGAGAACCTAGAAGTACTACGCTTTTTATTTTTTTGTCAGCAAGAATCTGCCGTTGCAGTTTTTCAAACTCTGTGTGAGCATACTCTACCTGCTGATTCGCATACTTATCATATCCGGGCTTATTATATCCGTCGAATCCGGAATCATTCATCCCGAAAGAACAGATCAAATAGGTCGGCTTTTTGATTTTAATATCTGAATCGAAACGATAAACCATGTGGCTCACACAATCACCACCAATTCCTCCATTATACATACGAAGAGGTAAATTGGGGAAGTGCGTCATGTAATACAGCCATATATAAGAATGATAATGCCCTCCTTCCGTTATACTATTTCCAAGAAAAACAATTCTGTCATTTGCTTTAAATGACGGAATTTGCTGCGCACTTACAGGAAACGATAAAATGCAACAGGTATATAATATAAATAGTATTTTCTTCATTACTAAACCTTTTTATTCAACTGGAGTAAGAATTGCTGCCCAACCGCCACCTTTAGCCATGGTGATGTTAATTAGTTCATCTTTTGAAACCATTACTTCTTCTGTTTTAAAATCCGAGGCGTAAACGTCTGCATTCACACCGTCTTTGAAAATTTCCATTTTATATTTGGATGCTTCAAGGAAATCCAGTTTCACTTCAATATTACGGGCATTCCAGTCTGTTAAACCTGCCAAATACCAATTCTTACCATTCTTACGGGCAATAACTAATTGTTCTCCGATTTTAGCTGTTATAGCTTTAGTATCTTCCCAAATGGTAGGTATACGGGAAATAAAAGAGGCAAATTCTGGAGCTTTATAATAATTTGAGGGAGAATCTGCTAACATTTGTAACGGGCTTTCATACACTACATATAAAGCTGCCTGATGGGCGCGTGTACCTAGACTGATCGGATGTACGAAATTGATGTAAAAGTCTTCCGCTGTTGCATTGTTTACTGCACCGGGAGTATAATCCATCGGACCGGCTACCATTCTTGTAAACGGAAGAATCAAGTCATGTACCGGATTAATATCTCTTGAATCCTTATCGTGCTCTAATCCAAGTACACCTTCAAAAGTCATCACATTGGGATATTTCTTCTGTAAACCGGAAGGTTTGAAAGATCCATGGAAATCAACGAGTAATTTACGCTCCATTGCGGCTTTTCCTACCCGTTCGTAGAAATTAACCATATATTGATCCGAACGTTGCATAAAATCTACTTTTATACCTTTGATTCCCCATTTTTCATAAACATCCAGAATTTCGTCCAATTCTTTATCAAGTGGGTTCCATAAAGTCCATAATACAAGACCTACATTTCTTTCCTTTCCATATCGTACCAGTTCCGGTATATCCAATCCGGGTATTGGCTCCTTAATATTCCAGGTTCCGGCTGACCAACCTTCATCTAATAAAATATATTCAATTCCGTATTTTGAAGCGAAATCAATGAAATATTTATAGGTATCCGTATTCACACCTGCCTTAAAATCTACCCCGTATACGTTCAATGTACTCCACCAATCCCAAGAAATCTTTCCGGGTTTTATCCAGTCTGTGTCTTGAGTAACAGATGGAGAGGCTAATTGATACACTAAGTTATTTTCAATAACCGCTTTGTCGTCTTCGTTAATCATTAACACACGCCAAGGGAAAGTTCTTGTTCCTTCAGTTTCAGCAATGTAAGAGGCTTTCTCCAATAATACTTCGTCACGGTCGGCACCTTCCTTTAAGGCACTTTTTAAAACTACAGGAGGAAATTCACCGGATAGCGTGTTATTACGATCACCCGTTAAAAATAGATTGGGATAATCGAAAAGATCGGATTCCATAATAACAACTTTCGTTCCTTTAGGAGTAGAGAGGTAAATGGGTAGATAGCCTTTCATATCCTTAGTGAGCGAGGAGATGTTTAATTCATCAAAAATGGCTTCGCAGTGTGTGAGGTATTCTTGATTCTTTTCTCTTGGCCAATATAGCTTACACCCTTCAGTCCAGTTCTGTTCAATAGTTTCGGTATTAATAATAACTTTAGGTTGCTTTAATGAAGTCTCAAAACGATAAGCGGCTCCATTGTTATATACTCTGAAGACTATTGCGTAGTTACCTTTACAAGTCAGAGTTAACTGGTTATATTGATCTTTGATAATTCTTTGTTTAAGTGGAATGACAGCTGTTTGCTCCGAATTTACTTTAAGTGTTTTAGCTTTTATTACTTTCGGATTTACTCCCGGTTGTTCAGTCTGCCCTTCAATATCCATCTGCATCAGACTGGGATTTAGTATACGTTCACCATTGTAATTAATACTCCAACTCAATTGTTTTCCGGCTGTTACCGTCACCTTGATTTTTCCATCCGGTGAACTTACAGTGTAGTTTTTGGCTTGAGTTACTATGCATGTGCATAAAATAATGTGTAATAATATAAGTACTCGTTTCATTTTATATATTATATTTTATTGAATATTCTCTATTTAAAGACTCTCTGCTCGTTGAATTCCTTCTTTAATGGGTGTCCATTGATTGAATTCTATTACTTGCACAATGTCAAACACCATTAATCCTTCGGATTGGGAAAGACAGACATAAACAGCATCTGCTATATTGTCCTTATGATTTAAAGCATACAAAGTGCCATAGACTTTACATGCTCCATGAACAATGCGTTGTGCACGCGCTATTCCATATTCTATGGATTCGGGATCGTTCAATCCAAATATTTTGGTTAAATAAGTTCCACATAGAAAGGTGTCTAACAATCCGGCAAAACCTGTATTTTTATATTCAGGTGAAGCCCAACTGTATTCTTTGGAAAAATCGTATTCGGTGGATGCCCAATTTTGTCCTTGCCCATAAATAGCATGAATCCATGAGGCAGCCCAATATTCTAATTGAATATCCGGTTTAATGTTTTTAATTTCTGTGCGCACCCGTTCTACAAAATTACGTATGACCATAGAGCGGAACTCCCACCATTTCTTGTAATAAGTCCCTGTCCGTTTAGTGCCATCTGTATTCCAAATGAAAATATCATCCGGGAACCGATCTAATTGCTTTCCGATGTATTGTTCGAAAGCCGTTTTTGTTGCCTCCGAAAAATCACTTTCATCTCCCGGATAACGGCAATAGTCTAAGGCAAAACCATCAAAATTGTAATTTGTAACTAACTCTTTTATAAAATTCAGACAAAAGTCTTGTACTTCCGGTAAAACTGGGTTTAAAAAGGCGGAGACTTTTGTTTTATCGTCCTTAATATCTATCAAACCCTGATCTTTGGTATATTCCAAACAAGTTTTTCCATCCCATGTATCATCACGGTACGCCATACCATTTTTAGAAGAAGGTAGGCCTGCCGTAAATATAGTAGCAGAGACCGTAACTTTAAGTTCACGTTTATGAGCCTCATCAATAAAAAATTGAAGATAATCCCAATCTCTTTCGATATGTGTATCGGCAAGATCGGTCAATGGGGTTAAATAGGAACTTTTAAACAGGGCATCGCCTTGTACAGGACGCACATCGACTACAATTTTATTAAAACCTGTTGATTTGGCGAGATCAAGATAATATGTGATATTCTCTTTTTTTGAGAAACGTTCAAAATTTGCTTCTGCATCAAACCAGAGCATTTTTTCTTTTTCAGGAGTTGGTTCTTCCGGAATGACAGGAGTGGGAGGATTTGGCTCGGGAAGCTCGGATTCTACAGTCTTTGTAGAACAACTACTAAATGATAGAAGAAAAAAGAATAATAAAATGCTTGGAATGTATTTCATACTTTATTGTTTTTATTTCCCGACTTCAGGCTGATATTTAGAAAAAAATACAGTCTGAAATCGAGAATAATAAGAAAGCTAAATAAAATAAATTTGTTATCCTAAAGATCTTTCGACCGTTATTTTAAAGCTACTGCCGTAGTTATAGCACGTTGGGCACCAGCACTTGGCTTTATCACCGGTTGACCGTTGACCAACATACAAGTTGAACCACCACCATCAAGATTCATAGCATCTACACAACCTAAGCTCTTCAGGACATTAGCCATCATAGCCATATTCATACCTTTTACACCTTCCGTTACACTGCGGCCTTCACAAACGAAAAATATCACCTTATTATTGGCTGTTACTCCGATAGCGGTTCTTGGATGATAACTTTCGGGAGCAACTCCACTTTCTTCATCAAAAAGTTCTTCAATAAAAGTATTTCTCACACTTCCGTCTTTCAACAGGATCGGTCCACCTCCAATCGCCGTTTCTGCATTTAATTTCACGCCTCTCGTCGGAAAATAAGCCGAAGGTGCAGGTTGAGGCTCATAACCGGACTTATTGGGAGAAGGTTGTTCATAGGTATATGTCACACCATCAGTTGTTGTATAAGCCCAATCTGTGGAGAAATAGCCATTCTTTGACAGCTGAAAGATACCTCGTGTAGGATAATAACTCTTTTGAGAACGTATTTCCTCCTGCGAGTTCACAGCTAAGACCTCTCCTTCACGGCATAGCAAACTGACAGACTTACCTGCTCCCATTACAAAATATCCACCATTCATAATTATCGGATATTTTTGTTGTTCTGCTTGCCAGATTTGATTGGGAGTCTTAGAATATATCAGGTCTCCTATAGTCGCAAAATTAGCTTTTGACATATCCGCAACAGCAATAAAAGCTATGGCTTTCATGCCTTCCAGTTCTGACGGAGATTTGTATACACTTATGTATTCAGGTAATGTGCCAAACTCTGTTGTCTGTTTAACCCAGCCTAATGTTGTCGGATCAGGATCCGGCATTACCACCTTTTCATTATCATCATCTGAACAACTTGTCGCAGACATGGCGGCAATCATGAAAAGAAGCCAATATTTTGATATATTTTTCATTATCATATCGATTTGATCGTAAATATTTATTTCTAGTTATCTTTGTGCTTCCGCACGTTCTATACCTTTTTGGATATCATCCCACAGATTCATTTCAATAACCTGTACTATGTCGAATATCATCAATCCTTCCGATTTCTCAAGACAAAGACTTACTGCATCGGCTATATTGGTTTTATGATTTAAAGCATATATCGTTCCGAATACTTTGCAATCATTACCAACCAATCTCTGTGCACGGGCAATACCATACTCTATAGATTCCGGATCATCCATGCCATAGATACGCTCTAAATACGTTCCACATAAGAAGGTATCCAGATAAGGTGCAAATCCTGATTCATTGTAGGCTTCCGATCCCCACGGATAATTTAATGAGAAATCAGATTTTGGACTGGCCCAATTCTGCCCTTGTCCATAAATACCATGAATCCAGGAAGCGGCCCAATACTCTAGCTTTACTTTATTATTGATAGAATGAATTTCTTTACGTACCTCTTTCACAAAACTAGTGATAACATTAGCCCGGAATGCCCACCATTCTTTATAATAAATTCCAGGATTTTTCGTTCCATCGGCATTCCAAGTGAAAATATCGTCTGGAAAGTTCCGGACTTTTTTTCCTAAGTAATGTTCAAAAGCTTTACGACTGTCAGCAGAGAAGTCACTATCATCTCCCGGATATCGACAATAATCTAATGCATAAGCATCAACATCATAGTTTCTCACTATTTCACGAACAATACTTAAAGCAAATTTGCGGACATCTTTACGAACCGGATTTAAAAAAGCTCCTACTTTTTTCTTATCCTCTCTGATGTCAAGCATCTTTCCGTCAGGTGTATATTCCAAGCATGTTTTCCCATCCCAACGTGACTCATCATAGACCAGACCTTCGCGGGTAGCGGGATGTCCGGACGGAAACATTGCAGTGGAAACAGTGACTTTTAATCCTAACCGACGAGCTTCATTGATAAAATACTGCAGGTAATCCCAGTCACGATGAATTACTTTACCATTCACTGTTGTAAGTGGAGGTAGAATTTTACTTTTATACAGTACTTCCCCGTATATAGGTTTGACGTCTACTACCACTTGATTGAATCCTACTGATTTAGCTTTTTCCAAATAGTAAGAAATAGAATCTTTAGAGGCAAAGCGTTCAAAATTAGCTTCTGCATCAAACCAAAGGTATTTAGGTTGTTCTTTGCCCCTGTTCCCGGCAAAGGAACAGGTAGCAAATAACAATAGAAAAAACGATATAATGCTTTTATTCAACATATTTCAATTCTATATAATTAGGAGTATGCCTATTTCTCGTATTTTGTAAGTTCATAACAACGAATACCTACACCATAACCGTAATAGAGATATAATGATTCTCCGTCATCACTTGGTGAACAAGTAGTCCAGATACAAGAGTTGGTAGTCCATGGCTCAATTGTTTCTGTGATAGGTAATGAATGATTACTAGACGGGTCTAGCAGGTGCAGTCCAACCCAGCCCCAACCACAAGTTATGGTTGCTCCGTACCATCTGCCATTAAATGGAATACCTCTACCGGAAATAAGTACATGATTTCCCCAGCCAGCGTATCCTTTCTTATTCCACATGTCTATATATGGACCTGTGATGCTGCTAAATGCCCCTGCCGTATTTGCTTTATAACCGATTTCCGGTCCCATTACACCTCCGGCATTCACTGCGTCTATTACGTAAAATGGTGGGTTATCCGACATGCCGAGTACAGCCACAATCTGTCGCCAGTTACTATCATTACTGGGACGACCGGTAACCAAGGTTGAAGTGCCTGTATATGTACCATTCTCAAATTTGTAAACTGCATGTGTACCTACACCATCAGGTTTAGAATCATAAACATATCCCACTTTGTCAATATCACCGATTGCAGAAACTTTATTTGCTCCGGGAGTTACATTAGCAACCTTTTGTGGAGCTCCCTCAACAGTAGTCCATCTGTATAATCCTACATTTTTTACTACACCGATCAAATTACCGGCGTCATCATTGACTAACTGGCACAAAGAAGCGTCTATTCCTGTCACATTCAAAGTCTTATCTACTTTCTGCCCTGTATATTTATCATAGAAATTAAATTGGGTGTCTATTATATAATTACCAAACACTGCACCGAAACCATCTTTGTTTTTATTAGATGGAGTGGGTACACTAATTTCCCATTTTTTGAAAAAATATTCAAAACCTTCTCCATCATTTACTTTTCCGCCATAAGTCCATTTTACGGTCCAGTCAGTGGTTGTGCCATCTTGCGCCTTCACTGTGTAATGTACATCTTTTGAAAAATCTTGAGGTACATCGGGGGTAGGTGTAACTGTTGCATATGGAGAGATAAAGAAAGAACAAGTAACTCCATTGAGTTTGCTCAAATCTAAGTCCGGAGTAATCTTAAATTCAATAATGTTACCATCCTTAACGGTACCCTGTTTATAATTACCCTCGCCCAATCTAACTTTGAATCCGGTTATATCAGTGTCAGAGTATAATGTTGGATTATCCGAGCATGCGGAAAATGCAACCATTGTTGCCATGACAGCAACTTGAAGCCAATTATGATATTTTATTTTCATAACATCTACTTTTTTAATTATTTGGGTGTTTAGCAATCAAAGTATACTCCTTTTGCGTTCCATCACCTGCTACAATAGTTAGTTTAAATGGAGTAGATAAATCTTTAGCACCAGTCAATGAAGGATAAGCAAATGCTGCTACAGGCAAATTGGCTGTTATATATAATTCGCTCAATTTCACTTTTGCCGGAAGTTCGAAAGTTATATTTCCATTCTCTGATATGACCCCATCATAAGTAGTACCATCTTCCGGAGAATTAGCACGAACCATAATGGATATGATATCACAATCAGAATGATAATGGATATCATCATGCTTTTCACAAGAAGAAAAGGAAAAGCTAAATGCTATCATTAATATGATGTATGTAATTACTTTAAAATTTTTCATAACTATAATAATCTTTTAATATTACCAAGGAGCATTATTCTCACATAACGGATTATTCTGTAATTCATCTACAGGAATAGGTAGCAAGTAATAGCGTTCTGGAAAGAAGCGGTTTATATTGTCGTCACATGACACTTGTTCATAAGTATAAGAATTATCATCTTTTTTGGTTATTTTTGTTCCATGTGCCTGTTTTCCATCAATAACTTCGCCAGCCAAACGCCATCTGCGTAAATCCCAATAACGGAATCCTTCAAAGGCCAATTCACAAATACGCTCCTTACGTAATAGTTTCATAAATGAGTCTTTATCCGGTGCTTCCTGTGTTGTACGTTCCGGTAGGTCAACACGTCTTCTTACTTCATTGAGAGCTTCCAAGGCATCATCCTGATTTTTAGCATAATCCTGTTCTGCCAGAGCTTCAGCCAGATTTAACAAAACCTCCGCATAACGCATTTCAATCCAAAACTGATCGCTTCCCTTATCATCAAATTCGGTATTGTTTTCTTGTAGATATTTTCTGATGAAATATCCGGTAACAGTTTGTTTTTCTCCCGGATTCATATTATCTCTGTAAGCAGCAAAACCGTTTTCAGCGTCTACATAGGTATAAATAGTCTTTTCTTTCCAAGTAGCCCCATTATATATAATGGATGCATAGAAACGAGGTTCACGACCTACATAAGGATCTTTGGCCATGGAGCCGCTCCACGAGAAAGGAGTTCCGTCAGCCATATCATAAGAATCAACCAGTTCACTTGTCGGGACAGCTCTTCTTATTCCTTGTTTACCGTCAGGAGCAAAATAGCGATCGAAATAATGGGGCATATCCGGAATTTTGTATGCTATGGAGAAAATAATTTCTTTATTACCTGCCACTTTAAATACATCTTTATATTCATCCATTAAGTCATACTTATTGAGCTTTTTAATCTCATCAGCAGCGGTAATAGCAATATCCCAACGTTTTGCAAAGAGTGCTGTACGACACATATAGGCATACGCTGCTCCTTTAGTCAAACGCCCATCCCATTTGCTGTCCCATTCTTTCGGAAGGTGTTTGGCTGCGAATTCCAGGTCCTTCAGAACAAAATCCCATGATTCGGCTTCAGTTGCTCTTGCTTTTGCTTTTTCCCCTTCTGAATCAACTCCATTTGTTTCGTCACGAAGAATAACTCCTCCGAAAATTCTAATCATACGTGCATAATTCACAGCGCGAATAAAACGAATTTCAGCAATACGAGTATTGAGAAAATCTTCATTAAACTTACTTCCATAGATACCGGCATCACGCAAAAATACATTTTCTCTAAATATGTCAGTATAAAGTCCCCACGATGACATCGGATTATTATCTGATGTTATTGTGTTTTGCTGCAACAGAATCTTGTTATGAGCACTCCATGTTTGTGGAACTCCATTTCCATACTTAACTAAATCTGTATATCCATCGGTTAAGGATAAAGAAGAAAAGTTGGATAAGCCATTGAGAGGCTTATATAAGTAAGTCACATACATATCTAAAGAAGATTCCGAGCTCCAGGCTACTGTTTCTGAATATGAGTCTGTGGGATCTTTCTCCAACAAATCATGGCATGAGGTTAGAAACTGTGACGTAAACATCAGCCCTATCCCTAATAGATATAATCTTTTTATTTTCATAATTATTGATTTAATTAGAATGTGATATTTAATCCAACACTATAATTCTTTTGTTGGGGATAATAACCATTATTTATAATAGCCATTTCAGGGTCGCAATATTTGAATTCTGTGAAAGTAAACAGATTGGTGCCTGCTACATATACACGAACGTTAGATAGTCCAATATTGGCTTTCGCAAGTATTTTTTTAGGAATTGTATAACCAAACTGTAAATTCTTCAAACGCAAGAAATTACCATTTACCAACCACCAGGAAGAGGTATATGCATTATTTCCATTATGAATGGCACTTAATCTGGGATAACGGGCACTCGTATTTTCCGGTGTCCATGAATCTTCTACCAGATAATAAGGAGCATTTCCTCCCGAGTAGAATGGTCGTGTATAGACCGTATTGTCCATTGAACCATGATTATAAGTACCATTCAACGTATAACTAACAATAGCAGCTCCTTGCCATAATGCACTCAAATTGAACCCTTTCCAGTTGAAGTCCATAGACAGAGAGTAGTTTAACTCTGGTAAAGTGCTGTGGCCGATTTTAACTTTATCCCCATCCTGCGTAATTTTACCATCTCCATTGATATCCTCATACATGATATCTCCTAAACGTTGAACTCCATTACCAACAAAAGGACGGTTATCCAATTGCTCTTGTGTTTGATATAAGCCTATAGCTTTATAGCCATAAATTTGTCCTAAAGGTTCACCTATGTTTGTCCGGTACCAAGGAGTACTTTCACTTTCAATCCGCGACAGAACTTTATTTCTAGCCCACGCTACACTACCGGTTATACTATAATAAAAATCATTAACGTGGTTTTGGTGCTTCAATACCAATTCAAAACCGCGATTGTCGATCTTACCCGTATTTCCTTTTTGAGCATAATTTCCTCCTAATGAAGGAGGGAAACCGCCACTCCGGCTTTCTTGTATATCTTTTGTCAGCTTATAAAATAAATCGAATTCTACTCCCAATAATCCATTCCACATTGTCAGGTCAGCACCAATATTGTAACTGCGGGTAGTAGACCAGGTTAAGCTGGAAGTAATAGAGTTGGATGCACCTAATCCTGCATAAGGAACTCCTCCGAATATATACGCATTCTTCTCTACCTTAAAAATGCTTCTATGCAAAAAAGCATCTGTATTATCACTACCCAATTCACCGACAGAAGCACGCAACTTTAACAGGTTGATAGAAGAGAAATTGTTTTTTATGAAGTTTTCTTCAGAGATTACCCATCCTAAAGATACAGAAGGGAAGAATCCCCATCTTTTATCTTTTGCGAATTTATAGGATCCATCTACACGAAAAGCAAATTCTGCAAGATATCTTTTATCGAAAATATAATTGAAACGCCCTACATAACCAATAGTAGCTTTATCGCTATGACTACCTGTAGGATTGGATATAAATTCAGTACCTAATGAAAGATCAACCGGATCATTAAAATTATAGCCGCCCATCTTTCCTGTCATTGTAGAGCCTTTCAGTTGTGTCTGTTCATATAAGAATAGGGCTGAAACTGCATGCTTGCCAAAGGTATTAGCATACTCCACACTCGGGCGGACCATAAATCTTCTGAAAGAAGATGCAGATTTAGTGTAATTACCTTTCTCGCTTGTAGAAGAGGCACGCATTAAATTATATGATTTAGAATCTGCACTATAAGCATTAACATTGTATCCTACCAAGAAACCGTTATCTTCCGAATAACTAGTATCATAAACTAAACCGAGAGAAGCTTTCAACCCTTTTACCCAAGGAAAGGCATAACTAATTTTCATTGTACCATCAAACTCATGTCTTTGTTTTTTCTGAAATCCGCTATTCCTTAAAGTAGCGAGTGGACTCTGTGTGGTGGAACTACCAGGACCAATCCAAGCTGTATATTCTCCTTGATAATAAATAGGAATAATAGGGGCTGAATAAACAGCCTGCTGAATGGGATTTTGTTCAGCCTGTGCGCTTGTGCTAATTCCGGGCCAGTTCTTTTCTTCATAAAAGCCAGAAATATTAAGTTCGAACGTTAAATCTTTGGTAATATTACCTTCTACGTTAGAACGGACATTGTAACGATCATAATTCACATTTTCGATGATACCGGATTGATCCAACATGCCTATACTGGTGAAGAAACGGATATTCTTGTTACCACCGGAAGCTGAAATATTATGTTGATGTGTGAAGCCATAATCCTTAAAAACTTCTTTTGTCCAGTTTGTATTTCCATATTTACCTTCCGGATCATAGTTGTTAGCCACTTTCGTCTGAATATCAGCTCCATAATATGGCCCGTTACCATCAAGTTCACTTGCCTTATTATACCAATAAATATAGTCAGGACCATTTAGCATTTCAGGCATGGCTGTATTTTTCTGGAAAGTAACAGAACCGTCATACGAAAGAGTTACTTTACCTTCAGTACCTTTCTTGGTCGTTACCAGGATTACTCCATTTGCCGCTGCCAAACCATAAACGGATGCTGTAGCTGCATCTTTCAAAATAGATATGTTTTCTACATCATTAGGATTCACAGTATTCAACATACGTTCAACGCCATCCACTAATATCAGAGGACTAGAATCTAAAAAAGTACCTAAACCACGGATGTTGATAGATGTCTGGTCGTTTCCGGGAAGACCGGAACGTTGAACACTCGTTACCCCCGGTAACTTACCTGTCATCATATTAGAAAGGTTAGCTTGAGGAGCCATCATCAACTCTTTAGAGCCTACTTGAGAAACGGAACCTATTAAGAATTTCTTTTTTTGAGTTCCATACCCCACCACTACAACTTCATCCAATGCTTGTGCATCTTCTTGAAGTCTAATAGTAATTTCTGAACGACCATGTAAAGCAACCTCTTGAGTCTGATACCCGACAAAGGAAACTACTAAAGTCGATTTTAAATCCTGTACATTTAGGCTAAACTGTCCGTCAATATTGGTAATAGTACCGTTGGACGAATTCCCTTTTACACTAACAGTAGCACCGACAAGCGGCTCATTGTTTGAGTCATACACTGTCCCTTTCACGTTCGTGTTTTTTTGAGCATGAACGTTTAAGAAA
This sequence comes from Bacteroides sp. LFL-34, assembly GCF_027257075.1. Lineage (NCBI taxonomy): Bacteria > Pseudomonadati > Bacteroidota > Bacteroidia > Bacteroidales > Bacteroidaceae > Bacteroides > Bacteroides sp. LFL-34. The sequence goes on along the minus strand of NZ_JAPQKZ010000009.1, from coordinate 21,511 downwards.
GAAAGCGAACAGATGAATAAGGCTATAAACCTTATACTCCATGTGATTTGTTTCTCCATATTAAATATTAATGTTAATAAAACAAGATAGTTATTTATAATTCATCAAATCTTCTAATGTTTTCCAGCACTGATACAGTCCTCTTGGCACATGGAAGCATCCTTTCCATTTTCCTCCTTTGAGTGGTAGCAATACTTCGCCTCTTCGGTTCAAGTAGCCATACCATTCAGGATATTCTTTATCCTTGAAATGCTCCCAAGTGTAGTCATGTACCTTTTCAAACCATTCCAAGCATTTTTTGTCTCCCGTCAATTGATAGCCTTTCAGCAGGGAAATAAGCGTTTCGATATGGACCCACCAGAGTTTCTGGTCCCACTCCAATTGTTGGGGAGGACAACCGTTACGATCCATAAAATAGTAGATACCTCCATATTGCTTGTCCCAGCCATAATTAAGCATCGTGAGAGTAGTCTCTTTGGCTTTCTCTATCAATTCCGGACGATTCAGACGCTTGCCTAGATCCATGATAAACCACATCGCTTCAATGGCATGTCCCGGGGTCACCTGACGGCCTTCAAAACAATCGACCAAATTACCGTCTATGTCCACGTTTTCAACAATGATACCTCCGAGTTCAGGACGATAGAAAACTTCCATCACTTCATGGATACAAGTATCCATTGTTTCCCGCAGATACGTTTCATCCAATAAATGCTCTATCTCCAGTGCCAGGTTACAGAGGATCATTGGCAAGGCAAAGTTCTTCAGATTACGGGTACCCGGATGAAGCTTATTCCATCTCCCTTTCGGATTATCCACTTTGGAAAGGATTATGTCGAAAGTTTTCTTGGCAATGTCCGCATATTCCTGATTACCGGTTGCAAGGCTCAACTGTCCGAAAGCCATGGTGGCGAATGTATACGAGAATATATTATACGGTTCTACCAATGGTCTACCCGAACGATCAAGGGAAAAATACCAGTTATAGTAACTATCATGTCCGTATTTTTTTAGAAATTCACCACCTTGAACGGCACAATCCAGCCATTCCTTGCGTTTTTCCACTTTATTGTAAAGCATGGAGAACATCCACACCTCACGACATTGCAGCCAGATGAACTTATCCGTATCGAACACTTTTCCTTCACGGTCCAGACAGGTGAAATAACCACCATACTCGTGGTCTTGGGAGTGTTCAAGCCAGAAAGGGAGGACACTGTCCAGAAGTTCATCCTTGTACAGACTTGCCAGTTTCTCGAAATCCATACTATTATTTCCATTATAGATTGGTATGGGCAATTCAGCAGTGAAAGAGATGTCTGCTGAATGACCAATGTTGTTCTTACTATCCATATTTATAAGATGTTAGTTTATTGTTATTAAGGTCTGTTTTATATTTATTCCGAACGGGTCCAATATCTTTCAATCTCTTCCAGCGACTTCCCTGTAGTCTCCGGCACGAGTTTCCAGACAATCAGCATATACGGCACGCACATGAGGGCGAACAGGAAGAATGTTCCGGCGGGGGTAAGGTTCTGGAGCATCCAGGGGGTTAACTGTCCGATCAGGTACGTTCCGATCCACAGAGCGAATCCTGCTATCGACATGGCCAGTCCGCGAACCTTGGTGGGATACATCTCCGAGAGAAGTACGAACACCACGGCACAGATAGATACGGCACAGCAGAATACATAGAACAGGAAGAAAACAAGCAGGAAGAGGCTGGATACTCCCAGGGAATCTCCGAAGAGGAAATACAGGCCGATGAGAATCAGAGAAACAACCATTCCCGAAACTCCGTAATAAACAAGTTTCTTGCGGCCTACCTTATCAATGATGACAAGAGCCAGAATGGTGGTCAAAGTATTGACTAGTCCTACCAGAACTTGGTAAAATGAAAGTTAACTGTTTGCATAGCTGTATTATGGTAGAAAAGTTTTATCTTTATCGCGTTAAACTAACTAATACCCCCATTATGAGAAGAATTTTTTATTTACTTTTCCTTGTCTTATTAGGCTATTCTTTTGACGTAAAAGCTTCAGACACAGTGTTTATCCATGAAACACAAATCCCGGTTTTGATAGAGCGGCAGGACAATGTTCTGTTCTATATCCGGTTGGATGCAAAGGAAAGCAAGATGCTCGATGAAGTTGTTTTAGATTTCAGTAAAAGTACCAACTTAGCGGATGTCCAGGCAATCAAACTCTATTATGGAGGAACAGAGGCCTTACAAGATCAAAACAAAAATCGCTTTGCCCCTGTAGAGTACATATCCAGCCATCGACCGGGTGCGACATTGGCGGCTAATCCTTCCTATTCCATAAAATGTGCAGAGGTCGGACCATCGGAAAAAGTTGTATTAAGAGGTAATTACAATTTATTTCCAGGTGTCAACTTTTTTTGGATCAGTTTGCAGATGAAAACAGATGCCTCTTTGCATACTAAAATAGTCTCTGATTTACATGCTGTAAAAGTGGATGGGAAAGAACTCTATTGTAAATTTATTTCCCCGAAAGATATTACTCACCGGATGGCAGTCGGAGTTCGTCATGCTGGTAATGACGGTTCTGCTTCCTTCCGTATTCCCGGATTAGTGACAACCAATAAAGGAACATTATTGGGAGTGTACGATGTCCGATATAATAGTAGTGTCGATTTACAGGAATATGTAGATGTGGGTTTGAGTCGTAGCACTGACGGAGGGAAGAGCTGGGAGAAAATGCGTCTTCCGCTTTCATTTGGTGAGTATGGCGGTTTGCCTAAAGCACAGAATGGGGTAGGAGATCCCTCTATTTTGGTAGATACTCAAACGAATACCGTCTGGGTGGTTGCCGCATGGACACATGGTATGGGTAATCAACGTGCCTGGTGGAGCTCCCATTCGGGAATGGATATAAACCATACCGCACAGCTGGTATTGGCAAAGAGTACAGACGATGGTAAAACATGGTCGAAACCGATCAATATAACAGAGCAGGTAAAAGATCCGTCCTGGTATTTTCTCCTTCAAGGACCCGGACGTGGAATAACGATGAGCGACGGCACATTAGTATTTCCAACGCAGTTTATAGACTCTACCCGTGTTCCGAATGCAGGAATCATGTATAGTAAAGACCGGGGGAAAACGTGGAAAATGCACAATATGGCACGAACAAATACAACGGAAGCACAAGTTGCGGAAATAGAACCGGGAGTATTGATGCTGAATATGCGTGACAATAGAGGAGGAAGCCGGGCTATTGCCATAACGAAAGATTTGGGAAAAACCTGGACAGAACACCCGTCTTCACGTAAGGCACTTCAGGAACCGGTATGTATGGCCAGTCTGATTCATGTCGATGCCAAGGACAACGTTTTGAATAAAGACCTCCTGTTGTTTTCAAATCCGGATACGACTAAAGGGCGCAATCATATAACAATAAAAACAAGTCTGGATAAAGGACTTACCTGGTTGCCCGAACATCAAATCATGCTCGACGAAGCAGAAGGATGGGGATATAGTTGCCTGACGATGATTGATAAAGAGACAATCGGTATTCTATATGAGAGCAGTGTGGCACACATGACTTTTCAGGCGGTGAAATTAACAGATTTGTTAGGAATGAAATGATAGATATAATAGCGGTTAAACTATCCGATATGATAAAAGAATAAAACCGTATATTTATCGTGGCGTGCAAAAACAACATATTTTGTTAAATTATCAGTGAAATTTGCTGAAAAAATAATATCTTTGAATCCGTTAATATCTAATGCCCCACTATGATGATTAATTTGATCGGAAAAAAGGCTCAAATAGCATGTGAACTACTATGCTGTTGCAGTATGGCATATGCACAGAGCAATGACAATTCCGAAGTTGTCGTTCTAAATACAGGCTGGGAGTTTTCCCAGGCAGGGACGGAGCTGTGGCGACCGGCACAGGTTCCGGGCACCGTTTATCAGGATCTTATCAACCATAAACAACTTCCCGATCCTTTTTATGGCATCAATGAACAAAAGATTCAGTGGGTGGAAAATGAAGACTGGGAATACCGGACTGCTTTTACAGTTACCCCCGAACAACTGAAACGGGATGACGCCCAATTGGTTTTTGAAGGTCTTGACACATACGCCGATGTATACCTCAATGGAGCATTGTTGCTGAAAGCCGATAACATGTTTGTCGGTTATACCATACCTGTCAAGTCCCAACTCCGTATCGGAGAAAACCTTCTTCACATCTATTTTCATTCCCCCATCCGGCAGACACTGCCTCAATATAACTCGAACGGATTCAACTATCCGGCAGACAACGACCATCACGACAAACATTTAAGCATATTCTCCCGTAAAGCCCCTTACAGTTATGGCTGGGACTGGGGAATCCGCATGGTGACCAGCGGCATCTGGCGTCCGGTGACCATCCGTTTTTATGACGCAGCTTCTATCAGTGACTATCACGTAAAGCAACTCGCACTGACCGACCAGCTCGCAAATCTGTCTAATGAATTAGAAATAAACAACATACTCTCCCGGCCACTTCAGGCAGAGGTGAGAATCAATACCTCATTCGAAAGAAGTGCAGAAAAAAGCATCAGCCAGGCAATCACCTTACAGCCCGGAATCAATCATGTTTCCATACCTTCCGAAGTGGCATCCCCCGTACGTTGGATGCCGAATGGATGGGGAAAGCCCGCCCTGTATGATTTCTCCGCTCAAATCATAGTAGAAGATAAAGTCGTAGCCGAGCAATCGCACCGGATAGGACTGCGTACTGTTCGCCTCGTTAATGAAAAAGATAAAGACGGAGAATCCTTCTATTTTGAAGTAAATGGTGTACCTATGTTTGCCAAAGGAGCCAATTACATCCCCCAGGATGCACTCTTGACTAACGTCACTACCGAACGCTACCAAACCTTATTCCGCGACATCCGCGAAGCGAACATGAATGTCATTCGTGTATGGGGAGGTGGAACGTACGAAGATGACCGTTTCTATGACCTGGCAGATGAAAACGGAATACTGGTGTGGCAAGACTTCATGTTTGCCTGCACTCCCTATCCGTCCGACCCCACCTTTCTGAAAAGGGTAGAGGCGGAAGCCTGCTATAACATCCGTCGCCTTCGCAATCATGCTTCCCTGGCGATGTGGTGCGGCAATAACGAAATACTGGAAGCCTTAAAATATTGGGGATTCGACAAGAACTTCCCGCCCGAAATCTATCAGGAAATGTTTCGAGGCTACGACAAACTGTTCCATCAGCTCCTTCCAGCCAAGGTTAAGGAACTGGATGCCGACCGTTTCTACATACACAGCTCCCCGTATTTTGCCAACTGGGGGCGTCCTGAATCCTGGGGGATAGGAGACAGCCATAACTGGGGAGTCTGGTATGGTCAAAAAACATTCGAGTCACTCGATACAGACCTGCCCCGTTTCATGAGCGAATTCGGTTTTCAGTCCTTCCCGGAAATGAAGACCATCTCCACTTTCGCCGCTCCGGAAGATTATCAGATAGAATCGGAAGTGATGAATGCTCATCAGAAAAGCAGCATCGGCAACGCCCTGATTCGTACCTACATGGAGCGCGACTATATCATCCCCGAAAAATTTGAAGACTTTGTCTATGTCGGACTAGTGCTGCAAGGACAAGGAATGCGTCACGGACTGGAAGCACACCGCCGGAACCATCCTTACTGTATGGGTACCCTGTATTGGCAACTGAATGACAGCTGGCCGGTAGTATCCTGGTCGAGCATCGACTATTACGGTAATTGGAAAGCCCTGCATTACCAAGCCAAACGAGCCTTTGCTCCAATCCTCATCAATCCTATCCGGCAAAACGACAGCCTCAATATCTACCTGATTTCCGACTGTCCGGACACCAAAGACCACCTGATGTTGGAAATGAAAGTAACAGACTTTGACGGAAAGAAACAAGGCAAGCCTATACAACTCAACACATTGACAGTTCCGGCTAACACTTCCCAATGCGTGTACCGTATAAAACCCGACACCTGGCTATCACCGGAAGAACAGCAACGCTGTTTCATGCAACTGACACTGAAAGACAAGGCAGGAAACACCCTTGCCGAAACCGTATACTTCTTTAGAAAAACAAAAGACCTGCTTCTGCCTGAAACAACCGTTTCCTGCAAGATGAAACAGAAAGACGGCATGTGTGAACTGACATTGTTTTCTCCCGCTCTTGCAAAAGATGTCTTTATTGAAATTCCTTTGCAGGGAGCCCGTTTCAGCGACAACTTTTTCGACCTTCTTCCCGGAGAACGTAAAACGGTCGTCATCACTTCTCCCCAAATAAAGAAAGGAGAGGAGCTGCCTTTGACAATCAAACATATTCGTGAAACTTATAATTAATCTATTTAATAACTTAACACTTAATTTTTTAGTTTATGAAGCAACTCTTTAAATTAACCGGATGTCTGGCACTAGCAGGACTTTTTGCCTCTTGCCAATCGGCGCAACAGGAAGCCAACTACCAGATCATCCCCATGCCACAAGAAATTGTAACCGCTCAAGGAAGTCCCTTCATCCTCAAGAGCAGTTTGAAAATTCTCTATCCGGGAGGAAACGAGAAGATGCAACGCAACGCAAAATTCCTGGCAGACTATCTGAAAACGGCTACCGGAAAAGATTTCGCTATTGAAGCCGGAACAGAAGGTAAAAACGCAATCGTACTGGCATTAGGCACGGAGAACGAAAATCCGGAATCCTACCAGATGAAAGTTACCGGTGACGGAATCACGATTACCGGTCCTACGGAAGCCGGCGTATTCTATGGCATCCAGTCCCTGCGCAAATCATTGCCTGTGGCTGTCGGTGCGGATATTGCCATGCCAGCCGTAGAAATCAATGACGCTCCCCGCTTTGGCTATCGTGGCGCGCATTTCGATACCAGCCGTCATTTCTTTACCGTGGATGAAATAAAGACCTACATCGACATGCAGGCTTTACATAACATGAACCGCCTCCACTGGCATATCACCGACGATCAAGGTTGGCGTCTGGAAATCAAAAAATACCCGAAACTGACTGAAATCGGTGCTAACAGAACAGAAACAGTCATCGGACGTAACTCCGGCGAATACGACGGCAAACCTTACGGTGGATTCTACACCCAGGAACAAGCCAAAGAAATTGTAGATTATGCAGCCGAACGCTACATCACCGTTGTTCCCGAAATCGACCTTCCGGGACACATGCAAGCTGCCCTTGCCGCTTACCCTGAACTGGGTTGTACCGGTGGCCCGTACGAAGTATGGAGACAATGGGGTATATCCGAAGATGTGCTTTGCGCCGGAAACGACCAAGTATTGAAATTCTTGGAAGATGTTTATGGTGAATTGATTGAAATCTTCCCATCACAATATATTCATGTAGGGGGCGACGAATGCCCGAAAGTAAGATGGGAAAAATGTCCGAAGTGCCAGGCACGTATCAAAGCATTGGGATTGAAGTCAGATCAGAGCCACAGCAAAGAAGAACGTTTGCAAAGCTTTGTCATCAACCATATTGAGAAATTCCTGAACGACCACGGACGTCAAATCATCGGTTGGGATGAAATCCTCGAAGGCGGACTTGCTCCGAATGCTACCGTGATGTCATGGCGTGGTGAGAAAGGTGGTATCGAAGCTGCGAAGCAGAAACACGATGTCATCATGACACCGAACACCTATCTGTATTTCGACTACTACCAAGCTAAAGACATCGAAAACGAACCGTTCGGTATCGGTGGTTATCTGCCGATGGAAAGAGTGTATAGCTACGAGCCGATGCCGGCTTCTCTTACTCCGGAAGAACAGAAATACATCAAGGGAGTGCAAGCCAACCTCTGGACAGAATACATCGCTACCTTCCCGCATGCACAGTACATGGTATTGCCTCGTTGGGCTGCTTTGTGTGAAATTCAGTGGTCCAGCCCCGAAAAGAAAAACTATGCCGACTTCCTGTCCCGTCTTCCACAACTGATTAAGTGGTACGATGCAGAAGGATACAATTACGCTAAACACGTATTTGACGTACAAGCCGAGTTTGACCCGAATCCGGCAGAAGGAACAATGGACGTTACCCTGTCTACCATCGACGGTGCCCCTGTTTACTATACATTAGACGGCACAGAACCTACTGCCGCTTCCTCCGTTTATGAAGGAGTATTGAAAATCAAGGAAAATGTAACCCTGTCCGCCAAAGCCATTCGTCCCAACGGCGAAAGCAAGATAGTGACAGAGAAGATTGATTTCAGCAAATCCAGCATGAAGCCGATTGTAGCTAATCAGCCTATCAATGAACAATACCTGTTCAAAGGAGCTTCCACTTTGATAGATGGTCTGAAAGGAAATAGCAGCTATAAGTCAGGCCGTTGGATCGCTTTCAACGGAAACGACATGGATATGACTATCGACCTCCAGCAACCTACTGAAATCTCAAGCGTGGCAATCTCTACCAATGTAGCAAAAGGGGACTGGGTATTTGATGCCAGAAACCTGTCCGTAGAAACTTCAGATGATGGCAAGACCTTCAAAAAGATTGCTTCCGAAGAATATCCGGAGATGAAAGAGACAGACAAAGACGGAATCGTTGAGCACAAACTAACCTTTGCTCCTGTGACCACCCAATACGTGAGAGTCATTGCTTCACCGGAGAAATCACTTCCGGCATGGCATGGAGGAAAAGGTAAAAAGGCATTTTTATTTGTAGACGAAATCAAAATTGATTAATGAATATAAGAAAAGAATACCCTAAAGTTTGTCTTTTCTTATGGATATTGGGGATGTGCTTCCATGCACATCCCATTCTGGCACAGTCCTTCATACCTGTCCCATTAAAAATGGAGCAGGGGACGGGCTCTTTTTTACTGTCAGAAAAGACTAAACTTTATACAAACCTGCAAGGTGGAGAAGCGGAACTCTGGGAGAATTACCTGAAAGCATTACCTGTTCAGCTGAAAGAAGCGAGAATGAAAGACAGGAAACAGATGCTTTTCTTATTGATAACCCCCAAGACCCCCCAATTGCCATCACCGGAAAGCTATACACTCTCCGTCACCTCTCAACGAATCGAGATCCGGGCAACTTCGGGAGCCGGATTATTCTATGGAATGCAAACCCTGTTACAGCTGATGCAACCGGCAAGCACAGGCAGCTATTCCGTACCCTCTGTCGAGATAGAAGACACCCCTCGTTTTGCTTATCGCGGACTGATGCTGGACGTATCCCGTCATTTCTCTACCAAAGAGTTTATAAAGAAGCAGATAGACGCATTGGCATATTACAAAATCAACCGTTTGCACCTGCACCTGACCGATGCGGCAGGCTGGCGGCTTGAAATCAAGAAATACCCTTTACTGACCGATTTTGCAGCCTGGCGTACAGACCCCACCTGGAAGAAATGGTGGAACGGCGGACGTAAATACCTCCGTTACGATGAACCCGGAGCTTCCGGCGGCTATTACACCCAGGACGATATTCGTGAAATACTGGAATATGCCCGTCAGCATTACATCACGGTGATTCCGGAGATTGAAATGCCTTCCCATTCGGAAGAAGTGCTGGCTGCCTACCCGCAGCTATCCTGTTCGGGAGAACCTTACAAGAACTCCGATTTCTGTGTCGGTAATGAAGAAACTTTCACCTTTCTGGAGAATGTACTGACGGAAGTCATGGAACTTTTCCCTTCCGAATACATTCATGTAGGAGGTGATGAGGCCGGCAAATCGGCTTGGAAGACCTGTCCGAAATGTCAGAAGAGAATGAAAGACGAGCATCTGGCCAATGTAGACGAGCTGCAAAGCTATCTGATACACCGTATCGAAAAGTTCCTCAACAATCACGGACGCCGTCTCTTGGGATGGGACGAGATTCTGCAAGGAGGTATCGCGCCCAATGCAACCGTTATGTCGTGGCGTGGAGAAGAGGGTGGTATTGCTGCCGTCACCTCCGGCCATCATGCCATCATGACACCGGGTGCATACTGTTATCTGGACAGCTATCAGGACGCCCCGTACTCCCAGCCGGAAGCTATCGGTGGCTACCTGCCATTGAAGAAAGTATATGCCTACGATCCTGTCCCCGCTTCCTTAACTGCGGAGCAGGCAAAGTTAGTCTATGGTGTGCAGGGTAACCTATGGGTGGAATATATCCCCACTCCCGAACACGTGGAATATATGATTTATCCCCGTATGCTGGCATTGGCGGAAGTAGCCTGGTCGGCTCCGGAACGTAAGTCGTGGCCCGATTTCCATACCCGCGCACTGTCAGCAGTGGCCGATTTACAGAAAAAAGGATACCATCCTTTCGATTTGAGCAAAGAAATCGGCAGCCGTCCCGAATCTCTTCAACCAGTCAGCCATTTGGCGCTCGGTAAAAAAGTGACCTATAACTCCTCCTATAGCCCCCATTATCCCGCACAAGGCAACACAGCCCTGACAGACGGCATACGTGGTGACTGGACTTACGGTGATGGTTCATGGCAAGGATTTATCTCGGACAACCGTCTCGATGTGACGATTGATATGGAAAAAGAAACCCCTATCCATTCCATCACCGCCGCTTTTATGCAAGTGGTCGGCGCGGAAGTATTCCTGCCGGAGACAGTGATTATTTCCATTTCCGATGATGGAATTAACTTCACGGAGTTGCAAAAACAACACTTTGAAGTGAGCAAAGAAACCCCTATCCGGTTTACGGATATTTCATGGCAGGGAGAAGCCAAAGGAAGATACGTACGTTACCAGGCACAGGCCGGAAGCGAATTCGGAGGGTGGATATTTACGGATGAGATAATCGTGAAATAGACATTGTCAATATCATTTATGAATAAAAGAGGGAATCTATTCAACCAGATTCTCTCTTTTTTTGTTATATTTGTATTATTACCTTAAAAACTAAGAATATGGTACAACACGCTAGACTCATTTTCTACACCCTTCTTCTTCTGGTAATCCCGTGCGAGAGCACCTTGGCGCAGAAGATTCCCGTCACGCCCATAGACTCATTGATAACTGTTGGATATGCCACCGGAAGTTTGAAAACCCTCTCCGGTTCCGTAGAGAAGATTACGGAGACACAGATGAATAAAGACCAGATAACGAACCCTTTGGAAGCAATCCGCGGACGTGTGCCGGGCTTGACTATCCAACGCGGGTCAAATGGTCCGGCAGCCTTGGATGCAGTACGCCTGCGGGGAACTACCTCACTGACCAGTGGCAATGACCCTTTGATAATCGTCGACGGAGTATTTGGTGACTTGAGTATGCTCACCTCCATTTACCCTACGGATATTGAGAGCTTCACCATTCTGAAAGACGCTTCCGAAACCGCACAATACGGTTCACGAGGAGCTTCCGGTGTGATCGAGGTCACCACTAAAAAAGGAATGAGCGGCAGAACACAGGTAGCCTACAACGGTAGCTTCGGAATTTCCACCGTCTACAAGAATCTGAAAATGCTGTCCGGCGATGAGTACCGCCGTGTCGCCTCGGAACGCGGGATTTCCATTCTGGATAAAGGAAATAACACCGATTTTCAGAAAGAGATTGAACAGACAGGACTACAACAAAACCATCACATCGCCTTTTATGGCGGTTCCAGTGAGTCCAGCTATCGCGTTTCTCTTGGTTTCATGGATCGTCAGGGAGTGATTCTGAATGAAGACATGAAAAACTTCACTTCGAATATGAACATGAATCAGAAAATGTTCGACGGCTTCCTGAACTGCGAGCTGGGAATGTTCGGTTCCATTCAGAAGAATCATAATCTGGTGGATTATCAGAAAACGTTCTATTCGGCAGCCACATTCAACCCCACCTATCCCAACCATAAAGACCCCGTCACCAATTCTTGGGATGGAATAACGACCGCCAGTCAAATCACCAATCCATTGGCATGGATGGAAGTGCAGGACGATGATGCCACTTCGCACATCAGCACGCATGCCCGTCTGACTTTCAATCTACTGGAAGGGCTGAAACTTAACCTCTTCGGTGCCTATACCTATAATATCGTGGAAAATTCGCAATACCTCCCCACCTCCGTCTGGGCGAACGGCCAGGCTTACAAAGGAACCAAAAAGCGAGAATCCTTGCTGGGCAACATGATGCTGACCTATAAGAAAAACTGGAAAAAACATTTCTTTGACGTGTTGGCACTCGCCGAACTTCAAAAAGAAACCTACACGGGATATTATACAACAGTAAGCAATTTCAGCACCGACAAATTCGGGTATAATAATCTTCAGGCAGGCGCACTCCGTTTGTGGGAAGGCACTAATTCTTACTACGACCAACCCCGTCTGGCATCCTTCATGGGACGTTTCAACTATACATACGCCGACCGCTACGTACTGACGCTGAACGCCCGTACAGATGCTTCCTCCAAATTCGGGGCGAACCACAAATGGGGATTCTTCCCCTCCGCATCTGCCGCATGGGTGATTAGTGAAGAAGAATTTATGAAGCAGTTGCCGATGGTGGATAATCTGAAATTCCGTATTGGCTACGGTCTGGCAGGTAATCAGAGTGGGATTGACTCATACACTACATTGAACCTTGTAAAGCCGAACGGTGTAGTCCCCGTCGGAAACTCCGCCGTCGTATCTTTAGGAGACTTACGGAACACGAATCCCGACCTGAAATGGGAAGTGAAACATACCTTTAATACCGGTATCGACGTAGCTCTTTTCGGCAACCGCCTGCTGCTTTCCGCCAACTATTACAACTCCCGAACCACAGACATGCTTTACCTTTACAACGTAAGCGTACCGCCTTTCACCTATAACACCTTGCTTGCCAACATCGGTTCCATGCGCAACTGGGGTACGGAAATCGCCATCGGCATCACCCCCTTGAAGACCAAGGATATGGAACTGAATATCAATGCCAATATCACTTTCCAGCGCAACAAACTGCTCTCATTAAGCGGTATGTACAACGGCGAAATGCTTTCTGCTCCCGAATATAAAAGTCTTGCTGGCCTCGACGGAGCCGGCTTTCATGGAGGATACAACCACATCGTATATCAGATGGTGGGTCAACCGTTGGGCGTGTTCTATCTTCCCCACAGTACGGGACTGGAATCCGACGGAAACGGCGGATACACCTATGGCATCGCCGATCTGAATGGCGGAGGTGTCAGCCTTGAAGATGGTGAAGACCGCTACGTGGCAGGACAAGCCGTACCTAAAACGATTCTTGGCTCCAACATCAGTTTCCGCTACAAGCGTTTCGACCTGTCTTTGCAGGTTAACGGAGCTTTCGGACATAAAATTTACAACGGAACCTCCCTGACCTATATGAACATGAATATATTTCCCGACTATAACGTAATGAAGAAAGCCCCGAAACAGAACATCAAGGATCAAACCGCCACCGACTATTGGTTGGAAAAGGGAGATTATGTCAACTTCGACTATGTGACGCTGGGTTGGAACGTGCCGATTGAGAAAGTGCAGAAACTGAAGAAATATGTCCGCTCCCTGCGTCTGGCATTTACAGTCAACAACCTGGCAACCATTTCCGGTTATTCGGGACTTTCACCCATGATTAACAGTTCAACAGTGAACTCCACTTTAGGCGTGGATGATAAACGGGGATATCCGTTGGCGCGGACGTACACACTGGGATTGAGTATTAACTTTTAATGGAGGAGGAGATGATGAAACAATATATGAAAAATAAAAGTCTTTTTTTGCAGAAAGAAGAACTGCTTTCAAGGATAGCGGAACTGTTTTCAAAGAAGATCTTACGTCCTTCGGGAGTGCTGGTATTCCTTCTTATAACGTGCCTGGGTTTATTCTCATGTAGTAAGTTTTTGGAGGAAAATCCGAAAGATAAGTTACCCGAAGATGACGTTTACAATACAATCTCGGAAGTATATCTCAATGCAGTAGCTTCGCTTTATACATACGTAGGCGGTTATAGTGATAGTCAGGGATTGCAGGGAACGGGTAGGGGAGTCTACGACCTGAACACCTTTACCTCCGACGAAGCCATTATCCCCACCCGTGGAGGTGACTGGTATGACGGTGGTTTTTGGCAAGGACTTTACCTGCACGATTGGGGAATAGAGAATGATGCCATTCAGGCTACATGGGAATATCTCTATAAAGTCGTCATGTTAAGTAACAAATCACTGGAACGGATAGACAAATTCGCCGAAACTCATTCCGCTACGGAACTGCCGGCATACCGTGCCGAAGTACGTGCCATGCGGGCTATGTATTATTATTACCTGATGGATTTGTTCGGACGCATCCCGCTAGTTCAATCCTCTTCCGTAGCAATGAAAGATGTAGTGCAAAGTGAACGAAAAACGGTCTTTGACTTTGTTGTCAAGGAATTGCAAGAGGCGGCTCCTTTGTTGAGCGATGCACATAGCAACCAGTCCGGCCCTTACTATGGCCGTATCACTCGCCCCGTGGTAACTTTCCTACTGGCCAAACTGGCTTTGAACTCCGAAGTTTATACAGACAATGATTGGACGGACGGACAACGCCCGGATGGAAAAAATATAAAGTTCACAGTGAACGGCAGCGAACTAAATGCCTGGGAAACAGTTATCTACTATTGTGACCAACTCAAGACTATGGGCTACAAACTGGAACCGGAATACGAAACGAATTTCTCTATATTCAACGAACCGTCCGTAGAGAATGTCTTCACTATCCCGATGAACAAAACTCTGTACACCAACCAGATGCAATATCTCTTCCGTTCCCGCCACTATAATCACGCCAAGGCTTACGGACTAAGCGGTGAGAACGGTCCCAGCGCCACCATTGAAGCCCTCGAAGCTTTCGGTTATGAAACCGCGGAACAAGATCCCCGTTTTGATATTTGCTATTTTGCAGGAATTGTCCACGACCTGAAAGGAAACATAATCAAACTGGATAATGGAACGGTACTGGAATATCTGCCCTGGAAAGTATCTCTGGATATAACAGATACCCCATACGAACAAACCGCAGGAGCCCGCATGAAAAAGTATGAAGTCGACCCGACTGCCACAAAAGACGGTAAGTTGATGGAGAATGACATTGTATTGTTCCGCTATGCAGACGCTTTGTTGATGAAGAGTGAAGCGAAAGTCCGGAACGGAGCAAACGGAGATGAAGAACTCAATGAAGTTCGTAGCCGTGTCAACGCTTCTCCCCGCACTGCCACTTTAGAGAATATCCTTGCCGAACGTCAGCTGGAACTGGCTTGGGAAGGATGGAGACGACAGGACTTAGTCCGCTTCGGGAAGTTTACAAGAGCTTACAGCAGCCGTCCGCAACTACCGGATGAGGCAAGTGGATATACAACTGTATTCCCTATACCGGAGAAAATACGGGTGATGAATGAGAGGTTGAAACAGAATCCGGGGTATTAGGAAGAAGATAGTAGTAATCAAAATAAAAAATCCTCGATTTTCATCCGGAGAATCGAGGATTTATATTATTTGTTGCAGCAATCGAATTACTCAATCAAAACGAAATCATATTTTTCAAATTCACTCCCATTGATTATTATAGCAATTTGATGAAGCCCGAGATGGAATTTTCTCGTCGTAACCACGCGGAAAGAGTGCTTTCGCGTTATTCGTGTGGTAGAATTCCCGGTATATTCTTTTTCGCTGATTTTATGAACTTTCTTCGTCAGCGTTCCATTTGCTTTTTGGTAATAAATACCATATTCAAGCCGTATTTTGATTGTCTTATTGCTATGATTCAACAAGTTAAAACCAAACTCCAACGAATCACCGACTTTAACCTTAAGACTTGAAATCTGAAAATCCTCCATACTAATATTATTTCTGATAGAATCAAAGCCAAACAACTCCATCACCTCTGGAATCCCTTGTTTTAAGAGCGTCCGGCAACCGTGTTTAATAATCCAGTCTACCTCTTTAGATTCCCCCTTCCATTTCTTTGCCAAATCAATGACAATTTCCGGATTATCTTTCGCAATATCATTCAAATTATTGGCAACGCTCAACCGTACAAATCTTGCCGGATCATTTTTAAGATTCTCTAAAATAGGAATAATAGGTGTCGGGTCTTTCTTCAGATTCGGCAAAGCCATCGCCCAAGGCAAACGCGGACGGCAACCTTCTGACGAAAGCCGCCTGACTCCCCAATGCTCATGTTTCGACCAAACCAACATCTGCTTCATCATTTCATCCGGATATTTTATTATAAAAGGATGAGTCACAAATTCGCAACTTGTGAACTGTGTGATTTTCTCTATCGCCTTGACAGACGTTTCATAATCATCCAACCCATATTGCTCGACATAATTATTCAGAATCACCCCATACTCCAGCATCAATCCAAACTTCGTATCGTCTATCACCGAAAAATCAGGCCGCGTACTTTTTACATGATCCAACAACTCAAGAATCTTAGCGATCGCCTCTTTGTAATCTGCCGGCAAAAACTTTTTCAGAATGCTAGTGATATGTATCCAGCGCTGTTTTAGTTCCCTGCCTTCCCATTCATCATCCATTATTTGAGAAACAAAACCGTGAGCATCAAAATCATCGATAACAAGTCTCAAATCTTTCGTAAACAGATCGAAAAATTGCTTGTTGTACATATTCTTAAAAGGTTCTGCCATACTTGAAGTCTATATTTAGTATCTATTTATTTGCTACACAAATATATGTCTTTTTTTTAAAAGGACAAGCCCTAAAAACAGAAGTGAGCCACAAAAAAGATTGCAGCTCACTTATACCTTATATATTATAGCAAAAAATTAATCGAAGAAACTCTTGAACTTCTTGAAAATCTTCTCCTTCACCGACGTGTTAGGTTTGAAGTTGTCCGAAGCCTCCATCTTTTCGAGTGTGCTCTTTTCCTCTTTATTGAGCGCTTCCGGCACATAGATACTGATGTTGACGAGTAAATCCCCCGTTCCGTACCCGTTCACATTCGGCAATCCCTTGCCGCGCAAACGAAGCACCTTACCTGGTTGAGTACCCGAATCAATCTTCACTTTCACTTTGCCGTCGATAGTCGGAATTTCCACAGCTCCGCCCAGAGCAGCAGTCGGGAAACTAAGCAACAGATTATAAATCAAATCATTCTCGTCGCGAATCAAGTCCTGATGCGGTTCTTCCTCTACGAGAATCAGCAAGTCGCCTGCCACACCATTGTGTTTGCCGGCATTTCCTTTGCCACCCATAGAAAGCTGCATACCCTCTGCCACTCCGGCAGGGATTTTCACCGACACCACTTCTTCACCGTAAATGATTCCGTCGCCACCACACTTCTTACATTTGTTCTTGATAATCTTACCCTCACCGCCACAAGTAGAACAAGTGACGCGAGTCTGCATAGTGCCCAGAATAGTCTGCTGGTTACGGATCACGGAGCCGCTACCCTTACAAGTAGGACAAGTCTCCGAACCGCCGTCACCTTCGGCACCCGTGCCATGACACTGGTCACACGGCACATATTTTTTGAGTTTAAATTTCTTTTCTACTCCGGTAGAGATCTCCTTCAACGTCAGCTTCACTTTCACACGAAGGTCACTGCCGCGATACCGGCGTTGCTGTGAACCGCCACCGCCAAATCCGCTAAACCCTCCGAAGCCTCCCCCGAAACCGCCGCCGCGGCCACCAAAGATGTCGCCAAACATAGAGAAAATGTCATCCATCGACATCCCCTCGCCACCGAAACCACCGAACGGACCGCCATTGCCTGCCGCACCGCTCACTCCCGCATGACCGAACTGATCGTAACGCGAACGCTTTTCCGGGTTACTCAACACGTCATAAGCCTCGGCCGCCTCCTTAAATTTCTCTTCTGCCTCCTTATCCCCCGGATTCTTGTCAGGGTGATACTGGATTGCTTTCTTACGGTACGCTTTCTTAATCTCCTCTACTGTGGCTGTCTTCGTCACCTCCAATATTTCGTAATAGTCTCTTTTTTCTGCCATGCTTCTTTAAAAATTATGAGTTTTATGGGTTGCGAATCCTTATTCCCCTACTACCACTTTGGCGTGGCGCAACACTTTGTCGTTCAGTGTATACCCCGTCTGCACACAATCCAGAATCTTACCTTTCTGTGCTTCCGACGGTGCGGGGATTACCGCGATAGCTTCATGGAAATCAGTATCCAGCGGTTGGTCTTTCGTCTCGATGACTTTCACACCATTTTGAGCCAGAACAGCCATAAATTTATTGTAAATCAGTTCCACCCCTTCTTTTACGGCATTGACATCCGTTGCCGTTTCCATCGTCTTGATGGCACGTTCGAAATCGTCCACTACCGGAAGAATACTGCCAAGACTCTTTTCGCCACCATTCAGGATCAGTTCGGCCTTCTCCTTTAAAGTGCGTTTACGATAATTGTCGAACTCGGCAGACAAGCGCAGATATTTATCCTTTTGCTCTTCAAGCGCTTCTTGAGCCTTTTCCAGTTCCTTTTCCAACTCCTCTTCATGAGTCAGCGGAGCGGTTCCCTCTGCTTGTTCGTTTTGCGGTTGGTCTTCCGCAGGATTGTGAGTTTCCTCCACATTCAGTTCCTCTTCCTTCACTTTTTTTTCTTTCGGATCCATCTTGGTATTTACTATTTTATTATTTACTATTTAGAAACACACGTTATCTATGCAAGATACCGCTTATAAACATACCGGACTGACCGGATGTCACAGATTTCGTCTGCAAAAACTTTGCCAAGTTGGCCGTTTTGCCAAAAAACGCAGCAAAGGTAACACTTTTATGTCAGATTGGCACATATCAGATAGCTCATAATTCATTTTAAATGTCTACCTTTGCACGCTCAAATAGTAAATAGTAACTAGTAAAATAGTAAATAATAAGATGATTACAGTTTCGAACGTATCGGTTCAGTTTGGTAAAAGAGTGTTATTTAATGACGTAAACCTGAAGTTTACGAGTGGTAATTGTTATGGTATTATCGGTGCGAACGGTGCGGGAAAATCTACGTTTCTTCGTACGATTTACGGAGATCTGGACCCGACAACAGGTACGATTGCGCTCGGACCGGGCGAACGTCTCTCGGTGTTGAGTCAGGACCACTTCAAGTGGGACTCATATACCGTCATGGATACCGTCATGATGGGACATACCGTGTTGTGGGACATCATGAAGCAACGCGAAGAATTGTATGCAAAAGAAGATTTCACAGACGAAGACGGACTGAAAGTATCCGAATTGGAAGAAAAATTTGCCGAGTTGGACGGATGGAATGCGGAAAGCGACGCAGCCATGCTATTGAGCGGACTGGGCGTGAAAGAAGATAAGCATTACGTATTGATGGGTGAATTGAGTGGTAAGGAAAAAGTACGTGTCATGCTGGCGCAGGCATTGTACGGAAATCCGGACAACCTCTTGCTCGATGAGCCTACCAATGACTTGGATATGGAAACAGTGACCTGGTTGGAAGAATATCTTGCCAACTTCGAGCATACCGTATTGGTGGTAAGCCACGACCGTCACTTCCTCGACTCTGTATGTACACACACCGTAGACATCGACTACGGAAAAATCAATATGTTTGCCGGTAACTATAGTTTCTGGTACGAATCCAGCCAATTGGCTCTCCGTCAGCAACAGAACCAGAAGGCGAAGGCTGAAGAGAAGAAGAAAGAACTCGAAGAGTTTATCCGCCGTTTCAGCGCGAACGTAGCGAAGAGCAAGCAGACAACGAGCCGTAAGAAGATGTTGGAGAAACTGAACGTAGAAGAAATCAAACCTTCTTCACGTAAGTATCCGGGCATCATCTTCACTCCCGAACGCGAGCCGGGCAACCAGATTCTGGAAGTTTCCGGATTGAGCAAGAAGACGGAAGAAGGCGTAGTGCTCTTCAACGACGTGAACTTCAACGTAGAGAAAGGTGACAAGGTGGTATTCCTGTCACGCAATCCGCGCGCGATGACTGCTTTCTTCGAAATTATCAACGGAAACATGAAACCCGATGCAGGTACTTTCAACTGGGGGGTAACCATCACCACTGCTTACCTGCCGCTGGATAACACTGATTTCTTCAATTCCGACCTGAACCTGGTAGACTGGTTGAGCCAGTTTGGAGAAGGCAACGAGGTATATATGAAAGGCTTCCTCGGCCGTATGCTTTTCTCCGGCGAAGAGGTATTGAAGAAAGTAAGCGTACTCTCCGGAGGTGAGAAGATGCGTTGTATGATTGCCCGTATGCAGCTGCGCAATGCCAACTGCCTCATTCTGGACACTCCGACCAACCATCTGGACTTGGAATCTATCCAGGCATTCAACAACAACCTGAAGACGTACAAAGGAAATATCCTCTTCTCGTCTCATGACCACGAATTTATTCAGACCGTTGCCAACCGCATCATCGAACTGACACCGAACGGTATCATCGACAAGATGATGGAATATGACGAATATATCACTTCCGACCATATTAAGGAATTGCGGGCGAAGATGTACGGAGACAAATAAGTGACCGGACGAATAAAAGCCCCTGACTCCCATACATGAAGTCTGATGAATAACCAATTTAACAGCAACCTATTCTCAACAATGGGTTGCTGTTCTTTTTAGCACTATGGAAATAAAATATTTTGAAAACAGAGAAGATTGGCGAAAATGGCTGGCAGACAACTTTGAAAACGCCAATGACGTTTGGTTTGTATTCCCCTCCAAATCTTCGGGCGAAAAAAGTGTTACATACAACGACGCTGTCGAAGAAGCCCTTTGCTTCGGATGGATCGACAGCACCATAAAGGCGCTCGACAAAGAACATAAAATCCAGCATTTCACACCCAGAAACCCTAAAAGTTCCTACTCGCAAGCCAACAAAGAGAGACTGAAATGGTTGCTGGAACATAATATGATTCACCCTGATAGGGAAGATAATATACGAAAAGTATTGTCAGCCCCTTTTGTCTTCCCGAATGATATTATCGGAAAACTGAAAGAGGATAAAACAGTATGGGAGAATTACCAACAATTTTCCGATGCGTATAGACGTATCCGAATTGCATACATTGAAGCTGCCAGAAAACGGCCCGAAGAATTTGAAAAGCGATTGAACAACTTCATCAATAAAACGAAGGAAAATAAAATGATAAAAGGATTTGGGGGAATTGAAAAATACTACTAATCCCTATGTCTGTAATTGTAACTTTGATTGTAATAACAGGACAGAAGTATTATGCGCATAATTGATATTCAATTCTCTTTCTCGAACGTAGTTATTTTTCTGCCCTTCACCTTTCTTCCAGATTCCTGATAAATAGTGTGTTTACGGGTGAAGGGGCGCTCTTACACCGTCTTTTTACCGTAAGCGTCTCCGCGATTCTATCTTGTCGGCCTTTTTTCATTCTTATATTTTTGCTATGTATAAAAATGAAGCATTATGGATTTAGCAGAAAATCGATTTGGAAAAACTTGGAAACATTTCCTTGAAGTATTGAAAGTAGACTACAATTGTTCTTTAGCCGATGTTTGCCGCGATCAGCATACCACTTTTGGTGGTATGAGTTCCTGGATGTCCAGACGGGGCTATAGCGTTAAACAAGCCAAGGCAG